>NZ_JBSHFH010000053.1:0-48306 GCF_053617235.1 Streptomyces sp. NPDC055749 | reverse complement strand
CGACGGACAACCGTCCGTCGCGCCACCGGCGTATCCGCTTACGGTCGTCCCGCTGCGAGTCGCCGTTCCAACGGCGGCCGTCCACAAGGGAGATCGGGGGTGTACTCGTGCGGATCGGACTCCTCACCGACGGTGGTTATCCGTATGCGACCGGTGAGTCCAGACTCTGGTGCGACCGGCTGGTGCGCGGTCTTCCCCAGCACGAGTTCGACCTCTTCGCGCTCAGCCGCTCCGCCCACCAGGAGGAACAGGGCTGGGTCAGACTGCCGCCCCAGATCAGCCGGGTGCGTACGGCCCCCCTGTGGACCACCGACGACGACGCGCTGCGAGGCAGCGTTCCGCGGGGGCTGCTCACCAGGATCGTGACCGGCAACGGACGCTCCTACGGGCTCCGCGAACGCCGGCGCTTCACGGCGCACCTGACGGCGCTCGCCACCACCGTCTGCGCCGCCGACGACAGCGGTACGGGCGCCGCAGCCGACGCGGGAGCGGGCAGCGCGGCCGGCGCACGCTTCACGGAAGCCCTGTACGGGCTCGCCGAACTGGCCAGGGAGCGCGGCGGACTGCACACCGCGCTGCGTTCCGAGACCACCGTGCGCATCCTCGAATCGGCCTGCCGCGCACGGGGCACCGGGCGCACCGTCCAGACCGCCACGGTGCCTGATCTCCTCACCTTCGCCGCCGAACTGGAGCGGGTGCTGCGCCCCCTCTCCCTCGACTGGTACGACGAGGAGAGCCTCGGCGCCGTCGACCTCTGCCATGCGGCGTCGGGAGGCGCGGCAGCCCTGCCCGGGCTGCTGGCCAAACGCTTCTTCGGAGTGCCGCTGCTGGTCACGGAGCACGGTGTGCACCTGCGGTCGCACTATCTCGCCACCTCCGGCGAGCCGTTCACCGCGCCGGTGCGCACGCTGCTCGCCAACTTCCACGGACAGCTCGCCGCCGAGGTCTACCGCCAGGCCGCGATCATCACCCCCGGCAACACGCACGTACGCCGCTGGCAGGAGCGGTGCGGCGCCGACCGCGCCAGGCTGCGCACGGTCTACCCGGGCATGGCGGCGGAGCGCTTCCGGAGTGTGGGGGAGAGCGAGGACGGCAGTGGCCCCGACACGCTGGTGTGGGTCGGCCGGATCGAGCCCGCCAAGGACCTGATCGCCCTGCTGCACGCCTTCGCCGACGTACGCAGAGCCGAACCGGACGCCCGGCTCCGGATCTTCGGCGCACCTGCACAGGGGGGCGAGGGCGATGCGTACCTCGCGACCTGCCGGGCCCTCGCCGCCCAGCTCTTCCCCGACGAGGCCACGGGCGCACACGCCGTGGGCGACAACCCGGTGTCGTTCGAGGAGATCGGCGGCCCCGACGTCCCCGACCTCGCCGAGGCGTACGCGGCGGGCGGCGTCATCGTCCTGTCCAGCGTCGTCGAAGGCTTTCCCATCAGTCTCGTCGAGGCGATGTTCTGCGGCCGGGCCACCGTCTCCACGGACGTGGGCGCCGTCGTCGAGGTCATCGGGGGCACGGGGCTCGTGGTGCCTCCGCGCAATCCGCGGGCGCTCGCAGATGCCTGCATCGCGCTGCTGCGCGACCCCGAGCGCCGCGCACGCCTCGGCGCCGCGGCGCGCGCCAGGGCGCTCGAACTCTTCACCGTCGAACAGAACCTTGCGGCATTTCGCGGCATTTACCTGGAGCTGATCTCGCGCTCCCCGGCATGGCGGGAAGCCGACGCGGTGGACGCCGACGGCGAACCGCGCCCCTTCGCCACTCCGCCCGAGGCCCATGTGCTCGGTCACTGGACGGGCCGGCAGCCCCCCGCCGCCGTACCGCCGGCAGGACCGGGTGCCGCCCGGCTGCCGAGCTGGGCGGCCGAGCCCGAGGGCGTGTGCGCCGCTGTCGCCGGGGCGGGGGACGGCGATGGGTGACGACAAGATCGGACATGACGACGGAGGACCCCTGATGGGCCGACGAACGACCGAAGCCCTGGACGCACCTGTCGCGCCGCGCGCCGACGGAGGCTGGGACCCCCGCTCCGATGCCCTGGTCAACGAGACCTCGGTCCCGGACCTCACGGAGATCTCCGCACCGCCGTGGGGCCTTCCGGAGGGCTCCTCCCCGGTGCTGGACCCGGATCCCGAATCGGACTCCGGTCCCGAGGCGTCGCCCGATCCCGCCGGCGACGCGGATGCGGACGAGGGGCAGCCGGAAGCCACCGAACTCCCCGGAGCCGACTCACCCCCCGCCCCGGTCCCGCTGCACCGGGCGCCCGAGGTCGCCCCCGTCGGGGCCACCGTGCGCAAACCCGTTGCGCGGCGCGGGCCCGCAGACCCCGTGAAATCGCTCATGCACCGGCACCGCGAGCTCTGCGAGAGAGCCGTCGATCCGCTGGAGATCGCCGCAGGACTGGAGGCCCACGGACTCACCGACCGCACCGCCGCCCGCTATCGCCACCGTGATGTCTTCTCGCTCGCCGAGGAGCTGTACGCCCGCGTCCCCGGCATCGTTGGCGAGCCCGACGCGCCGCCGCCCCCGCGCGCCGGGCGCGACACGGACGCGCGGGCGGGCTGGACGCTGCTCGTGCTGCTTCCGGGCGCCGCCTGTCTCGCGACCGTGGGCGTGCTCCGGGTCACCGAAGGGGCGCTCGACGGGGGCGTCAGGTCCGTGGTGACCGGCGCCGGAGTGGTCCTCGCCCTTCTCGGGCTGCGGCTCGTTCTGCGCCGCGGGCCCCTGCGCGCCGAGAGCCGTCCCGTAGGGGCGGCCACGGTCTACAGCTGCTGGCTCCTCGGCTACGCCATGTACGGCGAGGGTCTGCTCGCCCAGGTCATGAGCGGTGGCCCGGACGGCGGTTGGGCCGGTGACCCCGCCCCTCTGCTCGGCCTCGCGCTCGCCGTCGCCCCCGCCGCCTGGTGCGCGCACCTCTTCTCCGTACACGCACACCGCAAACTCGCCGGCAGCCGCGCACTGGAGGAGTTCGGCGCAGGAGTGCGCCCCGTGCTCCTCGGAGTCCTCCTGCTCTTCCTCTGCGCGCTCCTCGTCCTGCTCTCCCTCGCAGCTCTCGCGTACGGGGGAGGCGGCGTGCCCCTCGCGGCGACCGCGCTCGGAGTCCTGCTCTTCCTGGCCCGGCTGCTCACCGTCCACGGCTTCCCCGAGCCGGCCACCACCGGCCTCGCCGCCGCCTGCGCCGTCGAAGTGGCGGCCCCCGCCCTGATCCTGGCCGGGCGCCTGCCCGGCCTCGACTCCCTCGCCCGGCCCGTCGACGCCTTCGTCGCGGCGGCCGGCACCGCCGCCGTACCTGCCCTCGCCTGTGGCGCGGCGGCCCTCGGGCTGCTGATCCACGCCGCAGTCGCCCTCTCCAGGGCATCCGCTCACGCCGTGGCGCGAGCGGAAACGAGGTGACACCGATCCACCGCTTCACCTCCGCGGAGCCGACGCCGCGGGTCCTTCACCCACCGCACATATCGACCAAAGCCCCAAGGAGAAACCGGATATGAACCCCCGATCCCCCGCACCGGCAGCCCGCCGTCGGCACTCTGGGGGCGCACGATGAGGGTGCTGCTGCTCGGAGCCAACGGATTCCTCGGCCGTTTCGTCGCCGACCGCCTGCTCGCCGACCCGGCCGTCCACCTCACGGCCCTCGGCCGGGGCGACGACGCCGACGTACGGTTCGATCTCGCGGGCGGCAGCCCCGGAGCGCTCACCCGCTTCCTGGACGCCGTCCACCCCGGAGTCGTCGTCAACTGCGCGGGTGCCACCCGTGGCGGCGCCCGCGACCTGACCCGCCACAACACCGTCGCCGTCGCCACCGTCTGCGAGGCCCTGCGCCGGAGCGGCTGTGGCGCCCGGCTCGTCCAGGTCGGCTGCTCCGCCGAGTACGGGCCCTCGCAGCCCGGCTCCTCGACCGCCGAGGACGCCATCCCCCGCCCCGGCGGCCCGTACGGGGTCAGCAAACTCGCCGCCACCGAACTCGTCCTCGGCTCCGACCTCGACGCGGTCGTGCTGCGGGTCTTCTCACCCGTGGGTCCCGGCACCCCCGCAGGATCCCCGCTCGGCCGCCTCGCCGAGGCGATGCGCCGTGCCATGCAGTCGGGCGACGGTGAACTCAAGCTCAGCGGACTGGGCGTGCAGCGCGACTTCGTCGATGTGCGTGACGTGGCGCGCGCCGTGCACGCAGCCTCCCTCTCCGCCGCGCAGGGCGTTGTCAACATCGGTACGGGCCGGGCCGTCCGGCTCCGCGACGCCGCCGCCGTCCTCGCCCGGGTCGCCGGTTACGCGGGCGCCCTCCACGAACTGGACGCACCCCCGCCCAGGCTCCCGATCGGCGCCCCCCGCGCCTCCGTCGAGACCGTCGTCGAACACCTCTCGGCGACCCCGTCCCCCTACCCGGACGGCTGCGGCGCCTGGCAGCAGGCCGATGTCCGCACCGCCCGCGACCGGCTCGGCTGGCGCCCCCGGATCAACCTGGAGGAGTCCCTCGCGGACATCTGGATGGAGGCGGCGTGCCGCATCTGACCACCAGCGGTACGGCCCGGCGGACCAACGGCGGCGAACAGCTCGGATTCGGCATCCCCGGCTACGCACACCCGCTGCTCGCCCCCACCGAATGGGCCGAACTGACCCGGCCGGGCACGCCGCTGCACTGGGCGGTCCTCAACATCGGCAACGGGCCCGGCGCCCGGCCCGACCCGCACTGTCTGGAGGCCGCGGGCCGGCTCCGTAACGCCAGGGAACGCGCCCTGCGCGGCGAGGCCCCCGACGACACCGTCCGGGCCGCGGGGGGCAGGCTGCTCGGCCACCTCGACCTGGCCATGGGCGACCGGCCCTTCGACGAGATCGTCGCCGACGCCCGGTCCTTCCTCGCCTGGTACCGGGTCAGCGGCTTCTACCTCGACCGGTGTCCCGTCGAACGCGCCGGCCTCCCGGCGGTCAGGAGGCTCACGAGCACGCTCTCCTCCCTCCTGGCGGACAGCGACAGCGCGGACGGGGGCGGCAGGCTCGTCCTGGGGCACGACACCCACCCGTACCCGGGTTACGCGGAGACGGCCGACCAACTCGTCACCTTCCGCGGCGCGTGGACCGACTACCGCTGGTCGCAGGTGGCGGAGTGGACCGCCGCCTACCCGCCCGGCCGCTTCGCGCACTTCGTGCACGGCGTCCCGCGCACCCACCTTGAGGAGGCCATGCGCATCGCCCGCTGGCAGGGCGCTGGGACGATCTTCTTCACGGACCGGACGGCCCACGCCCATGAAGGCGGACAAACCGATCCATTCACGGCGCTGCCCAGTTACTGGGACGAAATCGTCTCGCGCATCGGACCGGGTATCTCGGAATGAGAGGGGGCGTGGCAGTGTTACGGCAAGAACAACCGTACGTAGTTGAAGTACGTAAAAACCGACCACCTGCATTGTTGAGGTTCCTGTGTCGCTGCCACCCTTGGTCGAGCCAGCTGCTGAGCTCACCGTCGACGAGGTCCGCAGGTACTCCCGCCACCTGATCATCCCGGATGTCGGGATGGACGGACAGAAGCGGCTGAAGAACGCGAAGGTGCTGTGTGTCGGCGCCGGCGGCCTCGGCTCGCCGGCTCTGATGTACCTGGCCGCGGCCGGTGTCGGCACGCTCGGCATCGTGGAGTTCGACGAGGTCGACGAGTCGAACCTGCAGCGCCAGATCATTCACAGCCAGGCCGACATCGGCCGGTCCAAGGCCCAGTCCGCCAAGGACTCGGTCCTGGGCATCAACCCGTACGTGAAGGTCGTCCTCCACGAAGAGCGGCTCGAAGCCGACAACGTGATGGACATCTTCGCCCAGTACGACCTGATCGTGGACGGCACGGACAACTTCGCCACCCGCTATCTCGTCAACGACGCGGCCGTACTGCTGAACAAGCCGTACGTCTGGGGCTCGATCTACCGCTTCGACGGCCAGGCGTCCGTCTTCTGGTCCGAGCACGGTCCCTGCTACCGCTGCCTCTACCCGGAGCCGCCGCCCCCCGGCATGGTTCCCTCCTGCGCCGAGGGCGGTGTCCTGGGCGTGCTCTGCGCGTCCATCGGCTCCATCCAGGTCAACGAGGCCATCAAGCTGCTCGCCGGTATCGGTGACCCGCTCGTCGGCCGGCTGATGATCTACGACGCGCTGGAGATGCAGTACCGCCAGGTGAAGGTCCGCAAGGATCCGGACTGCGCGGTCTGCGGCGAGAACCCGACCGTCACCGAGCTCATCGACTACGAGGCCTTCTGCGGCGTCGTGTCCGAGGAGGCCCAGGAGGCGGCGCTCGGCTCCACGATCACTCCCAAGCAGCTCAAGGAGTGGATCGACGGGGACGAGAAGATCGAGATCATCGACGTTCGCGAGCCGAACGAGTACGAGATCGTCTCGATCCCGGGTGCCAAGCTGATCCCGAAGAACGAGTTCCTGATGGGCAGCGCCCTTCAGGACCTCCCGCAGGACAGGCGCATCGTCCTGCACTGCAAGACCGGTGTCCGCAGCGCCGAGGTCCTCGCGGTCCTCAAGTCGGCGGGCTTCGCCGACGCGGTGCACGTGGGCGGCGGCGTGATCGGCTGGGTCCACCAGATCGAACCCGAGAAGCCGGTCTACTAGACCCGCGGCAGTACGAGAAGGGGCCGGTTCGCGCGTTCGCGGACCGGCCCCTTCTCGTATGCGTCGCCGCTACGAGCAGGTCTTGCCGTCCGCCGGGACCTCGCCGTCCAGGAAGTAGTCGTCGACCGTAGACGTCACGCACGCGCTCTCGCCGTACGCGCCGTGCCCCTCACCCTTGTTGGTGATCATGACGCCGACGCCCTTGCCCAGCTCGTCCGCCATCTTCTGGGCGCCCTCGTACGGCGTGGCCGGGTCACCGGTCGTGCCTATGACGAGGATCGGACCCGCACCCGGGGCGCTCGCCTCCGGGGTGTCGTGCTCACCGTCGACCGGCCACTGCGCACACCAGCCGGCGGTGTCCCAGGCGAGGAACGGCCCGAAGACCGGCGACAGCTTCCGGAACTCCGGCAGCAGCGCCCTGGCCTCGTCCACCGTCGGCCGGGACTTGGTGTCGGCACAGGAGATGGCGCGCTGCGAATGGCTCTGGGTGTCGTAACGCCCGTCCTCGTCACGGCCGTTGTACGCGTCGGCGAGCTGGAGCAGCCCGTTCCCCGTGCCGCTCTTCTCCGCCTCGTCCAGCGCTGCGGTCAGCGAGGGCCAGCTGCTCTCGGAGTAGAGCGGTGTCACGATGCCGGTGATGGCCAGCGACTCATTGAGCCTGCGCCCCGAATCGGTGGGCAGTGGACTGCCGTCGATCCGCTGGAGCAGCCGCGCTATCCGCTGGGTGCCCGCCTTCGGGTCCTGGCCGCGGCCCTTCAGGTAGTTCTCCAGCGCCCGCTGGAAGCCCGTCGCCTGATTCCGGGCGTGCCCCACCCCGTCGGCCGTCGGGTCGACGACCGCGTCCAGGACGGTCCGTCCCACGTTCTTCGGGAACAGGTGGGCGTACGTCGCGCCGAGCTCCGTACCGTAGGAGACACCGAAGTAGGAGAGCTTGTCGTCGCCGAGGACCTGGCGGATCAGGTCCATGTCGCGGGCCGCGTTCGACGTACCGACGTGCGGGAGCAGGGTGCCGGAGCGGCGCTCGCAGCCCGCACCGAAGGCCGCGCCGTCGTTGACGAAGGCGGCTTCCTCACTGGCGGTGTCCGGCGTCATGTCGACGGTACGGTTGGTGGTGTCCTGCTCCTTGTCGGTGCGGCACCTGACCCCGGCGCTCCCGGCGACCCCGCGCGGATCGAAACCCACCAGGTCGTAACGGGAGTTGAGCTTCTCGTACGAGGGAGCGGCGCGCGGCAGGATGTCGACGCCCGAACCGCCGGGCCCGCCGAAGTTGAAGAGCATCGAACCGAGCCGCTCGCCCCGGTCCCTTGCCTCCCGGCGGATCAGGGCGATCCCTATTGTCTCGCCGGCCGGCTTCGCGTAGTCCAGGGGCACGTCGACCGTGGCGCACTTCCACCCGGAGCCGGGGGCGGTGCCGCCATCGGGCGCCTTGCAGCGCTTCCAGTCAGGGCGCTGGGAAGTGAGCGAGGCGGGCAGTCCGGGCGAGCCCGGCGCACCCTTGCCGGAGGCCGATGGGGTGGGGCGCCCTATGACCGTATCCGTAGGCTCCGGTTCCGTGCCGACGTCACATCCCGCGAGCACCCCCGTCGCCAGCAGAGCCGCCCCGGCCAGGGCGACGGCCCGACGAATCCGTCCGTGTACGCGCATGGTGCGTTCCCTCCCCGATGCCCGGCGGCGTGGGAACGCGCGGCGGGCGGTACACATGTGCGGCCATGCTAATCGGCACCACTGACAGCCCGTCGGCCGGTCAGCCCGTCAGCCCGTCGGCCGGTCAGTCCCTCGGCCGGTCAACCGCAGACGGTGCCCGAGGCCGGGACCTTGCCGTTCAGCAGATAGCCGTCCACGGCCTTCTGCACACAGGCGTTGCCGCTGTTGTACGCGCCGTGGCCCTCGCCCTTGTACGTGATCTCGATCCCGACACCCTTGCCCAGTTCGGCCGCCATCGCCTTCGCGCCCTCGTACGGCGTGGCCGGGTCACCGGTGTTGCCGATGACGAGGATCGGGGCCGCTCCCGGGGCGCTGACGTCCGGGGTCTCCCAGGCACCCGCGACCGGCCATCCGGCGCAGCCCATCAGCCCCCACCCCAGGTAGTCACCGAAGACGGGGGACGCCTCGCGGAACTCCGGGAGCGCCGCCTGGGTCTGCGCCAGGGTGAACCGCTCCTTGGAGTCGGCGCAGCTGATCGCGGCGTTGGCGGCGTTGGAGTTGTCGTAACGGCCGTCCTGGGCCCGTCCGTTCAGTGAGTCGGCCAGCGCCAGGAGCAGTCCGCCGTTGCCGCCGTCCGCCTCGTCGAGGCCCTGTTCGAGAAGGGGCCACGTCTCCTGGGAGTAGAGGGAGGAGGCGATGCCGGTGGTGGCCAGGGTCTGCGTCAGCTGCCGGTCGCCGAGCCCCTCGATCGGCTCCTTGTCCAACTGGTCGAGGAACTCGGAGATCCACGCCTCGACCTCCTTGCCGGTGGCGCCGGGGAGCGAGCAGTCGTCGCGCTCCGCGCAGTCCGCCGTGAAGTTGTCCAGAGCGAGCTGGAAGCCCTCGGTCTGCCCGAGAGAGGACTGCTTCGAGTTCTCGGTCGGATCGACCACCGCGTCCAGGACCGCCCGGCCGACCTTCTTGGGGAACAGATGGGCGTAGACGCCGCCCAGTTCGGTGCCGTACGAGATGCCGAAGTAGTACAGCTTGTCGTCGCCGAGCACCTCGCGCATCAGATCCATGTCGCGGGCGGCGTTCGTCGTACCGACGTAGGGCAGTTCGGAGCCCGAGTTCTTCTCGCAGTCCGCGACGTACGACTCCTGGCCGTCGACGAACATCTTCACCTCGGCCTCGTCGTCCGGGGTGGCGTCCTGCGCGTACAGCTCGTCGAGCTGTGCGTCGTCGGAACACTCGACGCCCTCGCTGCGGCCGACCCCGCGCGGGTCGAAGCTCACCAGGTCGTAGCGGGTGCGGAGCTTGTCGTAGTCGGTTCCGAAGGACGGCAGGGTGGCGACACCGGAGGCACCCGGGCCGCCGAAGTTGAAGATGAGGGAGCCGATCCGCTGGTCCTGGTTCCTGGCCCTGCCCCGTACGAGAGCCAGCTCGATCGTCTCGCCGTCCGGCTTCGCGTAGTCGAGGGGGGCGTCCATGAACGCGCACTCCCAGGCCGCGCCGCCGGGCAGCGGGGAGGGTGTGTCGCCGCCGCCCTGGGCCGCACTCGGGGCCGGACAGGGTTTCCAGTCGAGCTTCTGGGAAGACAGCTCCGCCGCTGTCGAAGCGGGAGAGGCGGTCGAGGCCGGTGAGGGCTTCGACCGCTCCGAGCTGTCGCTGTCACCACTGTCCGAGCAGGCTGCCAGGGGCAGCAGCACGGTGGCGGTGGCGACGAGGGCGGCGGCGCGAAGGGCGGGGGAAGTCCTCATGAGCTCATCGTGCTGCGGGGCGCGGGGGAGCGCGCGGGGCGCGGTCCATGCGGGTGGTGGAGGCCGTTACCGCCTGCCCCGCACCGTACGCCTCAGCCGGCGCCCCGCCCCGTACGCCTCACATGCCGGCCCGCACCGTACGCCTCAGAGCTCGCCCTTGCGGGTCAGCTGGTTGAAGCAGAGCCAGCCGGGAAGCACCGGCAGCCACAGCGTCATCACGCGGTACAGCAGCACGGCGGGCGCAGCGACCTCCGACGGCAGACCCACCGCGATCAGCCCGAAGGTCAGCGCGGGCTCGACCGCGCCCATACCGCCCGGGGTCGGCGCCGCCGAACCCAGCGCGTTACCGGCGAGGAAGACCACCGCGATGCTCGCGTAGCTGAGCTGGGGCACATCGGGGCCGCTGAAGGCCCGGATCGAGGCGTCCAGGCAGAGCACGAACAGGCCGGTCAGCAGCACCATGCCGCCGATGCCGGTGAGCAGCTTCTGCGGGCGCTGCACCACATCGAGCATGCGCGGTACGACTCCGGCGAACAGCGACCGCACCCGTGTCACCACGAACTTCCGCAGGAACGGAATCGCCGTCACCACCAGCACCAGCACCGCGACCGTCAGCAGCCCGGCGATCACCGTCCTGGACGGAGTGAGCGAGTCCGGGGTCCGCTCCGTACCGGTCACATAGCCGAACAGAGCCAGCAGCAGGATGTGGCAGCCCAGGCCGAACAGCTGGGAGGCGCCGACACTCGCGACGGCGAGCCCGGGGCGTACCCCGGCGCGCTGGAGGAAGCGCGTGTTCAGCGCCACGCCGCCGACCGCGGCCGGGGCGACGATCTTCACGAACGACCCCGCGACCTGCGCCAGCACCGTCTTGCCGAACGGCACCCGCTCCGGCACGAAGCCCAGCAGGCTCATCGCGGCGGCGATGTAGCTGAGGGCCGAGAAGCCCAGCGCGGCGGCCACCCAGCCCCACTCGGCCTGTTCGACGACCGTGCCGAAGTCGGCCTCGGTGACCTGCGAGATCACGAAGTACGCGGCGATCGAACCGGCGATGAAGCTGAGCAGGGTGCGCGGCTTGATGCGTTCCAGCTGGACCGGCTCGACCGGTGCCTGCGGCCGGATCAGCAGCACCTCGCGGCGGATCTGGGCGAGCAGATCCTCCTCGCGGGCCTCGTCGAGCGCGTCGTCGATCGCCCGCTTCTCCGCCTGCTTCTCGGTACGCAGGGACTTCCGGGCCGACTTGCGGTCGCCGTTGCCCGCCGGCTCGGCCTCGGGCTCCTTGGCGTGCCTGGCCGCCTGCGAAGCCTCCAGCACGGCCTCGCGCTCTCGCTGCGAGCGCTCGCGGGCGATCCTGCGCAGCGTCGCCCGGGTGGAGCGGCTGAGCGCGATCGGCTGGAGCAGCGGCAGACAGTCGGCGACGGCGTCCGGGCCGAGTACGGCGAGCGCACCGGCCACGGCCCTCTCCGCGCCCACGCGCAGGCCGGTGGTGGTGAGCAGCTGGGCGACGTCCATCCGCAGGACAAGGTCACCGGCCGCGATCTCGCCGCCCCGGAGATCGGTGACGAACACCTTGCCGGAACGATCCACCAGAATCGCGTCGCCCGTGAGTCTGCGGTGGGCGATGCGCCGCGACTGGAGGGCCTTCACCTGACGCCAGGCACCCCGCACCAGGTCGTCGGTGATCTCGTCGTCCTCCATCGCGTCCAGCGACCGGCCGCCGATGTGCTCGTACACGAGCATCACCGCGTCGGGGCCCAGCTCGGAGGTGGCGATCAGCTTGGGCGCGTTGGCGCCGGCGGCGATCGCCGCGTACGCGAGCAGCGCCTCCTGCTCCAGTGCCTGACGCAGCGACTGGATGGAGCGGCGCTGGGTGATGCCGCGCAGGGTGAGTCTGCGCCAGGCCCGGTAGAAGAACCCCTGGGCCTGCTGTTCGCGGTCGACGACGGTCACATCGAGAGGTGGGCCGTCCTCCAGGGTGACCAGATAGCGGCGACCGCGGTCGTTGTGATCGGCGTTGTCCGGGGCGTCGTCGGCGCGCATCGCAGCGACCGGGCGGAAGCCGACGTGGCGCAGGCCGGCCATCAGGTGCTGGCCGGTCGGGCGGACATTGGGCGAGCCGACCGCGTACACCGTCCCGTACGCCACGGTCCAGCCGATGAGCACGGTGAGGATGATGGAGAACGGTGTGGTGTAGCCGCCCACCAGCATCGCGAAGGCGTCCAGGAGCAGCACCACCCACAGCACGACCCGCCAGCGCGGCCTTCGTGCCATCCCGACCGCCGTCATATAGGCGATGACGGGAGCGAGGTAGCCGTGCACCGGATCGGTGAGCGCGTCCCCCGGCTGGGGCTGGGTCAGGGCGTCCTGGATGGTGCCGGGGGCGGAGCGGGCCACCCAGAGATCGGTGGCGAGGGTGACACCGTGGGCCAGCACGGCGGCGAGCACACCGTCCGCGATGCGCAGCCCGTCACGTTTGACGAGGCGCTCGATGGCGAAGGCGACCGGTACGAGCAGCACGGCGATGCTGGAGACCAGTCCGGCGATCTTGATCAGCAGGTCGGGGGCCTGGTCCGTGCCCTTGGTGATGTCGTCTTCCAGGCCCGTGGTGGTGCCCTGGGCGAACGCGGCGATGCCGAACAGCACGATGATCGCGAGGACCCCGATGAGGAGCCGCATGAGGTCGGCCGGACGGTGCACCCGGGCGGGCAGCAGCGGTTCGTCGCCCGAGACGCGGTCGGTCAGCCCCTCGCTCGCGGTCGAGAGGGTCGACCCGGAGAGGACGTCGGGTTCGGCTCCCGGGGCGTCATCCGATTCGTGTTCCGCGTCCGGGGCGTCCGGGGAGTCCGGGCGGGACTCGGCATCAGAGGCGTCCGCCGCCTTCGGTGGCTGCACGCCCTGCTCCTTCGTCGCCTCTGATTGGTCTTCGTGTTCTCGTATCACCGGTCACCGCCCGCATGATGGTGGCACGGCCTTCGGACAGAGGGGGGCATCAGGGTGCATCGCACGGGCGCGCGAAGCGCAAGATACGCCCCTTTGCCTGCACGCGCACGCTGTGTCACGGAGAGAGCACGGCCGTGGACGCACTGTCGGTGGCGTACGGCAGGATGTGCCGGATGAGCGAGAACCGGACCAGCGGTGGCGGCGACGGGCCGATGAGCCCGGCCCTGCCGGAGTACGCGGAGCGTGTCCTCGACGTCGCCGACCTGATCCCGTCCGGCCGCGTCATGACGTACGGGGACATCGCGGAATGGCTCGGCGAAGGCGGACCGCGGCAGGTCGGCCGGGTGATGGCGCTGTACGGCTCCGCGGTGCCCTGGTGGCGGGTGGTGCGGTCCGACGGCGCTCTGCTTCCCGGCCACGAGCTGCGGGCCCTGGACCACTACCGCGAGGAGAGCACCCCGCTGCGCGAGGCTCCGCGCAGTGCGGAGGGACACCTTCCGCGGCTCGACATGAAGCGTGCGAGGTGGGACGGCGGCACGGGCGCGACCGGTGGGGGCGACGGGGGCGAGGAAGCTCACATCTGACAGCTTCGGCCATCCGCCCGTTCCGCGGGCGGCGCCGGGCCCGCAACGGGCGCGCGTCGGGTCCACGGTGCGCGGCGCGGACCGGAGGGGCCGGACACGTGACGAGGGACGCAACGGACTCGCTGCGTCCTGGGCCGCCGCTGGCGTAGCGTCGTTCACGCGCGGCACGCTCCGCCCTCTCATCGTCCGTACAAGAAGCACCCGTACAAGAAGCACCCGTACACGCAGCACCCGTACACCAGTACACCCACCAGGACCGGCGACCCACGTGAGCTCCTCCTCTTCCACCCGGCACAGTCCGCACCGCCAGGCCAGGCGGCGGACCCCGGGTGCGTACCGACTGGTGCGTACGCCGCCGGGCTCCGTGGGTCCCCCTCTCCTGGACGCGGCGCAACGCGCCGTGGTTGACCACAGGGGAGGGCCGCTTCTGGTCCTCGCGGGACCCGGTACGGGCAAGACCACGACCCTCGTCGAGGCCGTCGCGGCCAAGGTGTCCACCGGGACCGATCCCGCACGCATCCTCGTCCTCACCTTCAGCCGCAAGGCGGCGGTGGAACTCCGCGACCGGATGGCGGCCCGCCTCGGCGCGGCCCGGGGACCGCAGGCCACCACCTTCCACTCCTACTGTTACGCACTCGTCCGCGCCCACCAGGACGCCGATCTGTTCGCCGATCCGCTGCGGCTGCTCTCGGGCCCCGAACAGGACGTGACCGTCCGTGAACTGCTCGCGGGCCAGGTCGACCTGGAGGGGCAGGGCCTCGCCCATGTGCGCTGGCCCGACGAGCTGCGGGCCTGTCTGACCACGCGCGGCTTCGCCGACGAGGTCCGGGCGGTGCTGGCGCGCAGCCGGGAGCTCGGCCTCGGTCCGGATGCCCTCGCCGCCTTCGCGCAGCGCACGGGCCGGCCGGACTGGAGCGCCGCCGCGCAGTTCCTCGCCGAGTACCTGGACGTCCTGGACGCACAGGGGGTCCTGGACTACGCGGAGCTGGTTCACCGGGCGGTGCTGCTCGCGGAGCGCCCCGAGGTGTCGGCCCTGCTCGCGGAGCGGTACGACGCGGTGTTCGTCGACGAGTACCAGGACACGGACCCGTCCCAGGTACGGCTGCTGCGCGCGCTGGCCGGGAACCGGGGGAGCCTCCCGGGCGCCGGCGGTGGCCGGACCCTGGTGGCGTTCGGCGACCCGGACCAGTCGATCTACACCTTCCGGGGCGCCGATGTGAACGGCATTCTCGACTTCCCGGACGCCTTCCCGCGCGCCGACGGAGCGCCCGCGCCCGTAACCGTCCTCACCACTTCGCGCCGCTCCGGGGACGTACTGCTCGAAGCCACCCGGCTGCTCACCCGCCGGATGCCGCTCACCAGGCTGCCCTCCGAGAAGGTGCGCGCCCACCGCGAGCTCACCGCGGCCCGGAAGGGCGGCCGGGTGGAGGCGTACACCTATCCGACCGCGTCGGCGGAGCTCGACAACATCGCGGACCTGCTGCGCCGCGCGCACCTGGAGGACGGTGTGCCGTGGAACGAGATGGCGGTGCTGGTACGGGCCGGAGGCCGCTCGATCCCCTCCGTGCGCCGTACCCTCACGTCCGCCGGCGTGCCCCTGGAGGTGGACGGCGACGACCTGCCCCTGCGCCACGAACCCGCGGTCGCGCCGCTCCTGACGGCGCTGCGCACGGTCGCGACGGCCGCGCTGAACGGGACGGTGCCCACGACTCCGGCGGACGGGACCCCTGTCGACGGTCCGCCGGACACCGCCGACCTGCCGCCCTGGCTCGACACCGAGACCGCCCTCACCCTCCTCACCTCGCCCCTCGGCTCCATGGACGCCGCCGACCTGCGCCGCCTCGGCCGCGCCCTGCGCGACGAGGAGCGCGCCGCCGGGAACCGCGTACCGCCGCCCTCCGGTGAGCTGCTGGCCCGGGCGCTCGCCGAGCCCGAACGCCTGGTCGCGCACGACCCCGCGTACGCCCGGGGCGCCCAGCGCCTCGGCGCCCTCCTGCGCAGGGCGCGCGAACTCCTCGAAGGCGGCGGCACCGCCGAGGAAGCGCTCTGGGTGCTGTGGGACGGCACTCCGTGGCCCGGCCGGCTCGAACGGTCCGCCCTGCGCGGCGGCGCCGCCGGCCGCAACGCGGACCGGGACCTCGACGCCGTCTGCGCCCTCTTCGACACCGCGGCACGCGCCGAGGAGCGCACCGGAGGGCGCGGCGCGCTCAACTTCCTGGAGGAGATCGACGCCCAGGACATCGCCGCCGACACCCTCTCCAGACGAGTGGTGCGACCCGACGCCGTACGCCTCATGACGGCGCACCGCTCCAAGGGCCTGGAGTGGCGCCTCGTCGTCGTCGCCGGTGTGCAGGAGGGGCTCTGGCCCGACCTGCGCCGCCGTGGATCACTCCTCGAAGCGGACCGGATCGGCCGCGACGGCCTCGCCGAACCCCTCACCCCGGGCGCGCTCCTCGCCGAGGAGCGCAGGCTCTTCTACGTCGCCGCGACCCGTGCCAGGGACCGGCTCGTCGTCACGGCGGTCAAGGCCCCGGCCGACGACGGCGACCAGCCGTCCCGCTTCCTCACCGAGCTCGGCGAGGAGCCCCGGGACGTCACCGGACGCCCGCGCCGCCCCCTGGCCGTCGCCGCGCTCGTCGCCGAGCTCCGCGCCACCACCGTCGACCCCGCCGCCTCCGGCACCCTGCGCGAAGCCGCGGCCCACCGGCTCGCCCGCCTCGCCGCGCTGACCGACGAGGAGGGCCAGCCGCTCGTCCCGGCGGCCCACCCGTACCGCTGGTGGGGCCTGGACGAGCCGACCCGCTCAGCCGTCCCGCTGCGCGACCGGGACCACCCCGTGGCCCTGTCCGGCAGCGCACTCGACCAGCTGGCCAACACCTGCGCGCTCCAGTGGTTCCTGGGCCGTGAGGTGAAGGCCGACGCACCGGCGACCGCCGCCCAGGGCTTCGGCAACGTCGTCCACGTACTGGCGGACGAGGTCGCCTCCGGCCGTACCCCCGCCGACCTGGCCGTCCTGATGGAGCGCCTGGACTCCGTCTGGAACGGGCTGGCCTTCGACGCGCCCTGGAAGTCCCAGCAGGAGAAGGAACACGCACGCGCCGCGCTCGAACGCTTCCTGAGCTGGCACGTCATGGACCGCACCGGCCGAACCCCAGCCGCGAGCGAGCACGATTTCGACGTCACGCTCGACGCGGGGGAGTACGCGGTACGCATCCGGGGCTCCATGGACCGCGTCGAACAGGACGCCGAAGGCCGGGCGTACGTCGTCGACTTCAAGACCGGGAAGGCGTCGCCGACCAGGGACGAGGTGGCCGCCCACCCGCAGCTCGCGGTGTACCAGCTGGCCGTCCGGGAAGGCGCGCTCGACGAGGTCTTCGACGGGCACCGGCCGGAATCCGGCGGCGCCGAACTCGTACAGCTGCGTCAGCCCGCCCCCAAGAAGGAGGGCGGCGACGCCCTTCCCCGGGTGCAGGCCCAGGAACCCCTGTCCGGCGAGTGGGTATCCGATCTGCTGGCGACGGCGGCGGGGCGGGTCCTGGACGAACGGTTCACACCCTCGACGGGCCAGCACTGCACGCACTGCACGTTCCGCGCCTCGTGCAGCGCCCAGCCGGAGGGCCGCCAGGTTCTGGAGTGACCACCAGGTCGCACGAGCCGGGCGCCGCACGTTGTCAGTGGGTCCGGTTAGCCTCTCTGGAGTGTCCTCACGTATCAGCGATCCCGAGGAGCTCAAGGAGCTTCTCGGGATTCCGTTCACCCCGGAGCAGACGGCCTGCATCACAGCGCCGCCCGCCCCGCAGGTGATCGTGGCCGGAGCCGGCTCCGGGAAGACCACGGTGATGGCGGCGCGCGTGGTGTGGCTGGTGGGCACCGGCCAGGTCGCCCCCGAGCAGGTCCTCGGACTCACCTTCACGAACAAGGCGGCGGGCGAGCTCGCCGAGCGGGTCCGCAAGGCCCTGGTGGCCGCCGGAGTCACCGACCCGGACGCCATCGACCCGGACAACCCTCCCGGTGAACCGAGCATCTCGACGTACCACGCGTTCGCCGGCCGTCTGCTCACCGAGCACGGGCTGCGGATCGGCCTCGAACCCACCACGCGCCTCCTCGCCGACGCCACCCGCTACCAGCTCGCCGCCCGCGTGCTGCGCGAGGCGCCCGGCCCCTACCCGGCGCTGACCCGGTCGTTCCCCACCCTGGTCAGCGATCTGCTGGCGCTCGACGCCGAGCTCGCCGAACATCTCGTACGCCCCGAACAGCTCGCGGAGTACGACACCGAACTGCTGCGCACGCTCGAAACGGCCAAGCTCACCAACGCCGAGCTGCGCAAGCTCCCCGAAGCCGCCGAGGCCCGCCGGGAGCTGCTCGGCCTGACCATGCGCTACCGGGCGGCCAAACGCAGCCGTGACCTCCTCGACTTCGGAGACCAGATCGCGCTCTCCGCCGAGCTGGCCCTCACCCGGCCCGAGGTCGGTGCCATCCTGCGCGAGGAGTTCCGGGTCGTCCTGCTCGACGAGTACCAGGACACGTCCGTCGCCCAGCGGCTCCTGCTCTCCGCGCTGTTCGGCGGCCACGAGGAGGGTGCGGCGGGCCACGCCGTGACCGCCGTGGGCGACCCGTGCCAGGCGATCTACGGCTGGCGCGGCGCCTCCGTGGCGAACCTCGACGACTTCCCGGTCCACTTCCCGCACCCCGACGGCACCCCCGCCACCCGCTACTCGCTCAGCGAGAACCGGCGCAGCGGCGGCCGTCTCCTCCACCTGGCCAACGGCCTCGCCGACCCGCTGCGCGCCATGCACGAGGGCGTCGAGGCGCTGCGCCCCGCCCCCGGCGCCGAGCACGACGGCACCGTCCGCTGCGCCCTGCTCCGCACCCACACCGAGGAGATCGCGTGGCTCGCCGACTCGATCGCCCATCTTGTGGCGACGGGGAGGGCGCCCGGCGAGATCGCCGTCCTGTGCCGCACCGCCGGTGACTTCGCCGAGATCCAGGCAGCCCTGGTCGACCGTGACATCCCGGTCGAGGTCGTCGGCCTGTCCGGGCTGCTGCACCTCCCCGAGGTCGCCGACCTCGTCGCCGTCTGCGAGGTCCTCCAGGACCCGGGGGCCAACGCCTCCCTGGTCCGGCTCCTCACCGGGCCGCGCTGGCGGATCGGCCCCCGCGACCTCGCCCTCCTCGGCCGCCGGGCCCGCCTCCTCGTGCACCGTGCCTCCCACGACGACGGGGACGCCGACCCCGACCGGCGGCTCGCCGAGGCCGTCGAAGGCATCGACCCCGCCGAGGTGATCTCCCTCGCCGACGCCCTCGACACCTTCCTGGAATCGGGCGGCACCGAGGACGACGGCCTGCCGTTCTCCGCAGAGGCCCGCATCCGCTTCGCCCGGCTCGCCGCCGAACTGCGCGACCTGCGCCGTTCCCTGGCCGACCCGCTCATGGACGTGCTGCACCGCGTCCTCGCCACCACCGGCCTCGAAGTCGAACTCTCCGCGTCACCGCAGGCCCTGGCCGCACGCCGCCGAGAGACCCTGAGCAATTTCCTGGACATAGCGGCAGGATTCGCCTCGGTCGACGGCGAGGCCACACTCCTCGCCTTCCTCGGCTACCTGCGCACGGCCGCGCAGTACGAGAAGGGGCTCGACAACGCCCTGCCGGGCGGCGAGAACACGGTCAAGGTCCTGACCGCGCACAAGTCCAAGGGCCTCGAATGGGACGTCGTCGCGGTGCCGGGCCTGGTCTCCGGCCAGTTCCCCAGCGGCCAGACCCGGGACTCCTGGACCTCCCAGTCCAAGGTCCTGCCGCACGCCCTGCGCGGTGACACGGCCACGCTCCCGGTCGTCCACTCCTGGGACGCCAGGGGGCTCAAGGCGTTCAAGGAGGAGATGAAGGAGCATCAGCACACCGAGGAGCTCCGCCTCGGGTACGTCACCTTCACGCGCCCGCGCACGCTGCTGCTCGGCTCCGGCCACTGGTGGGGGCCGTCCCAGAAGAAGACGCGCGGTCCCTCCGACTTCCTGGACGCGCTGTACGAGCACTGCGCCGCCGGGTACGGCGACATCGAGGTCTGGGCCGACGAACCGGCCGAGGACGAGGAGAACCCCGCCCTCCAGGAGAAGGACGCCGACCAGGCATGGCCGCTGCCGCTGGACGAGACGGCGATGGCCCGCCGCCGCGCCGCCAGGGACACGGTGCTGGCCCACCTGGAAGCACTGGCAGCCGTCGGCCCCGTACCGGACGTGTACGACGCCCGGCAGCTGGAGTCCGGCGGGCACGAGGAGCCGGACGCCCCCTACGACGACCCGTACCCGGACGGCGAGCCGTACCCGGACGAGCCCGCGGACTGGGACACCCTCGCCACCGAACCCCCCGCCACCGCACCGGTAGCGCCACCACCCCCGGAATCCGCCCCGCACGTCCGGCACGCCCCGCACGTCCCGGCGGCCCGTGCCCCCGTGGACCTCACCCCCGAGGACTCCCGCACCCTCGCCTCCTGGGACCGCGATCTCGAAGCCCTGGCCGGGGAGCTGCGCCGTGCCCGCGCCACCGTGCGCGACGTGATGGTCCCCGCCTCCCTCTCCGCCACCCAACTGCTGCGCCTCGCCGAGGACCCCGACGGCTTCGCCCAGGAGCTCGCCCGCCCCATGCCACGCCCGCCCCAGCCGGCCGCCCGCAGGGGCACCCGCTTCCACGCCTGGGTGGAGTCCCGCTACGAGGAACTGCCGCTGCCCATGCTCGGCCCCGACGAGCTCCCCGGCGGCGAGGGGAGCGACGCCGAGATCGCCGACGAGCAGGACCTCGCGGAGCTCAAGGAGGCGTTCGAGCGCACGGAGTACGCCCGCCGCACCCCGTACCGCGTCGAGACGCCCTTCCAGATAAGCCTCGCGGGCCGGGTGATCCGCGGCCGGATCGACGCGGTCTACCGCACGGGTGACACGTACGAGATCGTCGACTGGAAGACCAGCCGCAACAGGACCGCGGACCCGCTCCAGCTCGCCGTCTACCGCCTCGCCTGGGCGGAGCTCCACGAGCTCCCGCTCGACTCGGTCACGGCCACCTTCCTCTACGTACGCAGCGGAGAGACCGTCCACCCCAAGAACCTGCCGGGCCGTGCCGGGCTGGAACGCATCCTCCTGGACGAGCCACTCCCGCAGGCCCGATAGGCTCAACGCCATGAGCGACACCCCGGACAGCGCCGTCCGTACGTACATAGACACGCACCGCGCGGCCTTCCTCGAGGACCTCGCCGCCTGGCTGCGCATCCCGTCCGTCTCCGCCCAGCCGGAGCACGACGGAGACGTACGCAACAGCGCCGAGTGGCTGTCGGCCAAGCTCCTGGAGACCGGCTTCCCTGTCGCCGAGATCTGGGAGACGCCCGGCGCACCCGCCGTCTTCGCCGAGTGGCCGAGCGACGACCCGGACGCCCCGACGGTCCTCGTGTACGGACACCACGACGTGCAGCCCGCGGCTCGCGAGGACGGCTGGCACACCGACCCGTTCGAACCGGTGATCCGCGACGGCAGGATGTACGGACGCGGGGCGGCCGACGACAAGGGCCAGGTGTTCTTCCACACCCTCGGCGTCAGGGCCCACCTCGCCGCCACCGGCCGCTCAGCCCCCGCCGTCCACCTCAAGCTCCTCATCGAGGGCGAGGAGGAGTCCGGCTCCCCGAACTTCCGCGCCCTCGCCGAGCAGCACGCCGACCGCCTCGCGGCCGACGCGGTGATCGTCTCCGACACCGGTATGTGGGACGAGACGACCCCGACCGTCTGCACCGGCATGCGCGGCCTCGCCGAGTGCGAGATCGAGCTGTACGGCCCCGGCCAGGACATCCACTCCGGATCGTTCGGCGGCGCGGTCCCCAACCCGGCGACGGCCGTCGCCCGTCTCGTGGCGGCGCTGCACGACGCGGACGGCCGCGTCACGGTTCCCGGCTTCTACGACGGCGTGGCCGAACTCACCGACACCGAGCGGGCCCTCTTCGCCGAGCTGCCCTTCGACGAGGAGACCTGGCTGCGCACGGCCAAGTCGCAGGCCGCATCGGGCGAGGCCGGCTACTCCACCCTGGAGCGGATCTGGGCCCGTCCCACCGCCGAGGTCAACGGCATCGGCGGCGGCTACCAGGGCGCCGGCAGCAAGACGATCATTCCGTCGTCCGCCCTGGTGAAGCTCAGCTTCCGACTGGTCGCGGGCCAGCACCCGGACCACATCGAGCAGTCCGTACGGAAATGGGCCGAGGAGCGGATCCCGCAGGGCATCCGCCACCGCATCACCTTCCTGCCCGCCACCCGGCCCTGTCTGACACCGCTGGACCACCCCGCGCTCCAAGCGGTGGCCCGCGCGATGGGCCGGGCCTTCGGGAAGAAGATCCTCTTCACCCGTGAGGGGGGTTCGGGACCCGCGGCCGACCTCCAGGACGTGCTGGGCGTCCCTGTCCTCTTCCTGGGCATTTCCGTACCGTCCGACGGCTGGCACGCCCCCGACGAGAAGGTCGAGATCGATCTCCTTCTCAAGGGTGTGGAGACCGCCGCCCATCTGTGGGGCGAGCTGGCCGCGGCACTCCGCTGAGACCTCATGGCACCCGATCCATCCCGGGGGAGTAGGAAGCACCTGTGAGCACCTTCGACAACGCGACCGCAGACCGACCCATCGGTCTCACCGCACCGAGCGGCATCGACCGCGCCGCCCACCACCGCCTCGACGAGGCATGGCTGGCCGCAGCCTGGAGCCACCCGACGACCAGGGTCTTCGTCGTCTCCGGCGGCCAGGTGCTGATCGACGACACGGCCGACGGTGGCACCGAGATCGTGATGACCCCGGCCTTCGAGGCACCGGTCACCGAGACCCACCGCTACTTCCTCGGCACCGACGAGGAAGGCGTCAGCTACTTCGCCCTCCAGAAGGACTCCCTGCCCGGCCGCATGGACCAGTCGGCCCGCCCGGCCGGTCTGCGTGAGGCAGGTCTCCTCCTCGGCGCCCGCGACGCCGGACTGATGGTCCACGCGGTGGCCCTGGAGAACTGGCAGCGGCTGCACCGCTTCTGCTCCCGTTGCGGCGAGCGCACCGTCATCGCCGCGTCCGGCCACATCCGCCGCTGCCAGGCGTGCGGCGCCGAGCACTACCCGCGCACCGACCCCGCGGTGATCATGCTGGTCACGGACGACCAGGACCGGGCCCTGCTGGGCCGCCAGGTGCACTGGCCGGAAGGCCGCTTCTCGACGCTCGCGGGCTTCGTCGAGCCGGGGGAGTCGATCGAGCAGTCCGTGGCGCGAGAGGTCTTCGAGGAGGCGGGCATCACGGTCGGCGAGGTCGAGTACATCGCCAGCCAGCCCTGGCCCTTCCCCTCCAGCCTGATGCTCGGCTTCATGGCGCGGGCGACCACGTCGGAGATCAACGTGGACGGCGAGGAGATCGAGGAGGCCCGCTGGTTCTCCCGCGAGGACCTGACGGCCGCTTTCGAGTCCGGCGAGATCCTGCCCCCGTTCGGCATCTCGATCGCGGCCCGGCTCATCGAGCTCTGGTACGGCAAGCCGCTCCCGAGGCCGCGCAGCACGGTCTGATCAGCACCCTCCGATACCCACTCGCACCGGCATACCGGCGCAGCGAAAAGCCCCCGCCTCGGCGGGGGCTTTTCGGCGCGGACGCGCCAGCGGGTCAGACGCCGACCTTCTGCTTGACCTGGGCCAGCGAGGGGTTCGTCAGGGTCGAACCGTCCGGGAACAGCACGGTCGGCACCGTCTGGTTTCCGCCATTCGCCTTCTCGACGAAAGCCGCGGACGCGGGGTCCTGCTCGATGTTGATCTCGGTGTAGGCGATGCCCTCGCGGTCCATCTGACCCTTGAGCCGACGGCAGTAGCCGCACCAGGTGGTGCTGTACATCGTCACAGTGCCCTGCATGTCTCGCGCTCCTCTGTCTCGTCCGTCTCGCTGTAAAGCTGAGATTGTGCGTTCCCGCACGCTAGGGAACGTCACTGACCCTGTCCGCCATTCCCGCCGGCCCCAGGCGGGGGTGATTAGTACGACGGATCGCTCACCCCTGTGGACAACCGCCGCGTCCGCCCCCTGGGACCTGGCAGCATGGCGGGGTGACAGCAGCAACGCATTCCACCCTCTTCCCACAGGTCCCCGAGTCCCCTGATGCCGTGCTCGACGGGCTCGACCCCGAGCAGCGCGAGGTCGCCACCGCGCTGAACGGACCCGTGTGCGTGCTGGCCGGAGCCGGTACGGGCAAGACGCGCGCGATCACCCATCGCATCGCGTACGGGGTGCGCGCGGGGATACTCCAGCCGACGACCGTGCTGGCTGTCACGTTCACCAACCGTGCGGCCGGAGAGATGCGGGGCCGCCTCCGCCAGCTCGGTGCCACGGGCGTACAGGCGCGGACCTTCCACTCCGCGGCCCTGCGCCAGCTCCAGTACTTCTGGCCGAAAGCAGTCGGTGGCGAGCTCCCCCGGCTGGTCGAGCGCAAGGTCCAGCTGGTCGCCGAGGCGGCGGCCCGCTGCGGGATCAAGCTCGACCGCAACGAGCTGCGGGACGCCACGAGCGAGATCGAGTGGGCCAAGGTCACCCAGACCGTGCCCGCCGACTATCCGGCGGCGGTGGCGAAGACCCAGCGGGACGCCCCGCGCGACCCGGCCGAGCTCTCCCAGATCTACGCGATGTACGAGCAGCTGAAGCGCGACCGCTCCGTGATCGACTTCGAGGACGTGCTGCTCCTCACCGTCGGCATCCTCCAGGACCGGCACGACATCGCGGACCACGTCCGCAGCCAGTACCAGCACTTCGTGGTCGACGAGTACCAGGACGTCAGCCCGCTCCAGCAGCGGCTGCTGGACCTCTGGCTCGGCGACCGGGACACCCTGTGCGTCGTCGGGGACGCCAGCCAGACGATCTACTCCTTCACCGGAGCCACCCCCGACCACCTGCTGAATTTCCGCACCCGCCATCCGAACGCCACCATGGTCAAGCTGGTCCGGGACTACCGCTCCACGCCCCAGGTCGTCCACCTGGCCAACGGCCTGCTGAGCCAGGCCCGCGGCAGGGCCGCCGAGCACCGGCTGGAACTGGTCTCGCAGCGCGAGAAGGGCCCGGCCCCGGCCTATACGGAGTACGCGGACGAACCCGCCGAGGCCGAGGGCACCGCACGCCGCATCCGCGATCTGATCGCCGCGGGCGTCCCGGCCGGCGAGATCGCCGTGCTCTACCGCGTCAACTCCCAGTCCGAGGTCTACGAGCAGGCACTGGCCGACGCGGGTGTCCCCTACCAGTTGCGCGGCGCCGAGCGCTTCTTCGAGCGCGCGGAGGTGAGGGAGGCGGGCATGGCGCTGCGCGGCGCGGCCCGCGCCGGTGGAAACGACTCCCTGCTCGACCAGGCCGAGGGTCTGCCGTCCGAGGTGCGGGCGGTGCTCTCCACCAAGGGCTGGACCAGCCGGCCGCCGGCCGGCTCCGGTGCGGTCCGGGACCGCTGGGAGTCACTGGCCGCCCTGGTGCGTCTCGCCGAGGACTTCGAACAGGCCAAACCGGGGGCGACCCTCTCCGATCTCGTCGCGGAGCTCGACGAGCGGGCAGCCGCCCAGCACGCCCCCACGGTTCAGGGCGTCACGCTGGCCTCGCTGCACTCGGCGAAGGGCCTGGAGTGGGACGCCGTGTTCCTCGTCGGCCTGACCGAGGGCATGATGCCGATCACGTACGCCAAGACCGACGAACAGGTCGAGGAGGAGCGGCGCCTGCTGTACGTCGGCGTCACCCGGGCCCGGCTCCACCTCACGCTGTCGTGGGCGCTCTCCCGCTCGCCCGGTGGCCGCGGCGGCCGGCGGCCCACGCGTTTCCTGAACGGTCTGCGGCCCGGCTCGGTGGCGCTCGGAGCCCGTGGTGGCGCGGGCGGCGGCGGAGGTATCGACCGCGGTTCCGGTGCGGGCACGGGGACGGCCGGCAGCGGTCCGGACACGGCGGCCAGGCGCAAGCGCCGTGGCCCCGTGCGGTGCCGGGTCTGTGGCAGGACCCTCACCGAGGCCGGTGCGATGAAGCTGATGCGCTGTGAGGACTGCCCCTCCGACATGGACGAGGCGCTGTACGGGCGGCTGCGCGACTGGCGGGCCGGGCAGGCCCAGGAGATCGGCCAGCCCGCCTACTGCGTGTTCACGGACAAGACCCTGATGGCGATCGCCGAGGCGGTGCCGGCCAGTGAGGGCGAACTCGTCACCATCCCCGGCGTCGGCAACCGTAAGCTGACCCGGTTCGGCGCCGACGTGCTCGCCATCTGCGCAGGTGAGGCGGTGGGCGAGGAGGCCGAGGAGTCCGACGGCGGGGTGTGAGAAAAACTCGTCGAAAAAATAGTTTGCGCCCGCCCCAGTCATCACCATAGGTTCTTAACCACGGGAACAGCGACTTCTCTGAAGCCCTGATTCCGTGCTGTACTTATCCGAATACGCAGGACCGGCCCCGGCCGGTCCCCCTAGACGCCGAGAGGAGGCGATTCCTGTGATCAGCATCATCAGCCCCAGCAAAATGACCGATCTCTCGGTCGTCTCCGCGCACTCGCTCGGCCTCGCCTGCTCTTCGGAATCCGCGCTTCGCGGCACCGGTCTGTCCGGCATTTCCGCCGCCCGTCCGCTGTCTCCGGCCGCTCTCCTGCCCGTGATGCGGGAGCGCAATGAGCGACCGATCGAGGCACCGGCAGCAGCAGTAGCGAAGGGACAGGCCCCGGCCTATGCCTTTGCGGCCGTCGGTGCCGGAGCCAAGAAGCAGACGACGCAGCACCAGCACCACACGATGTGGGCCTTCCGTGGGCCTGAACCCTGGAGTGATCCAGCCTGATCCAGAATCAGGCCGGCGCCTTCAGGGCCGCGGAACCCCACTCGGGATCCGCGGCCCTTTTGTTTTGTCCGAACGGGACGAGACGTGAGAAGGAGCCTCGGGACAAGCAGCACCTGGTACCAGCCGCCAACCGGCCAACAGGCCGGCACGACCAGACGAGGACACCATCACCGTGCAACTCGAAACGCACGCCCCGTCCGTACCGCCTTCCGACACGATCTCCCCGCCCGGCCTCACGGAGGACTCCACCTTGATCCCCCTCACCGCGCTCACCGCGCTCGACGACGCCATCGAGAACCTCGGTGTGCCCGTCCCCTGCCGTTCGTACGACCCTGAGGTCTTCTTCGCCGAGTCGCCTGCCGACGTCGAGTACGCCAAGTCCCTCTGCCGGACCTGCCCGCTCGTCGAGGCCTGCCTCGCCGGCGCCAAGGAGCGGCGCGAGCCGTGGGGCGTCTGGGGCGGCGAGCTCTTCGTCCAGGGCGTCGTCGTCGCCCGCAAGCGCCCCCGTGGCCGTCCGCGCAAGAACCCGGTCGCGGCGTGACCGCCGGCCTGGGGGTCACCGCCCCCGCACGCATGAAGCGCATCGGAACCATCGACCGTCCCCACACCCATGACCCCCGGAATCAGGCACCAATGACCACCCCCACGAGCGAGCCCATCGGCTCCGCGACCCCGAACGTCACGATCATCGGCGCGAACGACTCGCGTCAGAACAGGACCCGCGAGATGCAACTCATTCCAGAAGCCATGGCGCGTGCGCATATGAACGACCGCCTGAGGGAGGCCGAGGCGGACCGACAGGCCGTGCGCCTCGTCGCCGCCCGGCGGATGCACCGCCGCGCTGAGCGCGCCTCCATGCGTGCCCGCCGCGCGCTGGCCATGGCCGTCATGCACTAGGGACTCCGCAGGAGACCCCCGGGGCCGAGCCCCGAAATCACAAAGCTGCCCGGGCAACCGCTCTGCCCTTCCGGCAGCCACCCCCTCCGCGGGGCCGGTCCCAACAGGCCGGCCCCGCGGTGCGTTGTGCCGCGCCGCACAGCGCCCACGGCGTTATCGTCACCAGGTGGACGAGGAGACTCAGCCCGAACAGCCGGGTGCCGAGCGTGTGGTGTGCGCCCGGTGCGGCACCGCAGCCCCCGGCGGGACCGCGCCGCCGACCTGGAGCTGCTCCGTGGAGGACGGCAGACGTCAGTATCTGTGCGACGACTGCGCCCGCGCCCACATCAGAGCGATCGAGAGCCGCCTCGACTCCACCTGGTGGTGACGACGGCGAGTCCCCCGACTGCGGGCGGCCCCCGCTCCCTGCCCTACGCCTCGACGGCCGCGCTCTCCTCCTCGACAGCCTGCACCGCCTCGTCCGGCGCTTCCTCCTCCTGCTCGCCCTCGGCCACGAAGCCCGGGAGCCAGGACTCGAGTTCGTCCCGGAGACGCACGGTGGCACCCAGCTGGCACAGCACCCCGATGGTGCTCAGCGTCACACGGTGTATCAGCAGATAGGACGGCGGAAGGTTCAGCTGCTTGCCCAGCTGATGGGCGGGGGAGCGCGGGTCCGCGATCCGGGCCGCCTGGGTGCGCAACCAGCCGCGGGTGAAGGTGAACTCGTCGACCTGTGCCGGTTCGATGATCGGCAGGAGATATTCGAGCACCGCGTCCGGTGCGAGCTCGATCGACTCCTTCACGAAGCCCGCTTCGCGCAGCAGCTCGTACACCGCTTCGGCGTTGCCCTCCAGCGTCATCCGCAGCGAGTCGCCGATGGTCTGGGGCAGCCCGCCCGGCAGCCGGTCCACCGTGCCGAAGTCCAGCACCCCCAGCCGCCACTGCTCGGGGTCCCCGTCCAGGCCGTCCCCTTCATCGCTCCCGGCGGCGGGGAGCAGCCGGAAGTTGCCGGGGTGCGGATCGGCGTGCAGCAGACCCGTACGCGCCGGACCCGAGAAGAGGAAGCGGGCGAGCAACTGGCCTGCCCGGTCCCGCTGCTCCACCGTGCCCTCGGCGATCACGTCGGCGAGGGGAATGCCGTCGATCCACTCCGACACCAGGACCTGTTCGGACTGGTGCACCACACCCGGAACGACCACGTCGGGATCGTCCTCGAACTCCGCCGCGTGCTGCCGCTGGGACTCCGCCTCCAGCGCGTAGTCCAGTTCCTCCGCCACCCGCTCGCGCAGTTCCTTGATGAGCGGCTTGACGTCCATCCCCGGAACCAGCGGGCCGAACAGCCTGGCGAAACGGCTCAACTGGGTCAGATCCGAGAGCAGTGCCTCACCCGCGCCCGGGTACTGCACCTTCACCGCGACGTCCCGCCCGTCGTTCCACACGGCGCGGTGGACCTGACCGATCGACGCGGCGGCCGACGGTTTGTCCTCGAACGACAGGAAGAGATCCCGCCAGTCCTCGCCGAGCCGTTCCTCCAGCACCGCGTGCACGGTGCGCGCCGGCATGGGCGGCGCCGCTTCCTGCAGTTTGGTGAGCGCCGCCCGGTAGGGCCCGGCGACCTCCTCGGGCAGCGCCGACTCGAAGACGGACAGCGCCTGTCCGAGCTTCATCGCGCCGCCTTTCAACTCGCCGAGGACGCGGAAGAGCTGGTCGGCCGTGCGTTGTTGCACCTCGCGGGCGACCAGCTCGGCGGATTTCCCGCCGATCCGCTTGCCCAGGCCCCATGTGGCACGGCCCGCGAAGCCGAGCGGTAGCGCGGCCAGCTTGGCGGTACGGGTGACCGCCTTCCGGGGAAGATCAGACATGTGCCCCTCCAGTTCCCAGACCGTGCCGCGTGGGTCTTCGGCGTTGCCGTCGACAGCGGTCACCCGGCCATTGTGTCGTGTGCGGCACCCGTCTCGGAGGTGAGCTCCCCCTCAGTCTGCCCAGCCGCGCCGCAGGAGCACTCGTGGTGGGGTTCCAACTGCTCCGACCGCCAGTCCAGCAGGGGCATCGCGGCCTCCCAGCGAGCGCCGGTACTGGCCGGCAACTCCCCGTCGATGAAGGACAGCGCGTGAGCTGCCGCGAGCCCCGCGACCGCCGTCGACAGGCCCACGTCGCAGGCCGGGACGGTGCTGCGGCGTCCCGAGCGCCACTGCGTCAGCATCCGCGGCCACTGCGGGTCACGGTCGGCGCGGTGCAGCGCCAGGCAGCCCGCGCACCCCGTGCCCCCGGGCAGCACCAGCGGTCCGACGACGCCTGTGGCCTCCATCACACCCGCGTAGAGATGGGGAGTTCCCGAACTGATCCAAGGCGCGGCGGTGGCGGGATCGGGGACGTACACCGAGAAGCCGTCGCGTGGGGCGATCACGATCAGGGACAGCCCCGGTTCGCCGCCGGCCGGCGCCCCGGCCGTCTCCGCGGCCCGCGGGGTGGCGCCCACCGCTGACCGGCGCACGAGTTGACGGGCCGCCGAGTCCCTCCGTTCCCCGACCGCGGACGCCGGGAGTCCGCCGGGGGCGACGTCCCACGGCTCGGCGCGGCCTCCGTCCAGCACCTCGACCCGGCCCACTCCCGCCCCGGACAGCACCGCTGCGATCACGGCGCCCACCCGGCCCGCGCCCCGCACCTGGACGCGTATGGCGCGCCGCGCCGCGAGCCGCCGCAGCCCGCTGCCGGGTTCCGGATGTACGACGGAGAGTGACGCGAGGTCGGGGCGCTGCCGCTCCAGGACGGCCGCCCGATCGCGTAACGCATCGGCCTCCGGGCCGCCGCCCCGGGGATCGTCCAGCAGTCCGGCTTCCGTCAGGCGTGCCACCAGCACATCCACATGATGGTCCGAAAGATCCAGCGACCGGGCTTCTTCGCGCAGGAGTTGCAGTCCGCGTGTGCCGTCGAGCAGTTCCAGAAAGCTTCCCGTGGCGATATCCATGGGGCCGAGCTTCACCGCGTGGGCAGGCGTCACTCCGAATTGGACGGTGTGCCGTCCGCGCCATGCGCGGCGCAGTGCGGGCTTGAGCATCGGATGCATGACTTCTCCTCTGTCGGTGTGAAGATCCTTTGCCAGAATGCGGTGACGGAGCGAAGTCTGCGGAAAGTTGTCCACAGGCAAGGGGTATTAGTCGTTCAAATGGTGCACGCCATGGACCGGATCACCGCCGAACCGTTCCGGAGTCGGGACTTCCGCCACTGACAGCGGGTAACGTCGTGGCGTGCCCGCCGAACCGTCACCCGGCTTCGCCGGGGGGATCCCCATGCGCAGCGCCGGAAGCAATCAGCGCAGCGCGGCCGTCCGTCAGCCCCGCGCTTCGGCGACGAGCGCGGTCGAGGTCCGCAGGAGTGCCCGGCGTAACAGAACGGTCTCCGCGTACCGGGAGGGAGACCGCACCATCGTGCTGATCCCCGCCCGGATGTCGGAGGCGGAGGAGCAGCGCTGGGTGAGCGTGATGCTCGACAAGCTCGCCGCCCAGGAGAGCAAGCGCGTCATCGGCGACAGTGAGCTGGCCGAGCGCGCCGAGCGCTTGTCCGCCCAGTATTTCGAGGGCCGCGCGAGGCCCGCGTCCGTGCGGTGGGTGACCAACCAGAACACCCGGTGGGGCTCCTGCACCCCGGCCGAGGGCTCCATCCGGCTGTCGCACAGGCTGCAGGGCATGCCGGAGTACGTCGTCGACTACGTGCTCGTCCACGAGCTTGCCCACCTGCTCGTCCCCGGTCACGGTCCGCGCTTCTGGCGACTGCTGGAGGCCTATCCCCGTACCGAGCGGGCCCGGGGCTATCTCGAGGGTGTCGTGGCGGCCGACCGGCTTCCGCACCTGCCCGCCGCGCGCGAGGAGTGACGTTCGACGATTCTGTACCGGGTGTGTACCGACTTGGCTCGTTGTCGTCGTTTGCGGTTAGCCTGACGCGACGCATTCACATTCGGGATGGGGGACGGTCGTTACGCATGGCCAGGGAATTCCAACGCGGCCACAAGGCCAAGATCAGTGACCTCACGTCAGGGACGGATCTGTACGTAGGTGTGCAGATTGCCGGCCCGGGACTGACCTTCGACATCAGCTGCTTCGGCCTCGATGCCAATGAGCAGCTCTCGGACGACCGGTATTTCATCTTCTTCAACCAGCCGAAGTCGCCCGAGGAGTCCATTCAGCTGCTCGGCGCCCAGTCCGGCGACACCGAGTCGTTCCGCGTCACTCTCGACCGCATTCCGGCGAACATCCACAAGCTGTCGTTCACCGCGACTCTCGACGGTGCGGGACAGATGTCGCAGGTCGGACCCGGATACATCCGGATCGTGGCAGGCGGCGAAGAGGTGGTGAAGTACGCCTTCACCGGCTCGGAGTTCACCACCGAGCGCGCCGTGATGCTGGGCGACTTCTACCTCAAGGACGTCTGGCGCTTCGCCGCCATCGGCCAAGGGTTCGACGGTGGCCTGGACGCGCTGCTGCAGAACTTCGGCGGCGAGGTCGCGGAGGAAGCACCGGCCGCTCCGGAGCCGCAGGCAGTCGCCCCGTCGTTCGCCCCGCCCGCCCAGGCGACCGCACCCCCCGCCTTCGGAGCCCCGGCCCCGCAGGCCCCGCAACCCGCACCGGCCTTCGGGGCTCCTGCCGCGGCGCCCGCGCCGCAGCAGCAGCCGATGCATGCCGCGCCGACCATGGCGGCGCCGATGGCTCCGCCGGCCCCCTCCCCGTACGGGCAGCCGCAGCAGCCACAGCCGCCGCAGCAGCCGCAGTTCGGGCAGATTCCCGGGCAGGGCGCACCGCCCGCCGCCCCCTACGGCCAGCAGCCTCCGGCCGCCCCGTTCGGCCAGCAGGCTCCCGCCCCGTACGGGCAGCAGCCTCCCGGCATGCCGCAAGGTGTGCCCCAGGGAGTCCCGCAGGGCGGTGCCGGTCTGCAGGCCGCTCTGCAGCTCTACAAGGAGACGCCGACCGGCCAGCGCTGGACCCCGCAGAACCAGCAGCTCATGAGGGTCGATCTGACCATGGGCGGCAACCCTGTGCTGGCCCGTCAGGGCAGCATGGTGATGTACCAGGGCAAGGTGGACTTCGGCTACAAGAGCGCGGGTTTCGCGGGCCGTGTGGTCGGTAACGCCACCGGTCAGGAAATGCAGCTGATGCGCTGTACGGGCCGTGGCCAGGTCTTCCTCGCCGAGGAAGGTTCGCACCTGCATCCCATCGAGCTGCAGGGCGACGGCATCTGCGTCTCCGCCGAGAACGTTCTCGCCTTCGACGAGTCGCTCCAGTACGAGGTCCGCAGGATCGAGGGCCACGGCATCCCGGGCGGCGCCCTGTTCACCATGCAGTTCCAGGGAACCGGCACCGTGGTCGTGAAGACCCATGGTGTCCCCGTCGTCCTGCCGGTCACCCCGACCACGTTCGCCGACTGCAACGCCGTCGTCGCCTGGTCCTCGGCGTCCCAGGTGATCCTCTCCAGCCAGGTCAGGCTGCGCCGCAACGCGTATCCGGGACACAGCGGAGAGACCGTGAACCTCCAGTTCCGGGGAGCGCCCGGAAACTTCATCGTCGTCCAGCCCTACGAGGTGTGAGGGAGCCCGTCATGAACCAGCAACTCGCGGGCTTCGCCCCGACCCCCGTAACGGCCCGGATGGAGAATCACGGCCGCACGATGCTCAAGGTCGCCATGGCCTCGGGCCAGGACCTGTACGCACGCACCGGCTCGATGGTGGCGTACGAGGGCTTCATCCAGTACGAGCCCAATCCGCCCGCCGTCCGGCAGGCCGCCTCCCAGTGGGTCACCGGCGAGGGCACACCCGTCATGAAGTGCTCGGGCGACGGGCTGCTCTACCTCGCCGACTACGGAGCCGATGTGGTCGTCATCAACCTCGACAACGACTCCCTCTCCGTCAACGGCACCAACCTTCTCGCCTTCGACGCCCATCTCACCTGGGGTGTCGAGAAGGTCAAGGGCCTCGCCAAGTTCGCCGGCCAGGGCCTGTGGAACGTCGGGATCCAGGGCACCGGGTGGGTCGCCATCACCTCCCGCGGCACGCCGATCGTCGTCGACTGCGGCCGGGGCGAGGACGAGACGTACGTCGACCCGGACGCACTGGTCGCGTGGTCCCCGAACCTCAAGGTGAAGGGCAAGCGCAGCTTCAAGGCTTCCTCGCTCATCGGGCGGGGCAGCGGCGAGGCCTATCAGATGGCCTTCTCAGGACAGGGCATCGTCGTCGTCCAGCCGAGCGAGGACAGTTCCGACCGCCTGCGGATCCGGCACTGAGGGGGAGGAGAACACATCATGCAGAGTCCGCTTTTCGCTCACACCGAGCAGCAGTCCCAGGACCGGTACACCGTCCAGAACCCGCAGCTCCTGCGGGTCGCGCTGACCGGCCACGACGACGTCCTCGCCCGTAAGGGCGCCATGGTCGCGTACCAGGGGCTGATGGAGTTCGACGGCGAGTACCGCTCCCAGGGCCAGCGTCGCGCCCGTGCGAACACGGGTGAGGGCCTCGACCTGATGCGCTGCTCGGGGCAGGGCACCGTCTATCTGGCCAACCTCGCCCAGTACATCCACGTCGTGGACGTCGACCACGAGGGCATGACGGTGGACAGCGCCTATGTCCTCGCCCTCGACTCCGGCCTGCACACCGAGGTCATCGCGGTGGACAGCCAGTACGGGGTCTCCGGCACCGGGAAGTACCAGCTCAACATCTCCGGCTCCGGCAAGGTCGCGCTGATGACCTCCGGCCAGCCGCTGATGATGCAGGTGACGCCGGACAAGTACGTGAACGTCGACGCCGACGCGATCGTGGCCTGGTCCAGCTCGCTGCGCGTGCAGATGCAGGCCCAGACGCACTCCTCCGGGGTCAGGCAGCGGCGCGGCAACACCGGCGAGGGCTGGGAGCTCAGCTTCCTCGGACAGGGCTTCGCCCTCGTCCAGCCGAGCGAGGTCATGCCCCCGCAGAACGCCGGGATCGGGCAGGGCCTGGGCGCCCAGTTCGGCGTCGGCCAGCAGGGCTCGCACGCTCAGAACCAGAACAACGCCTGGAACTGATCAGCGGGCAGCGACATCAGCGGGATGCGACATCGCGTAAGGGGCGGTCTCTCAGGAGACCGCCCCTTACGCCGTACCGGGTCCGGTGCCGCCGCTACCGGCGCTGTTCCAGCGCTTCGAGGGTGCTCTCCAGCAGCCGTACGACCGAGGCGTCGGCCACGGCCGCGACCTCGTCGTACGCGTACCACCGCAGGTCGAGCGACTCGTCGCTGATCTGCTCGGTGGCCCCGGCAGGGGCCAGCGCCGCGTACTGCACGTCGAGGTGCCAGTGGCAGGGCGCCGGGATCGGGTGACGGTCCAGCCGCACCGGCCCGCCGGCCAGTAGCGTCAGCCCCTCGATCCCGGACTCCTCCGTCGCCTCGCGCAGCGCCGCGGCGGCCAGGGCGGAGTCCTGCGGCTCGCAGTGCCCGCCCATCTGGAGCCACATCCGCAGCTTCCGGTGCAGGGTCAGCAGGACCCGGCCGCGGTCGGCGTCGATCACCAGCGCGCTGGCGGTCAGATGGCCGGCCTCGCACGCCTTCCACATGCCGTCCGGATGCTGTGCCAGGTGGTCGAGATAGACCTGGCGCAGTTCGTCCTGCGTGGTGTCGTCCCCGAGGGTCCGGCTCTTCAGTACGAGGACGGCGTCGTCGTGCAGGCTCACTGGTCGGTGTCGTCCTTGCTGTCCTTGCCGTTCCCGGCGTCCTTGTCCTTGTCCGTGTCCTCGGTGGGGGCGGGCTTCTGCGGACCCTTGGCGGCCTCACCGAGCATCTTGTCCAGCTCGGAGAAGTCCAGCTGCTCGTGATGAACGAAGCCGTCCGGGTCGTCCAGGTCATGCGCCGTCGGCAGCATGTCCGGGTGCTCCCACAGAGCGTCACGGCCGTCGACACCCCGTGCGTCCGTGAGCGAGGCCCACAGGCGCGAGGCGTCCCGCAGCCGGCGCGGACGCAGCTGGAGCCCGATCAGCGTGGCGAAGGTCTGCTCGGCGGGACCGCCGGACGCCCGGCGCCTGCGCAGCGTCTCGCGCAGCGCGTCCGCCGAGGTCAGCCGCGTCTTGGCGGCTTCGTGGACCACCGCGTCCACCCAGCCCTCGACCAGCGCGAGCGCCGTCTCCAGGCGGGCCAGCGACGCCTTCTGCTCCGGCGTGTCCTCCGGCTGGAACATTCCCTGCTGAAGAGCGTCCTGCAGCTGCTCGGGCTGCGTCGGGTCGAACTGTCCGACGACGTCCTCCAGCTTGCTGGTGTCGACCTTGATGCCGCGCGCGTACGCCTCGACCGCACCGAAGAGGTGCGAGCGCAGCCACGGCACATGGGCGAAGAGCCGCTGGTGGGCGGCCTCGCGCAGGGCGAGATACAGCCGCACCTCGTCCTGGGCCACGCCCAGGTCCTTGCCGAACTGCTCGACGTTCAGCGGAAGGAGCGCGGCCTTGCCGGCAGGGCCCAGCGGCAGCCCGATGTCCGTGGAACCGACCACCTCACCGGCGAGCACGCCCACGGCCTGCCCGATCTGCTGGCCGAACATGGCGCCGCCCATCGACCGCATCATTCCGATCAGCGGGCCCGCCATGGCCTGCATCTCCTCGGGCAGGACATCGCCCATGGCGAGGCCCACACGCTCGGCCACCGGGTCGACCAGCTGCTGCCAGGCGGGGAGGGACGCCTCGACCCACTCCGCACGGCTCCACGCGACCGTCGAGACCGAACCGGACGGCAGCGAGGTCACGCCGTCCAGCCAGAGGTCCGCGAGCCGCAGCGCCTCATCGACCGCGGTCCGCTCCGAGGGACCCACGCTCGCGTCCTTGGTGCCGTCCGGTGTGCCCTGCGAGACCGTCTGGCGGGCGATCTGCTTCGCCATGTCCCAGTTCACGGGACCGCCCTCGTAGCTGAGCATCTGGCCCAGCTGCTGGAAGGCGGCTCCGAGGTCGTTCGGGTTCATCGAACCGAACATGGCTGCGAACGGATTGTCACCGCCCGCGCCGGGACCGAAGCCGAACGGGTTGCCCGGACCGCCCGGAACCTGGCCACCTCCGGTGGGGTCCTTCTTCTTGCCTTCGTCGCCGTCTTCCGGCTCCTCCGGCGGAAGGCCGAATCCGAATGGGGTGTCACTCACGGGTTTCCTCGGCTCGTAGGGCCGCCGGCTCGAACCGACGGCGACTGCCCGACATCACCATCCAGCGTAGACACCAAGCCCGCTTAGGGCCTCAGTGCTCCGCCGGCTCCCGGCCTGCGGCAGGATGGACGCCACCTGGTACGTACGCGTCATTCGGGTACGTACTGAAGACAACCGCTGGAGACGCCCGGTGAGTTCCCCAGATCCGCAGGTTCGCGCAGCGCGAAACCTGGCCGACCCATCGTCCGAGAACAAGCCCGAAAAGAAGCGCTCGAAGAACCGGGGCCCCGTCGTCGCGGTCACCGGTGCCGCGAGCGGCATCGGTGAGCTCCTCACCGCACATCTCGTCGCATCCGACGAGATCAAGCAGGTCATCGCCATCGACGAACGCCGGGGAGACGTCTCCGAGGCGACCTGGCACATCCTGGACGTGCGTGATCCCGCCATCGCGGAGAAGCTGCGCGGCGCGGACGTCGTGGTGCATCTGGCGCTCGATCTCGACCTGGAGACGGATCCCGCCGCCCGGACCGCGTACAACGTGCGCGGTACCCAGACCGTCCTGACGGCGGCAGCAGCCGTAGGCGTCCACCGGGTCGTCCTGTGCACTTCGGCGATGGTCTACGGGGCCCTGCCGGACAACGACATCCCGCTCTCCGAGGACGCCGAGCTGCGCGCCACGGCCGAGGCCACCGGAGTCGGGGACCTGCTGGAGATCGAACGGCTCGGCCGGCGCGCACCCCGTGCCCACCCCGGACTCAACGTCACCGTCGTGCGGCCCACGGTCCTGGTCGGCGGTACGGACACGGCGCTGACCCGCTACTTCGAGTCGCCACGGCTCCTGGTCGTCGCGGGATCGCGCCCCACGTGGCAGTTCTGCCACGTGGACGACCTGGTCACCGCCCTGGAGTACGCCGCTCTGGAGAAGATCGACGGAGAGTTCGCGGTCGGCTGCGACGGGTGGCTGGAACAGCAGGAGGTCGAGGAGCTCAGCGGCGTGCGCCGCATGGAGCTCCCCTCCGCCGTCGCCCTCGGCGCGGCGGCGCGGCTCCACCGGATCGGTCTCACGCCCTCCCCGGCGGGCGACCTCGCGTACACGATGCATCCCTGGGTGGTCAGCGTGAGCCGGCTGCACGACGTGGGATGGCGGCCCGGATGGACCAACGAGGAGGTTCTCGGAGCGCTCCTCGAGGAGGTGGAGGGCCGCCACACGCTCGCCGGACGCCGACTCGGCCGCAAGGACGCCACGGCGGCCGGTGCGGCCGGTGCGACCGTCGCCCTGCTCGGTACCGCGGCGCTGGTCCGGCGCGCCCGCAAGGCACGCCGCCGTATCTAGTTCAGGGGGCCTGTAGGAGGCTCCAAGACGGCCGGCGGCCCGCCGGTCGAAACCGCTATTCCGCGATGTCAGTGCCGTGCGGCACCATGGACCCCATGGCACGCACCCATGACCACCCAGGCGAGCAGGCGGCTCACGACCCCATCCGGCTGCTGGAGATCCGAGACACTCCACTCTCCGTGGACGAGATCTTCCGGGCCGTGGGGGACGAGGCGGCCGGCGGTATCGCGCTCTTCGTCGGCACCGTGCGCAACCACGACGAGGGGCAGGACGTCGGCGCGCTCGGCTATTCCTGTCACCCCTCGGCGCAGGACGAGATGCGGAAGGTCGCCGAGAAGGTCGTCGCCGAGTTCCCGGTCCGCGCACTGGCAGCCGTCCACCGTGTGGGTGAACTGGCGGTAGGCGATCTGGCGGTCGTCGTCGCCGTCTCCTGCGCACACCGGGGAGAGGCGTTCGACGCCTGCCGGAAGCTGATCGACGACCTCAAACACGAGGTTCCGATCTGGAAGCACCAGCGCTTCTCGGACGGTACGGAGGAGTGGGTGGGCGCCTGCTGAGCCCAAACCGCACCGGGGAGGATCAGCCCCGATTTGCGTAACCGCCCCCCTGCCGTGAGCGTTGGCCTTCCGGATCGTTAATCTGCTGATCGGTCACTTGCGGTCACTCATGGGGTAGGGAGGTCGTAATGGCGGCACTTGCTTGGTTGCTGATTCCACTTTTCGCTGCTGTCGGTGCTGCGATATGGGGAAGCTGGGCCGCGCGCAACCGCACGACCGGCGATGTCTCCGAACTCGCCGGCTACGCCAGGTTCCGTGACGCGATGGAGAAATCGCACTCCGGATCCGATGCCGTATGACCCCGCATCCCGCCGCGTGACGCATCCCGCGGCCCCGCCGTCCTCCTCGTACGGACCGGCCCCGGCGGTGCACTGACAGGCCGTTCCCGTACTGTCGTTCCATGCCACGCCGCACCGCGACGATGCTCGCCTCCACCCTCATTCTCATCGCGCTGCTCTGCGCAGGCGTGCTGATCCCTGTGCGGTATTCCGAGATGTCCCCGGGGCCGACCGTGAACACCCTGGGGGACGCCCGGGGCGAGCCCGTCCTTCAGATCAGTGGGCGCAAGACGTACCCCACGACCGGGCATCTGAACATGACGACGGTCCGCGTCACCGGCGCGGACTACGAGATGAACATCGTCGAAGCGGTCTACGGCTGGCTGGCGCACGACAGCGTGGTCGTGCCCCACGACACCCTCTACCCGGACGGCAAGACGGAAGAGGAGTCGACGCAGGAGAACGCCGAGGAGTTCAGCCAGTCCCAGGAGAGCGCGAAGGTCGCCGCCCTGGAGGAGCTGGACATCCCCGTCTCGTCCCGCGTCGTGGTGTCCACGGTGATCAAGGGCAGCCCCGCACAGGGACGACTGCACGCGGGCGACGTGATCAAGGCCGTCGACGGCACCGTTGTCAAGCAGCCCGAGGACGTCGCCAAGCTGGTCACCAAGCACAAGCCCGGCCAGGACGTCACCTTCACGATCGTGCCGGCCAAGGAAGCGGCTGCCGCCGAGAAGGCGGGCAAGGAGCCCCGCTCCACCGAGAAGATCGTCATCACCACGGAGAAGGCGCCGAAGGAGAACCGGGCGATCGTCGGCATTCAGGCCGGGACGGACCACACGTTCCCGTTCGAGATCGACATCAAGCTCGCGGACGTGGGCGGTCCCAGCGCCGGCCTGATGTTCTCCCTGGGCATCATCGACAAGCTGACCCCCGGGAATCTGACGGGCGGAAAGTTCATCGCGGGCACCGGCACGATCGACGACGAAGGCAAGGTCGGCCCGATCGGCGGCATCAACATGAAGCTGGTCGGCGCCCGTGAGGCGGGAGCCCGGTACTTCCTCACCCCCGACGACAACTGCGCGGCAGCCGCGTCCGACATCCCCGGCGGTCTCACGCTGGTGCGGGTGAAGAACCTCGACGACGCGAAGAAGTCGCTGGAGAAGATCCGGGCGGGGGACACCGCCGGGCTGCCGAGCTGCTCGGCGAGCTGACGCCCGGCCCCGCCGGACCGGAAGCACCGGGACCGGGAGGCCGGGAACAGGGTCAGGACTCGAAGGTCAGGACTCGAAAGGTCAGGACTCGAACGTCGCGGCGAGCGCCTCGGCCAGCCCGGGGACGAGCCCCGCGCCGGTCAGCACCTCGGTCGGGGAGTCCTTCTCCCGCAGCCGTACGGCCGAGTCGCGCGATCCGTCGCGCAGGACCGCCACCGTCATCCGGACCTCCTGGCGGTCCGGGTGCTTGGCGACCCACTTGGTCAGCTGAGCATCACTCAGCCCCTCGGGCACGGAGGCCTCGGCGGACGGAGGCAGCATCAGCCGCTCCACGGTCATCGCACACCCGACCACCGCGTCCGGCCAGGCGATGGTGGCGAGGAACTCGTCCAGCGCGGTGCCGGCCGGGAGCTCGTCCTGCTCGATGGGGGTGAGGGTCGCGGTCGTGGAACCGGTGTCGTCCAGACCGAGCTGGGCGGCGAGGCCCGGCTCCTGGACGCGCAGCCGCGCGGTGTCGACCAGGGCGAAGAGCCGGGCCGGCTGGTCCCAGCCGAGGTTGGCGGCATAGGCGTCGATTTCGAGTACGGCGACAGTCAGGGGGCTCGCGGCCATCGGAGGGCCGGAGGGGGAAACGTTGGGCATGGTCAATATCCTGCCTCCTTCCGCCCCGGTAACGGGAACTAGGTAAAGCCTCAGTAAGTTGCATAGGTGGGCTCTACGATCGCTGGGCCTGCTCCACACGACCGCGAACTTCGAGGTGCGCACGTTGGCTTTCCAGATGCCGGACCGCGGCGGAGGCCCGACCGGGCCACGGATCAGAGTCGGCCGCCCGTCCCGGCGCGTCCGTACCCTGCTCATGACATTGGGTGTCCTGGCGGTACTCGCCATGATCTTTGTCATGTTCGCGGGGTTCTGGACGGACTGGCTCTGGTACAGGTCGGTCGAGTATTCGTCCGTCTTCACCACCACTCTGTGGACCAAGATCGGACTGTTCCTCGTCTTCGGACTGCTGATGGCCGTTGCCGTCGGCGTGAACATCTGGCTCGCGCACCGGCTCCGGCCGCCGCTGAGCGCGATGTCGCTGGAACAGCAGAGCCTGGACCGCTACCGGATGAGCGTCGCCCCGTACAAGAAGTGGGTGCTGCTCGCGATCACCGCCCTTGTCGGGCTGATCGCCGGGGCGTCCGCCTCGGGCCAGTGGCGGACCTGGCTGATGTACGTCAACGGTGTGGCCTTCGGACAGAAGGACCCCCAGTTCAACCTGGACGTGTCCTTCTACGCCTTTGATCTGCCGTGGTACCGCTTCATGCTCGGCTTCGGTTTCGCGGCGGCCGTGCTGTCGCTGATCGCCGCCGCGCTGACGCACTATCTGTACGGCGGACTGCGGATCACCAGCCCGGGCGCGCGGGCGACCGGCGCGGCCACCGGCCATCTGTCGGTGCTGCTCGGCATCTTCGTCTCGCTGAAGGCCGTGGCGTACTGGCTCGACCGGTACGGCCTGGCGGTGAAGTCGAGCGACTTCAAGGCCACGGACAACTGGACGGGCCTGCGGTACGTCGACGCGAACGCCTACCTCCCGGCGAAGACCATCCTCTTCTGCATCGCCGCGATCTGCGCCCTGCTGTTCTTCGCGACGCTGTGGCGTCGCACCTGGCAGCTGCCGGTGATCGGCTTCGGGCTGATGGTCCTCTCGGCGATCCTGATCGGCGGGCTGTACCCGGCGATCGTGCAGAAGTTCCAGGTCCAGCCGAACGAGCAGGCCAAGGAAGCGCCGTTCATCGCGAAAAACATCGATGCGACACGTGATGCGTACGACATCGATGACGCGCAGGTCGACGACTACACGGGCAAGAGCACGGAAACCGACGACGCCAAGCTGCGCACCGACGCGGACGCGGCTGCCAGTTACCGGGTGATGGACCCCAACGTCGTTTCCCCGGCCTTCCAGCAGCTCCAGCAGAAGAGGAACTACTACCAGTTCCCCAAGACGCTGGACGTCGACCGCTACAAGGGCCCCGACGGCAAGGAGCAGGACACCGTCATCGGTCTTCGGGAGCTCAACCTCGAAGGTCTGCCCAAGCGGAACTGGATCAACGACCACTTCACGTACACCCACGGCTACGGCGCGATCGCGGCCCGGGGGACGACGACGGGTACGAACCCGGCAGGCTCCCCGGACTTCACCGAGTCGGGGCTGCCGGCCAGCGGCCAGCTGGGCAAGTACGAGCAGCGGATCTACTACGGCGAGAAGACCACGCAGTACTCCATCGTCGGCGGGCCCCAGAAGGAGCTCGACTACGAGGAGGACGGCGAGAAGACGACCAGCTACAAGGGCGACAGCGGTGTCAGTCTCGCCAACGCGTTCAACCGCGCTGCCTACGCCGTGTCCTTCAGCGAGCCGCAGATCCTGTACTCGGGAGCCATCGGCGAGGGTTCGCGGGTTCTGTACAACCGCACCCCCAAGGAGCGCGTCGAAGCGGTCGCCCCGTGGCTGACCATCGACGGAGACGCCTATCCGGCGGTCGTCGACGGCCGGATCCAGTGGGTGGTCGACGCCTACACCACGACCAACGGCTACCCGTACGCCTCGCGTACGACGCTCGGCGACACCACGGCCGACTCGCTGACCACCAACCAGCGCGCGGTCGTCGCCCAGCAGAACCAGGTCAACTACATCCGTAACTCGGTGAAGGCCACCGTCGACGCCTACGACGGCAAGGTCAAGCTCTACGAGTGGGACACCAAGGACCCGGTGCTCAAGACCTGGCGCAAGGCGTTCCCGGGGACCGTGAAGTCCCGGGGCGACATCCCCGCCGAGCTGATGGACCATCTGCGGTACCCGCAGGACCTGTTCAAGGTCCAGCGGGAACTGCTCACGCGCTATCACGTCGAGGACCCCGCCCAGTTCTACAGCGGCAGTGACGCCTGGCAGGTGCCGGACGACCCCACCAACAAGGAGCCCGGGGCCGTCCCGCCGTACTACCTGAGCATGAAGATGCCGGGCCAGGACGCGCAGAAGTTCTCGCTGACCACGACGTTCACACCGAAGGGGCGGCCCGACCTGGGGGCGTTCATGGCGGTGGACGCGGACGCGGCCAGCAAGGACTACGGCACCATGCGGCTGTTGAGAGTCACCACCACGGTGAAGGGCCCCGGCCAGGTACAGAGTGAGCTCAACGGCAACGACGACGTCGCCGAGTTCGTGAGAAACCTCAAGGGCACCGACTCCGACATCGAGTACGGCAATCTGCTGACCGTGCCGCTCGCCGGTGGCTTCCTCTACATCGAACCGGTGTACACGCGCGGTGGCCAGCAGAACTACCCGCTGCTGCGCAAGGTGGCCGCCTCGTACGGGTCGAAGATCGTCTTCGAGAACAGTCTCGGGGAGGCGCTCAACGCGGTCTTCGGCGTGGAGGACTCCGGCACGACCCCGCCGACGGAACCCACGGAGCCGCCCGGCGACCCCACGGAGCCGCCGGCCACCGGGGACGCCGCACTGAAGAAGGCCATCGCGGACGCCCAGAAGGCGTACACGGCGGGCGAGGCGGCTCTGCAGAAGCAGGACTGGACCGCCTACGGCCAGGCACAGGCCGATCTGGAGGACGCCCTCCGCAGGGCGGCTGCCGCTCAGCCCAAGCCGGGCAGTGGTGCGGAAGGCGCCGATGCGGCCGACAAGGCCGACGAGAAGGGCGCTGACCAGGGCAGCTGAGAAATTTCCACCCCCGCGTCGTGGTACTGTTTGAACACAACGACGCGGGGTGGAGCAGCTCGGTAGCTCGCTGGGCTCATAACCCAGAGGTCGCAGGTTCAAATCCTGTCCCCGCTACTGAAAAGGCAAAAGGCCCGGATCCGACAGGATCCGGGCCTTTGTCATGTTGTCGGTCTTTACGGCGCCATCCGCGTGAAGTGCGGTTCGCGGGGCATGAGTTGGACCCGGGCGTGTTTGACTTGTCTCTCTGTGGGCATGTCGACAAAACGCTGAAGTGACCTCACTGGCCGCGATATACCAGGTGTACGCGGGTTACAGGTGGTGCGACGATGGTATTTATGGGGGACAGGGCAACTCTGTTGGAGACAGGGCGGTTTGTGCAGCGGCACGTCCAGAAGACGGAAAGCATGTCTGATGCGGCATTTGTCGCCGCCATCGCCGAGACCACCGACGCCACCTGCACAGCTGACACCGCCGACACCGCCTACGCCGCAGAGACGGCGGACGGCGCCGAGACCGAAGCGCGACACCGCCGTGCCGCCGACGCGGGCGACACCGCGTCGATGAGCGTCCTCGGTGCGCTGCTGCTGCGCCGGGGCGACCTGGACGCCGCCGAGCGCTATCTGCGCGCGGCCACCGGGGAAGGCGACCGGGCCGCGGCCAACAACCTGGGTGTCCTGCTCCACCAGCGCGGGTACGCGGACGAGGCCGCCGGATGGTGGCGGATCGCCGCCGTCGCGGGTTCGGCTGCCGCAGCCCACGCGCTGGGCCGCCACTTCCGCGAGCGCGGCGACGAGCCCGGTGCCGAGTACTGGCTGCGCCAGTCCGCAGAACAGGGCCACCCGCTGGGCGCCTACGCCCTGGCCGACCTGCTGGAGCATCGCAGCGACGTCGGCGCCGAGCGCTGGCTGCGCGCTGCCGCCGAGCAGGGGCACCGGGAAGCCGCGTACCGACTGGCGCGCACCCTGGAGCGCAAGGCCCTCGACGATCCGCACGACGCCTTCGGCCTCGGAAGCGGGAAGGGCTCCCAGGACCCCGGCCGAGTGCCCGGGGCTTCCGGAGGCATGGAGGCGCCGGAGACCGAGGGGCCCGCGGGCGGTCCGCGTGCGGGCATCGTCAGGCAGGCCAGGACAGGCGAAGGCAAAGCCGCCGGTGAAGGCAAGGTGGCGGGTGAGGGCAAGGCGGCGGGCGAGGGAAAGGCGGCGGGTGAGGGCAAGTCCGCCGGGGAGCGCAAGCGGGCCGGCGACGGCCCCGTGGCGGGTCCTGCCACCGGACGCGTGGGCGAGGCCGAGCAGTGGTACCGCCAGGCCGCCGCCCGCGGTCACCGGCGTGCGGCGCTGCACCTCGGCGCCATCCTGGAGCAGCGCGGTGAGCTGAAGGAGGCCGGCCGGTGGTATCTCACGGCCGCCAAGGACGGCGAGCCGCGTGCAGCCTGCGCGCTCGGCTTCCTGCTGCGCGACGCGGGCGACGAGGAGAGCGCGGCCGTCTGGTGGCTGCGCGCAGCCCAGGACGGCGACGGCAACGCCGCCAACGCCCTGGGCGCGCTCCACGCGGCCCGGGGCGAGCAGCAGACCGCCGAGCGCTGGTACCGCGCCGCCATGGACGCGGGTGACGTCAACGGGGCGTACAACCTCGGGCTGCTCTGTGCCGCCCAGGACCGTACGCCGCAGGCCGAGCAGTGGTATCGCCGTGCCGCCTACGCGGGGCACCGCGAGGCGGCCAACGCGCTGGCCGTGCTCCTGCTCCAGGCCGGGGACCACACCGGAGCGGAGCCCTGGTTCTCCAAGGCCGCCGAGGCCGGCAGTGTCGACGCAGCGTTCAACCTCGGCATCCTGCACGCGGGGCGTGACGAGGACCGCACCGCGCTGGCCTGGTACCAGCGGGCCGCGGCTGCGGGGCACACCGACGCGGCCCTCCAGGTCGGCATGGCGCTGCTGCGCGACGGCAAGGGCCAGGAGGCCGAGCGTCACCTGCGGTGCGCGGCGGGCGGCGGGAGCGCCGAGGCCGCGTTCCGGCTGGCCGGTGTGCTCGACGCGCGGCAGCCGCCGCCGGGACCGCCCGCGCTCGGGGAGCCGATGCCGGAGAAGACGGAGTGCGAGGAGTGGTACGAGCGGGCCGCCCAGCAGGGCCACCGCCGTGCGCAGGTGCGGGTCGGGATGCTGGCGGCGGCGCGCGGTGACATGGAGAGTGCCGCGCACTGGTACCGGGAGGCCGCCGAGTCGGGCAGCCGCAACGGTGCCTTCAACCTCGGTCTCCTGCTCGCCCGCGAGGGCAGCGAGCGCGAGGCGGCCCTCTGGTGGAGCCGTGCGGCGAACGAGGGGCACGGCCGGGCCGCGCTGCGCCTCGCGCTGCTCGCCGCCCGCCGTGGCGAGCTCACGGAAGGGCAGCGCTGGTGCGCGCGGGCGGTCGAGCTGGGACCGGCCGAGGTGGCCGAGCGGGCCGCCAGGCTGCTGGAAGCGCTGCACCAGGAACTGACCGCGTAGCGGTGCGGGGCCGCCGGGCGGGCGGCCCCGCACCGGCCGTCCGAATGAATTTGCACTGGTCGGCGGGGTAACGTAATGTTGCATTCAACGACGCGGGGTGGAGCAGCTCGGTAGCTCGCTGGGCTCATAACCCAGAGGTCGCAGGTTCAAATCCTGTCCCCGCTACTGAAGACCGAGGCCCGGATCCTGATAAAGGATCCGGGCCTCGGTCGTTTGTGTGAACAGGTGAAGGGCCGCGGTGCGACAAGCACCGCGGCCCTTCGTCGTTCAGGTGTGACAGGAGTGCCGGAAGTGCGTCAGGCCGCCGCTGCGCAGTTCGGGCAGACGCCGCGGTAGGTGACCTCGACGTCGGAGACCGTGAAGCCGAAGCGCTCGGCGTCCGGCAGGTCAGCGAGCGGGTTGCCCGACGGGTGTACGTCACGGATGGCACCGCACCGCGCGCAGACCAAGTGGTGGTGCGGTTGGTGGGCGTTGGGGTCGTACCGCTTGGCCCGGCGGTCGGTGGAGACCTCTATGACCTCGCCGAGCGACACCATCTCGCCCAAGGTGTTGTACACGGTCGCCCGGGAGATCTCGGGCAGCCTTGCGACGGCCCTCGCGTGAACCTCGTCCGCCGTCAGGTGTACGTGGTCTCCGTCGAGGACCTCGGCCACGACACGCCGCTGCGCCGTCATGCGCCAGCCGCGTCCACGGAGTCGTTCCAGCAGGTCACTCATGAGGCTCAGCCTAACAGTGGGGAAGCCACATCCCGAATGGGTGTGACTTTGGATGCTTACTTGACTTAGACAATGTCCATTGTAGGATCGGGACCGGCATACGCCAAGGACAGGCTGTGCAGGAATCGATGCTGTGCAGGACATGACGCAGGAGGCGCACGTGACGCAGGGACCGCTTACGACGGAGGCCGGCGCGCCGGTCGCCGACAACCAGAACAGCGAGACCGCGGGCGTCGGTGGGCCGGTCCTCGTTCAGGACCAGGCACTGCTGGAGAAGCTCGCCCACTTCAACCGCGAGCGCATTCCGGAGCGCATCGTGCACGCCCGCGGCGCCGGTGCGTACGGCACCTTCACGCTGACCCGGGACGTATCGCAGTGGACGCGTGCCGCGTTCCTTTCCGAGGTCGGCAAGCAGACCGAGACCTTCCTGCGGTTCTCCACCGTCGCGGGCAACCTCGGCTCCGCCGACGCGGTGCGCGACCCCCGCGGATTCGCGCTGAAGTTCTACACCGAGGAGGGCAACTACGACCTCGTCGGCAACAACACCCCGGTGTTCTTCATCAAGGACGCCATCAAGTTCCCCGACTTCATCCACACCCAGAAGCGCGACCCGTACACCGGCTCGCAGGAGGCGGACAACGTCTGGGACTTCTGGGGTCTGTCGCCCGAGTCGACGCACCAGGTGACCTGGCTCTTCGGCGACCGTGGCATCCCGGCCACGCTGCGCCACATGAACGGGTACGGCTCGCACACCTACCAGTGGAACAACGAGGCCGGAGAGGTCTTCTGGGTCAAGTACCACTTCAAGACCGACCAGGGCATCAAGAACCTGACGCAGGACGAGGCCAACAAGCTCGCCGGTGAGGACCCCGACAGCCACCAGCGCGACCTGCGCGAGGCCATCGAGCGCGGTGAGTTCCCGTCCTGGACCGTGCAGGTGCAGATCATGCCGGCGGCCGACGCGGCCGACTACCGCTTCAACCCGTTCGACCTCACCAAGGTGTGGCCGCACGAGGACTACCCGCCGGTCGAGATCGGCAAGCTGGAGCTGAACCGCAACCCGGAGAACGTCTTCGCCGAGGTCGAGCAGTCGATCTTCAGCCCCGCGCACTTCGTGCCGGGCATCGGCCCGTCCCCGGACAAGATGCTCCAGGGCCGGCTCTTCGCGTACGGCGACGCCCACCGCTACCGCGTCGGCATCAACGCCGACCACCTGCCGGTGAACCGCCCGCACGCCACCGAGGCGCGCACCAACAGCCGTGACGGGCATCTGTACGACGGCCGCCACAAGGGCGCCAAGAACTACGAGCCGAACAGCTTCGGCGGCCCCTTCCAGACGGACAGGCCCCTGTGGCAGTCCGTCGCGGTCACCGGCGCCACCGGAAACCACGAGGCCCCGGCGCACTCCGAGGACAACGACTTCGTGCAGGCCGGGAACCTCTACCGGCTGTACTCGGAGGACGAGAAGAGCCGACTGATCGACAACCTCGCCGGGTTCATCGCGAAGGTCTCGCGCGACGACATCGCCGAGCGCGCGGTCAACAACTTCCGCCAGGCCGACGGTGACTTCGGCAAGCGGCTGGAAGCAGCGGTGCAGGCCCTGCGCGCCTGAAGCCGGGGGGACCGGACACGGGTGCGGGGTGGGACAGCGGATCCGCCGTGACCTACGAGGTCCTCGGTGACGGTGCAGCGGACATCACCTACCGCGGGGGCAAGGG
>NZ_JBSHFH010000052.1:0-53385 GCF_053617235.1 Streptomyces sp. NPDC055749 | reverse complement strand
GGCGGGCCCGCCGGTGGCGGGCGCCCGCGCCGCCGTGCCTCACGCGCTCTGCGCGATCGACTTCTGGAACTCCCCGGCCATCTTGTCCAGTCCCTTGGAACGCCACTCGGACCAGAACGGCTTCCACTCGCTGATCTTCTTACGGCCGCTCACGATGTCGTTGACCAGGTCGCCGGCCTCCGTCGACATCCGTCCGTAGTGCTCGGTGTAGGCGTCCGAGTAGTGGCCGACGACCGGATTGGCAATCGCGGTCTCGGTGAGCTTCTGCTCGACCTCGTAGATCGTCCGCACGTCCTCGGGCCCCTGGGTGCCGGGGAAGAACGAGGGCTGGAGCACGAAGGGAGCGGTCGTGGCGGTGGACAGGCCGCTGTAGAGCCCTTCGACCTGCTGCTTCCCCTTCTTCGTACGCTGGGGGAAGCCCTTGGCGTCGTAGGTGAAGTCGGCTCCCTCGGTACCGAACTCGACGAACTCGCGCTCCTTCGTGCCGTAGGGCGCGGCGAGGTAGTCGAGGATGCCGAGCAGCATGCGTACGCGCTTCTCGTCGCCCTTCTTGATGGCCGTGTAGCCGATCGTGCCCAGGTGGTAGTGGTGGTTGGGCTGCGCGCCCCCCGCAGCGAACGGGATCATGATCTCGGCGCCGAGCGACGGGTCATTGGTACGGAGGTTGTTGCGACCGCCCGAGGGGTTGGCGAAGACCACCGCACCGATGGTGCCCTGGGCCATCTTCAGATACGCGTCGGCCATCTCCGGGTTGCCCGGGTAGAAGACGCCCGCCTTCTTCAGACCGATGACGAAGTTCAGGGCCTCCATGTACTCGTCGGTCTCCTGGAACCAGGTGAGCGAGCCGTCCTTGTTCAGCCGCCACTTGTTGGGGGCGCCGAAGCACTGGCTCATGACGCTGACGGCGTTGACGTAGATCGGTTCCAGCGCCCATACGTTGCCGCCTGTCACCTCCTTGCACTTGGACAGGAACTCCTCGGGGCTGCTCGCGGAGAGACCGCCAGCCTTCTCCCAGACCTTGGGGTTGCCGCCGTAGACCTGTCCGAAGGCGGGGTAGGGGCTGGGCGCGCCCCAGATCTTGCCGTTGACGACAGCGGTCTTCCAGTGGGCGGGGGTCATCGCGGCGAGGTTGGGGTACTCCTTGACCGCGTCGCCGGAGACGTACTCGGTGATGTCCGCGCACTTCGCTTCGAGCAGTTCGGCGATGTGCTGGATGCCCTGGTTCGGCGGGATCCACATCAGGTCGGGCAGCTCGCCGCCCGCGACCGTGGCGGAGAACTTCTGTTCGTAGCCGGGGTCGGTGCCGAGGATCGCCGAGAGGTCGACGTTCAGTTCCTTGTTGAGCTTCTGCCAGTGCTGGTTGGAGCCCTTGGGGAGCGGCGGCTGGGTCCAGATCTCGGTGAGCACCGTGACCTTCGAGCCGTCGCCCGGTGCCTTCGCGACGCTCTGGATCAGCTCCTTCGGGTACGAGAGGAAGCCCGCGGAGAGCCCCTTGGCGTTGGCCGGAAGGTCGGGCGTGACCTTGGTGAAGGGGGCGTACGAGGGCAGCTTCACCTTGGCCGAGGCGGCTTCGCCCTTGTTGGCCGTGGACGTTCCGCAGCCGGTGAGCGCGGTGGTGGCCGCACCGGCCGCGACGGCGGTGCTCAGGCTCAGGAAGGTGCGTCGGGACATGCCTGTCATGGGGATCTCCGCAACGGGATGAGGGGGACGGACGGGGAAGGGCGTGGGTCAGCCCTTGATGGCGCCGGTGAGGACGCCCTTGGTGAAGTACTTCTGGAGGAACGGGTAGAGCATCAGGATCGGGATCAGCGCGAGCATGACCACGGCCATGGAGATCGACTGCTGGGGCGGCATGTGGGCCACGCCGAGCTGGTCGGCGGCCAGCTGCTTGTTCTGCACGACGTAGGTGCGCAGGAGCAGCTGGATCGGCCACTTCCCGGAGTCGTTGAGGTAGAGCATCGCGTTGAAGAACGCGTTCCAGTACGTCACCGCGTAGAAGAGGCCGACGACGGCGATGACGCCCTTGGAGAGCGGGAGGACGATCCGGGTCAGGATGCGCCAGTCACCGGCGCCGTCGATCCGCGCGGCCTGGTAGAGCTCCTCGGGGATGTTCATGAAGAACGCCCGCATCACGACCAGGTTGAACGCGTTGACCAGGCCGGGCAGGATCAGCGCCCAGTAGGAGTCCAGCAGGCTGAGCTGCTTGACCATGACGTACATCGGGATCATGCCGGGTGCGAAGAGCAGCGTGAACAGGATGAGCAGCAGGACGGGTTTGCTGCCGGGCACACCCCGCTTGCTCAGCGCGTAGGCCAGGGCGATGGTGGTGAGCAGCGAGAGTGCCGTCCCGACCGTGGTGATCAGTACGCTGACGGTGACCGCGCGGGTGACCAGACCGCCGGAGAGGATCGTGCGGTACGCCTCCAGGGTCGGCTCGGTCGGGAAGAGGACGAAGCCGCCCGCCGCCGTGATCTCCTCGCGTGAGGCGAGGCTGGTGGAGAGCACGACCACGAAGGGCACCGTCATCACGATCACGACGACGGTGATGACGAGGGCCTTGGCGGCCGAGCCGAGCCGGGTGGGCGGTTCTTCCCAGGCGGGCCTGCGGTCCGCGGGCCGCGGCTTCAACAGGGGTGCTCCGATGCTCATTTGCTGTACACCCCTTGCTCTCCGAATGCGTGGGCCAGCCGGTTTGCGCCCCAGATCATCAGGGCGCCGACGACGCCCTTGACCAGGCCGGCGGCGGCTCCGATACCCCAGTCGCCGTAGACGACGCCGTGGTAGTAGACGTAGGTGTCGAGGACTTCGGCGGCCCTCGCGCCGACCGCGTCGCGCTGGAGCAGGAACTGCTCGAAGCCGACGGACAGTACGTCACCGAGGCGCAGGACCAGCAGCATGACCGTGACGCCTCGCACGGCCGGCAGCGTGATGTGCCACATCCGGCGCCAGCGTCCGGCGCCGTCGACGGCCGCGGACTCGTACAGGCTCTGGTCGACGTTGGCGAGCGCCGCCAGATAGATGATCATGCCCCAGCCGATGTCCTTCCAGATCACCTGCGCGGTGATCAGGATCGGGAAGGTGGAGGGGTCGTCCATCACGTCGAGGGGCGTGAGCCCCTGGTCGCGCAGGAAGTTGCTGATCAGTCCCGCTCCGCCCAGCACCTGCTGGAAGAGGGCGACGACCAGCACCCACGAGATGAAGTGGGGGAGGTAGACGACGCTCTGGACGAACTTCTTTACGCGGGTGCTGACGAGGCTGTTGATGAGCAGCGCCAGGGCCAGCGGCGCGGGGAAGAAGAAGATCAGTTGGAGGGCGGCGAAGGCCAGTGTGTTGCGTACCGACTCCCAGAACGCGGGGTCGGCGAAGACCTCCTGGAAGTTGGCGAGGCCCACCAGGGGGCTTTCCTTGAAGCCGATGAAGGGCTGGTAGTCCTGGAAGGCGACGATGTTGCCGAGCATCGGCGCGTAGAAGAAGACGGCGAAGAACAGCAGGCCCGGGGCCATCAGGGCGAGCATCACCCAGTTGTTGCGCAGCCGGACCCGCAGGGGTATCCGCCGCAGGGGCGGCAGTCCGCCGGGGGGCGTGGGGGCTTTCGGTGGCGAGGCGGCCCGGGGGCTGGTGGTTGTTGCAGGGGATGTCACACGTTCTCCCTGGCCTGACGGCATGACGGGGGCCTGACGGCACGACGAGTTTAGAAACCAACTTTCGGAAAAGAGTGGCCACATCATCGAATCGCCGCAGGCCCACGTCAACAGCCAATTAGTCCTGAGGAGTTGGACTTTTCTGCGCGCCGTGCTCGATGTGTTCCAATGCCAGCCGGGCTGCCCCGATTGCGGTCGATTCCTCTCCGAGTGCGGAGATCCGTACGACCGGCGCATGGGGGCAGAGGGCGGCGAGCCGTGCGGCGAAAGGCTCGCTGAGCAGCGCTCCGGCCCGTGAGATGCCCCCGCCGAGTACCACCGCCTGCGGGTCGAGCACGGCCACGTGCCGCGCCAGGCTGTCGGCCAGGGCCTCGGCGAAGGCGCGCAGGGTGTAGCGGGCGCCCCGGTCGCCCGCCGCCGCTGCCGTCACCACGGCGCGGGCGGCGTTCTCCCGGGTGGGTTCCCCGTCGCCCCGGTGCCCGGCGAACCAGTCGAGCAGGCGCTGGTAGGAGAGCGACCAGCCGTCGTCCGAGACCATCTCCCCCGCCGCCCCGTTGAAGCCCCGGTGCAGGTCACCGCGGAGCCAGAGGCCGATGCCGAGCCTGTTGCCGACGTAGAGGCAGACGCAGTCCGGCACTCCGACGGCCACTCCGGTGGTGCATTCGGCGAGGGTCGCCAGCTGGATGTCGTTGCCCACGACGACGCGGCCCCGGGCGGCGCCGGCCAGCTCATCAGCCAGGTCCAGACCGGTCCAGCCGGGCAGCGAGTCGCTCTCGGCGACCCGGCCCCGGGTGTCCACCATGCCGCTGGTGCCGATGCCCGTGGCGAGCGGGGCGACCCCGGCCGCGGCCGGCTGCGCCAGACAGCCGGCGATCGCCCTGCGCACCGCGTCCAGCCTCTCCCGTGCCGGGAGTTCGGGGGTGACGGCGATCCGCTCCGTGGCGACCGTGCGGCCGAGCAGATCGGCGGCCAGGACCAGGATCTTGTGGGCCCCGATGTCGATGCCGAGCACGTGCCCGGCCTCGGCCCGGAAGCGGAATCGCCGCGCCGGGCGCCCCACGGACCCGCTGTTGGCCCCCAGTTCCACGAGCCTGCCCTCGCGCAGCAGCTGGGCGGTGAGGTCCTGGGCCGTCGGCCGGGACACCCCGATCAGCCCGGCGAGTTCCGGCACGGTGACCTCGTCGCGCTCGCGCACGATTCGCAGCGCCGCAGCCGCGTTCAGCCGGCGCAACAGCGAGGCGTCCCCACCCCGGTCCATGGCAGCTCCCTTGACAGCGTGATCGTCGGCTCTCCATGGTGTCCCATGGCAATTGAGCAACTTACCTAATAAATAGCGCCCTTGAGGGAGTGCGGACATGGCTGAGCAGGATCGGCATCCGGAGCTGGAGTGCGGGCTCGGTTCATGGGACAGCGATGCCTACGGCAATCACCGGATGCTGGTCCGCGTGAGCGCGGGCACGGGCGGTGACGCGGTGGCAGCCGAACTGCCCTGGCGGCGCACCGATCCGGAACCGGGCTCCGTCGATGTGCTGGTGCTCGCCCCGTCGGGCCGCCGGATCCGCAACACGCTGACCGTGGAGGTGACGGCCGAACGCGGCCGGATCGCCTTCGAGCCGGTCGAGGGCCCCGGCGAGTACGCCGTGCACTATCTGCCGTACGCGCACACCGGCCGCCCCTACTACCCGCAGTCCGTCTACCGGCAGCCCACCAGGACAGCCGATCCCGACTGGGTGCACCGCTGCGGCCTCCGGGACCCGGAGAGCGGCTGGCCGGGCCTGGAGCGGGCGCAGACGTTCCGTTACGAGGCGGTGAGCGCCGTCGACTCCTTCGCGCCGCTGGGCTTCGCGGCCACCGCCGAGGAGCGGGCCGCCCTGACACGGGAGCATCCGCGAGAGCCGTTCCTGCTCTTCGGCGAGGACCGGGCGCACCCCCTCGGCCGGATCGGCGCGTTGCCCGCGCGCTGGGCGAGGTCGGCGCCGTTCTCCGCGTTCGCGGGCACCGCGGCGCGGGGCGAGTTCTACGTACTCCAGGCCGGGATCCACGCGGTCGCGGCGCTGGCGGAGGTCACCGCCGAGGTCCGCGGTCTGCCGTTCCCCTCCCGGTGCCTCAGCACGGGGGGAACCGACGCGCGCGGCCTGAGCTTCGAGAAACGGACCGACATCGCCGCCGGACAGGTGCACGCGCTCTGGTTCGGGCTGGATGTGCCGCAGGACGCCGAGCCCGGTGTGTACGAGGGTGAGATCGCCGTCCGCGCGCGTGGCGCGGCGGAACGGGTGCTGCCGCTGCGGATCACCGTCGGGCCGGAGAGCGTCGCCGACCACGGCGCGGGTGAGCCGGCCAGGCTCGCACGCCTGCGCTGGCTGGACTCGACGCTCGGCCAGGACGACGAGGTGGTGGAGCCGTTCACCCCGGTGAAGACGGCAGGGCGGCGCCTCGACATCCTCGGGCGGTCCGTGGAACTGGGCGACGACGGTCTGCCGCACCGCCTCATCTCCTCGTTCACCCCCCAGGTGACCGGCACCGAGGGCCCGGAGCGCGACCTGCTGGCCGCCCCGGTGTCCCTCACGGTCGGCCGCCCTCTCGACCAGGGGCCGCTGGAGCTCGACCAGCCGGGACCCGCCCGGGTCCGCTGGTCCACCACGGCGACCGGGCCGGGAGTGCGGCTGCGTACCGAGGGCGAGCTGGAGGCCGACGGCTTCCTCGTCGTACGGGCGACCCTGGAGGCGACCGCGGCGCTCGACACCGAGGTACGGCTCGAAGTGCCGCTCCACACCGGGGTCGCGCGGTACGCGATGGGTCTCGGGCTGCCCGGACAGGAATGCCCGGACTCCTTCGACTGGAGCTGGGACACCCCGGTCCGCAATCAGGACGCCCTCTGGCTCGGCGCACCGTCGGCCGGTCTTCAGCTGTCGCTCCGCGACGAGCACTACGCCCGCCCGCTCAACACCAACTACTACCGCGAGAAGCCGCTGGTCACCCCGTGTTCCTGGGCCGGTGACGGGGAGGGCGGCGTCCGGCTGCGGACGGCTGACGGTGTCCGGACCGTGACCGCGTTCAGCGGTCCGCTGCGGCTCGCCGCCGGGGAAAGCCGACGCTTCGAACTACGGCTGCTGCTCACTCCGTTCAAACCGCTCCGGCCGGCGGATCAGCTCACCGACCGCTACTACCACGCCTACGCGTCCCCGGCGGAGGTCGCGGAGTACGGCGCCAACGTCGTCAATCTGCACCACGCCACCCCGCCCAACCCGTACATCAACGACCCGCTGCTCGCCGCCGACGTCCTGCGCGGCTACACCCAGGACGCCCACCGGCTCGGCATCCGGGTGAAGGTGTACGACACCGTGCGCGAACTGACCCGGCACACTCCAGAACTGCCCGCCCTGGCCTCGCTCGGGGACGAGGTGCTCGCGCCGGGTCCCGGCGGCGGGCACGCCTGGCTGCGCGAGCACCTGGGCACCGACTACGTCCCGGGGTGGGTGGCCTCCGACGTCGGCGATGTCGCCGTGGTCACCTCCGGCGACTCGCGCTGGCACAACTCCTATGTGTGCGGAATCGACCGGCTGCGCCACCGGGTCGGCGTCGACGGGCTGTATCTCGACGACGTGGCGTACGACCGTACGACGATGAAGCGGGTGCGCAAGGCCCTCTCGCGGCCGGGCTCCGCCCCGCCCTTGATCGACCTGCACTCCTGCAACCAGTTCCGGGAGCCGGACGGTTTCGCCTCCAGCGCCAATCTGTACGCGGAACTGATGCCGTACACCGACCGGCTCTGGCTCGGCGAGCTCTTCGACTACGAGAACACCGACCCGGCGTACTGGCTGGTGGAACTGTCCGGGATCCCCTTCGGCCTGATGGGCGAGATGCTGGAGGGCGGCGGCAACCCCTGGCGCGGGCTGGTCTTCGGGATGACGGCGCGGGCGCCGATGACCGATGTCCGCCCGCTGTGGCGTGCCTTCGACGAACTGCGGCTTCCGGAGGCGGAACTGACCGGCTGGTGGGCGGAGGCCCCACCCGTTTCCACCGGACGTCCCGATGTGCTCGCCTCGACCTGGGAGGGCCCCGGCGGGACAGCCACCGCGCTGGCCTCCTGGGCGGCGCAGCCGGTGGAGTGCGTGCTGAGCGGGGCGGACGGACCGGTGGCGGCGTACGCACCGGCGATCGAGGGCTTCCAGCCGGAGCGGTCCTTCGCGGCGGGTGAGCCGGTCCCGGTCGACCCGGGACGCGGCTGGCTGCTCTCCGTGGGAGTCGCTTCCCCGTGATCCGTCGGGCTACTTCCCCATGAGTCGGGTTACTTCCCCATGAGGAGGCCGTCCTCGGCAGCACCGCGGCCGAGGACGATGTCGCGGATGCGGTCGCGTACCTCGCGGTGGTGTTCGGCTCCCTCGTCGATGGAGGCGTTGAGGTTGACGACCCGGCCGGTGCCGGTGTCGTACCACTGGGGGATGAATTCGGCCTTCTTCACGGTCCAGCGCTTCCCGGGTTCCGCGGGCGGCTCGAAGGTGAAGCGGCCCATGGAGCTCTGGTTGCCCCGCGGGTCCTGGGCACCCTGGTAGTTGATCATCGCCCCGGCGATCTGGTCGCCCATGCCGTAGACGATCCAGGTGCCGTTGACCTTCTCGTACGCCTGCGGGACATGGGCGTGCGTGCCGAGGATCAGGTCGATGTCGGGGCGGCCGTCGGAGGTGGCGGCGGTGAGGCTCCGGCCGAGGGTGAGCTGCTTCGCGTCGGGCTCGTCCTGCCATTCGGTGCCCCAGTGCAGGGAGACGGCCACCACGTCTGCGCCCGCCCTGCGGGCCGCCCGCGCGTCGGCGACGATCTTCTGTTCGTCGATCAGGTTGACCGCCCAGGGCCGGCCTTCCGGCAGCGGGAAGTCGTTGGTTCCGTAGGTGTAGGCGAGGTGGGCGACCTTGGCGGCGTTTTTGCCCTTGCCCGCGTTCAGGAGGGTGGGCCGGGCGGCCTCGGCGGCGGAGCGTGCGGAACCGGCGTGCGCGATGCCCTGCTTGTCGAGGGCGTCGAGAGTGCGGCGGATGCCGCCCGCTCCGTCGTCCAGCGTGTGGTTGGAGGCGGTGGAACAGGAGTCGAATCCGGTGGCGCGCAGACCCTTCGCCACCTCCGGCGGCGATTTGAAGGTGGGGTAGCCGGTGTAGGGACCACCCTCCTTCCCGTACACCGTCTCCATATGACAGATCGCCAGGTCCGCCCCGGAGACGACGGGTGCGGCGCCTGCGAGCATCGGGCGGAAGTCGTATCCCCGGCCGCCGGCGTCCGCCGCCGCCCGGTCGATGACCGAGGAGTGCGGCAGGACGTCGCCGGAGGCCAGGAGCGTGAAGGCGCGGGCCTTGTCGGCGGCGACGGCCCCCGCTCTCCCGCCTCCCTGTCCGGTGGCCGGGGGGCTCGCGGGGTCACTCGTGGCCGGGGTCCGCTGCCCGCTACAAGCGGTTGCGGCGGCGAGCAGCACGGTGACGACGGCCACCGTGCCCTTCTCGATGCGCTTCGTCATCTGTCCGGCTCCCAGTTCGACTGATTACGGGCATCTGACTACACATATCTTCATACCGCCGAGTCAAGGATCAAAGCCCCGAGCCTCCCTGAATCGGTCGTATCGCCGTCGCCCGACCGTTCACCGCACCACTCGCCGCTCCGTGCGACCGCTCGTCGCACAGCTCGGTGCACCGCCTGTTCCTCCTGGCCCGGATGCGTTCGTATACGGCAGGCGGCAGCGAGGCGGCAGGGGCCTCTCCGGGAAGGGACGTTCACCATGACCACGACGAAGACCGGCGAGCGGGCCCTCGCGGATCTCCAGCGCGAGCACGGGCCCGCGCTGTTCCACTTCCTGCTGGGCCTGACCTTCGGTGACCGGCAGCGCGCGGAGGATCTGCTCCAGGAGACGCTGGTACGCGCCTGGCAGCACCCGGAGGCGTTCGACGCCCCCTACGAATCGATGCGCCCGTGGCTCTTCACCGTGGGGCGCCGCCTCGCGATCGACGCCCGCCGCTCGCGTCTGGCCCGCCCGGCGGAGGTGAGCGACGCCGTCCTGGAGAGTGCCCCCGCCCCTCAGGACACGGCGGACTCGGCGGTGCGCGCGCTCGATGTGCGGGAGGCCGTGAGGACGCTCAGCCCGGAGCACCGCGCGGTGCTGGTGCAGATCTACTTCCGCGGAATGAGCGTGGGCGAGACGGCGCAGGTGCTCGGCATACCCGCGGGCACCGTCAAGTCCCGTTCGTACTACGCGCTGCGGCTGCTGTCCCGCAGTCTGCCCGGCTACTCCAGCAAGTCCTCCGCGTTGAGCAGGCCGAGCATGGCCGATGCCTCCGCGACCTCGACATAGGCACCCGCACAGCCGTCGCAGCACTGGAGGTGCCGCGAGACCGTGGCGCACTCCGCGGCGGCCAGTGCGTCCAGGACGTACGCGCCGAGCAACTGCCGCACGTGTGGGCCGTCGGCACGGTCGGCGCTCATCTCAACCTCCTGTCTCCTGGGCCAATTCGGACCGACCGGTCTTTCTCTTCTGCCCACGCGGGGCATGCGCCCCCGGTTCAATGCTCCCTGAAGCCCTGTGGCGAGTTTAGGAAAGAGGCGAGGCGGGATGCGTCCCGAACGCACGGATGGGACCGGTGGGGGCGGGCTGCTGATCCCGATGGCCTGGCTTTACGCCGAGTACATCGCGGACGAGCTGCTGCTGACCGGCGATCTCATGGAGCCGACGACGCTGGAGTACCGGGCCGGGCGGGATGCCCTCGCGCTCACGATCTTTCTCTCCGACGGGGCGGTGGCCGACGCGCTGCCCGCCGCCCGGGTGGACGAGTTACGGCTGCTGACGGCGTACGGAACGTCCTGGCGGCAGTGGATCTGCGAGCGCCTCGACGAGCTCGGCCGGCGAGCGGCTCACGACGGCCCGCCGGACCCCGACGCTGCGCTGGCGCGCGCGGCCTGGCGGTGGCTGGAGGAGACCGAACTGCTCGCCGCGGACCTCGACGCGATCGGCGCACCCTCCTGGGCGCCGCCGGAGCGCGCGGAGGAGGAGGCCGCCCAGGTGTGGACTCCGGCGTGGCAGCTCGGGCTGCCGCTGGGGCATCTGGCCGTGCACCTCTACTGAGGCACCACGGGCCGCTTCATGAACCGTGCACCCCGGCACGGTACTTGGGCAGTCGCAGGGTGATCTTCATGCCCGCGCCGACCCCCGTCTCGATGACGAGGCCATAGTCGTCTCCGTACACCTGCCTCAGCCGCTCGTCCACATTGAGCAGGCCGATGCCGGTCGAGGTGCCGCCCTCGCCGCGCAGGATCTCGCGCAGCCGGTCCGGGTCCATGCCGGTGCCGTCGTCCTCGATGACGACCTCGGCCTCCGACCCGGCGTCCAGGGCGCTGATGGTGATGCGGCTGGCGGTGACTGCGCCTTCGAGGCCGTGCTTGACGGCGTTCTCGACCAGGGGCTGGAGGCAGAGGAACGGCAGCGCGACGGGAAGAACCTCGGGGGCGACCTGGAGCGTGACGGCCAGCCGTTCGCCGAAGCGGGCCCGCACCAGCGCGAGGTACTGGTCGATGGAGTGCAGCTCGTCGGCGAGGGTGGTGAACTCCCCGTGGCGGCGGAACGAGTAGCGGGTGAAGTCGGCGAACTCCAGCAGGAGTTCCCGCGCCTGCTCCGGGTCGGTGCGGACGAACGAGGCGATCGCCGCCAGGGAGTTGAAGATGAAGTGTGGCGAGATCTGTGCCCGCAGGGCCTTGATCTCGGCCTCGATGAGCTTCGTGCGGGAGCGGTCGAGTTCGGCGAGTTCCAGCTGTACGCAGACCCAGCGGGCCACCTCCCCCGCCGCCCGCGCCAGCACGGCCGATTCGCGGGGGGCGTAGGCGACCAGCGTGCCGAGCACCCGGTGGTCGACGGTCAGCGGGACGGCCACGGCCCAGCGCAGCGGGCAGTCGAGGTCCTCGCAGCCGGTGTGGAACGCGGTGTCCCGGCCGCTCGCCAGAAGACCCTGGACGTGCTCCATCACCCCCTTGCCGTGATGGTCCCCGTCGCCGTCCCACACCAGGATCCGGTCGCGGTCGGTGAGGCAGAGCGCGTCCGTTCCCAGCAGTGAGCGCAGCCGGCCCGCCGACCGGCGCGCGCTCTCCTCGGTGAGTCCGGCCCGCAGCGGCGGCGCCGCGAGCGAGGCGGTGTGCAGGGTCTCGAACGTGGCGTGCTCCACCGGGGTGCCGACGTCACTGGTACGTACGGGCCGGCCCGTGCGGCCCAGCAGATAGCCCGTGCCGAACAGCAGCAGGACCACCACGGCGAGTACGGCGATACCGGCCCCGGTCATCGTGCTCTCCCCGAGGTCAGTGCTTCCGGCAGATGGAAGCGGGTCATGGCGGCGTTGGTGCCGGGCGGTATCCGGCCGGGGGTGGCGAGCGATACGAGGATCATCGCGAGGAACCCCACGGGTACGGACCAGACGGCGGGCCAGGCGAGCAGGGCGTGCGGCCAGCCGGGCGGGCGCACCGCGCCGCTGACGGTGATGGCGACGGACAGCAGCGCCGAGCCGCCGCCGAGCAGCAGTCCGGCGATCGCCCCGGGCGGGGTGAGCCGCCGCCACCAGATGCCGAGGACGAGCAGCGGGCAGAAGGACGAGGCGGACACGGCGAACGCCATCCCCACCGCGTCGGCCACCGGCACCCGGCTGACGAGCAGCGAACCGGCCAGCGGTACGGCCATGGCGAGGACGGTGGCCAGCCGGAAGTGCCGTACACCGCGCGAGGGCAGCACGTCCTGGGTGATCACTCCGGCGACGGCCATGGTGAGCCCGGAGGCCGTCGACAGGAACGCGGCGAAGGCGCCACCGGCGATGAGCGCGCCGAGGAGGTCGCCGCCCACGCCGCCGATGACCCGTGCGGGCAGGAGGAGCACGGCGGCGTCGGCGTCCCCGCCGTGCATCAGCTCGGGGGCGTACAGCCGGCCCAGTGCCCCGTAGACGGGCGGCAGCACATAGAACATGCCGACCAGGGCGAGGACGGCGACGGTGGTGCGGCGGGCGTCGCGCCCGTTGGGGCTGGTGTAGAAGCGGACGACGACGTGGGGCAGTCCCATGGTGCCGAGGAAGGTGGCCACGATCAGCCCGTACGTCGCGTACAGCGGATGGTCGGCGCGGAAGACGGAGATCTGCTCGTCGAACGAGACGCGGGGCCGGCCGTCGCCCTGCCAGGCCAGCACCAGGAAGATCGCGGGCACGAGCAGGGCGGTCAGCTTCAGCCAGTACTGGAAGACCTGGACGAAGGTGATGGAGCGCATGCCGCCCGCGGCGACGGCGATCACCACGACGGAGGCGACGAGCACGTCGCCGAGCCAGCCGGGCGCCCCGGTGAGGATCTGCAGGGTGAGCCCGGCGCCCTGGAGCTGCGGTACGAGGTACAGCCAGCCCGCGCCCACCACGAAGACACTGACGAGCCTGCGCACCTGGCGGGATTCGAGCCGGCCTTCGGCGAAGTCGGGCAGGGTGTACGCCCCCGAGCGGCGCAGCGGCGCGGCGACGAACACCAGCAGCACCAGATATCCGGCGGTGTATCCGACGGGGTACCAGAGCATGTCGGGGCCGTGCACGAGGACGAGACCCGCGATGCCGAGGAAGGAGGCTGCGGAGAGGTACTCGCCGCTGATGGCCGCCGCGTTGAGGCGGGGCCGTACGGTTCTGGACGCGACGTAGAAGTCCGATGTGGTCCGTGAGATCCGGAGTCCGAATCCGCCGACGAGGACGGTGGCGAGCACGACGAGCGCGACCGCCACCACCGACGCCAGGTGGTCGGGGCTGCTCACTGGGCGGGGCGGCCTTCCACGAGCCTGGCGAAGTCCCGCTCGTTGCGTTCGGCGCGCCGCACGTACCACCAGGCGATCAGGGTCAGCGGCGGGTAGGCGGCGAAGCCGAGTACCGCCCAGACGACCGCGGCACTGTCCAGCGCGGCGAAGACCAGGGGCAGGGTGCCCGCGACGAGGGCCAGCACGGCGAAGGCGGTGAGTCCGGCGCGCAGCTGGCTGCGCATCAGCGAGCGCACATAGGCACCGCCGAGCGCCGTCTGCTCGTCGATCTCCGACTGGGCGCGGTAGCGGGGCAGCGGGCGCACCCGCCGCGGCTCCCCCGTCACCACTTCACGCCGGGGTGTGGGCTCTGCGGACATGGGCCCGGAGTGTAGGCGCCGAAGGAGCGCTCTGGGAAGGGCAGGTCCGGGGGTCGGCGCTGGTCAGCGGCCGGTCTGGCGCATGAGGAGATCCCGGAGCGAGCGGCTGTGGCGGCGGCTCACGGCGAGCTCCGCATCGCCGATGCGTACGCTCATGCTGCCTGCGTCGAGCCGGAGTTCGTCGATGCGGCTCAGCGCCACCAGGTGGCGACGGTGGATGCGTACGAAGCCCCGGGAGCGCCAGCGCTCTTCGAGGGTGGTCAGCGGAATCCGGACCAGATGGCTGCCCGAGACGGTGTGGAGCCGTGCGTAGTCGCCCTGCGCCTCTGCGTACGCGATGTCGTCGATGGGGACGAAGCGGGTGACTCCGCCGAGCTCGACCGGTATCTGGTCGGCGGCGGCGTCGTGGACGGACGCGGACCGGTCACCGACCTGCTCGGCGACCCGGCGTACGGCCTCTGCGAGACGTTCCCGGCGCACGGGCTTGAGTACGTAGTCGACGGCCTTGAGGTCGAACGCGTGCACGGCGAAGCCTTCGTGCGCGGTGACGAACACGATGAGCGGAGGCGCGGCGAACCCGGCCAGCAGCTGGGCGACGTCGAGCCCGGTGAGGCCCGCCATGTGGATGTCGAGGAACACCACGTCGATGGCGGACGGATCGTCGGGGCCCGCGTCGACGGCGCCGCCGATACGGCGCAGCGCCTCGGTGGCCCCGGTCGCCCCTTCGGCGCTGCGGATACGGGGATCGGCGCGCAGGAGGTAGAGAAGTTCCTCCAGGGCGGGTTGTTCGTCGTCGACGGCGAGTACGCGCAGCATGAGGCCGGAGTTTAGGGCCCCGCGAGTCTGTCCGGGTCCGGGCGGCGTGAGTGATTCACGCGTTCCCCGCGTACCTCACTGCATGCACTCCCCCGATCACCGTCGCGCCTCGGGCGCCTATGCCCTCGGCGTGCTCGGCGCCGCCGGCGCCTTCCGTTTCGAGGAGCATCTCGCGGGGTGCCCCGCGTGCCGGTGGCAGGTGAGTGAGTTCGGTGCGGTGACGGCTCTGCTGGCGGAGTACGGGCGCCCAGCGCCGGAGGAGGTGGAGCTGGTACGGGAGCCGGACGCCGCGCTCCTGGACCGGACGGTCGCCTCGGTGGCGGCCCTGCGGCGGAGGGCGCGGTGGCGGCGGGCGGCGCTGGTGGCGGCGGCGGCCGTGCTGGCGGTGGGCGGGCCCTTGGTGGTGGCCGGTTCGCCGGAGGGTCCCGGGCGCGCCCAGGCGGAGCGGTGGGCGGGACGGGACGCGGCGTCGGGGGTGGTGGCCGCGGTGACGACCGGGGCGCGGGAGTGGGGGACGGACGTGGACCTGTGGGTGGACCGGGTTCCGGAGGCGGGGGCGTGTGCGCTGGTCGCGGTGGGGCGGGACGGCGGCGAGCAGACGGTGACCACCTGGTCGGCCGCCCGTCCCGACGGCGAACCGGTCCGGGTGAGCGGCGGCGCGGCCATGCCCGAGGACACCATCGACCGCTTCGAGGTGCGCACGGCCGTGGGGCAGCGCCTCGTCACGGTCACCCGCTGACCGATGTACCGGGCGGGCGGCTATTTCAGCAGTCGCGAGAGCCGGCGGTCGGCGAGCGGCTTGCCGCCCGTCTGGCAGGTGGGGCAGTACTGGAGCGAGGAGTCGCTGAAGGAGACCTCCAGGATCGTGTCGCCGCAAACGGGGCACGGCAGGCCGGTGCGCCCGTGGACCCTCATGCCGCTCTTCTTCTCCGCCTTGAGTTTGCCCGCTTCGAGTCCGCTGGAGCGTTCGACCGCGTCGGTGAGGGTGGTGCGCAGCGCGCCGTACAGCCCGGTGATGTCGTCCTCACTCAGGCCGGACGTCAGCTTGAACGGGGACATCTTCGCGACGTGCAGGATCTCGTCGCTGTACGCGTTGCCGATGCCCGCGATGAGCGACTGGTCCCGCAGGGCTCCTTTGATCCGGCGACGTTCCCCGGCGAGCAGCGCGGCGAACGCGGCGCGGTCGAAGGAGTCGTCGAGCGGATCGGGCCCCAGCCGCTGGACACCGGGCACCTGCGCCGGGTCGTGCACCAGGTGGACCGAGAGCCGTTTGGTGGTACCCATCTCGGTGAGGTCGAAGCCGTCTCCCCCGGCGAGGATCACGCGCAGCGCGAGGGGACCCTTGCCGGGCCGTGGCGGTGCGGCGGGAAAGCTGTCCTTCCAGTGGAGCCAGCCGGCCCGTGCGAGGTGGGTGACCAGATGCAGTCCCCCCGCGGTGATGTCGAGGAACTTGCCGTGTCGGGCCACGGCGGTGACGGTCGCGCCGTCGAGGGCGGACAGCGGCGGGTCGTACGTCTTGAGGACGCTGATCGCGAGCGGCAGGACACGGGCGATCTCCTTGCCGACCAGGTGATCGTCGAGGAAGACCCGCAGCGCTTCGACTTCCGGCAGTTCGGGCATGCCTCCAGCCTGCCGCAGCGCCGCGGCGGTTGCCTCCCCGCGACCCGCGGGCGGCTCAGCCCAGCCCGTACACGCGGGTGGCGGTGTCCGCGAAGACGGCCCGCTGTTCATCGCCGGTGAGGTCCGCGGTCAGGGTGCGGGCGGCGTCGACGACCTCGGCGTAACTCGCCGCCAGCCGGCACACCGGCCAGTCCGAGCCGAACATCAGCCGGTCCGGGCCGAAGGCGCCGATGACCGTCTCCGCGTACGGGCGCAGGTCCTCGACGGTCCAGGAGCGCAGCTCGGCCTCGGTGACCAGGCCGGAGAGCTTGCAGACCGTGTTGGGCCGGTCCGCCAGCGTCCGCAGGTCGTCGGCCCACGGGTGCGTACGCCGCTGGGCCACGGGTGGTTTGCCCGCGTGGTCGAGGACGAAGGTGAGGCCGGGCAGCAGTGCGGCGGCCTTCGCGGCGGCGGGCAGCTGGTGGGGCAGGACGATCAGGTCGTAGGCCAGTCCGGCGTCGGCGACGGCGGCAAGGCCGCGCAGGACGTCGGGGCGCAGCAGCCACTCGGGGTCGGGCTCGCCCTGCACCTGGTGCCGGATGCCGACGAGCCGGTCGCCGCCGGGCAGGGCCCGCAGCGCGGCGAGGGTGTCGGTGATGCCGGGTGCGGTGAGGTCGGTCCAGCCGACGACACCCGCGACCAGGGTGCTGCACTCGGCGAGTGCGAGGAACTCGGGGGTCTCCTCGGCGACTGTGACGGTCTGGACGAGGACGGTGGCGGTCACACCGGCGGCGCGGGCCTCGGGCTCCAGATCGGCGAGGGTGAACGTACGCCGGATGGGGGCGAGTTCCTCGCCGGTGATCCAGTCCTGGTCGCGTACGGAGAGGTCCCACACGTGGTGGTGGGCGTCGACGACGGGTGTCATGTCAGAGCTCCCAGGCCACGGGCAGACCGGCTCCGGCCCCGTCCGGGGTGTAGTCGTGGGCGACGTCGAGGAGTTCGTCCATCCGGGCCTGCCAGGCCACGTTGACGGGCAGGGTCTCCAGTTCGGCGAGGAGCCGGGCGTAGTCCTCGCATTCGACGAGGTGGAAGAGGTCGGTGCCGCTGCGCCAGATCGTCCAGGAGGTGGCCCCCGCCGCGCGGATCGCGGTGGTGAGCTCCGCGGGCACTTCGCGGTGCGCCGCCTCGTACTCCTCGACGCGGTCGGCGCGGACCTTGGTGTGCAGAGCGATCCTCATGTCAGTTCCCTTCCCGGTGCCCGTCGGCACCCGGCTCGTCGTTGAGGAGTCCTTCGGCGCGCAGGTCGTCCCAGAGGGCGTCCGGGATCTCCTGGCGGAGCAGCGCCGCCGCGTCCCGTACCTCGTCGGGGGAGCGGGTGCCGACGAGCACTCCGGCGACGGCCGGGTGGGCGAGCGGGTAGTGCAGGGCTGCGGCGCGCAGCGGTACGCCGTATCCCTCGACGACGGCCTTCATGCGCAGGGCCCGGTCGAGGAGCGAGAGGGGCGCTGCCGCGTAGTCGTACGTCGCGCCGGGGCGCGGGTCGGCGAGGAGGCCCGAGTTGAAGACGCCGCCGACGACGACGCTCCGGCCGCGCTCGGCGGCCTCCGGCAGCACCGTGGCCAGGGCACTGTGGTCGAGGAGGGTGTAGCGGCCGGCGCAGAGCACGGTGTCGACGTCGGTGTCGCGCAGGAAGCGGGTGAGCATCGCCGTCTGGTTCATGCCCGCGCCGATGGCTCCGACAATGCCCTCGGCCCGGAGTTTCTCCAGCGCCGGGTAGCCCTCGCGGAAGGCCGCCTCCTCGTGGTCGTCGGGGTCGTGGAGGTAGGCGATGTCGATACGGTCGAGGCCCAGCCGTTCCAGGCTGTCCTCGATGGAGCGCCGTACGCCGTCGGCGCTGAAGTCCCAGCGGCGCCGGTGGGTGGCGCGCACGGCGAACCCTTCGGAGAGCCCGTTGGTGGCCGGGACCTCGCCCGCGGGCAGCGGGTCGAGGATCCGGCCGACCTTGGTGGACACGGCGTAGTCGTCGCGGGGCCGGTCCCGCAGCGCCTCGCCGAGCCGCCGCTCGGAGAGACCGAGCCCGTAGTGCGGTGCGGTGTCGAAGTAGCGGATGCCCTCGTCCCAGGCCGCGTCCACGGCCGCCGCGGCCTGGGCGGGGTCGACGGTGGTGAAGAGGTTGCCGATGGCGGCTGCTCCGAAGGAGAGCCGGGTGATCTCGACCGCGCTGCTCCCGAGCCTGTTCCGTTGCATGTCTCCGCCGTCCCCTACCCGATGATCGCTTGGCACTCACAGCGAATATTCATCGGATCACTGGGGCGCGTCAACACCCTGAACGCGAGAGGAACCGGCCGGGGGCGGTGTGTTCTCGGTAATCAGTCCGATCTATCAGGCGGTGGGCGCGGCCTGGAGGTCCAAGGAGTCCTCCGGTGTCATGGCCGGCTCGGTGACCGGGGCCGTGATCAGTGACCGCAGTTCCGCGAGCTCCTCCTCGATCGCGGTCGCCAGGCTTTCGAGGTCCGGCAGCGCCTTGCCGTCGGCCACCAGACCGACCTGGACCCGCCCTCCGTACGTGGACAGGGCCACGGCCAGCGCCTGGCCGCGGGCCAGGGGTGCCATCGGGTAGACGGCGCTCAGCGGGCAGCCGCCGAGGGAGAGCGCCGAGCGCGGCAGCGGCACGCTGGTGACCAGGACGTCGAACAGGATCCGGGCGGCGTTCCCGGCCAGGGGAGCACCGAACCGGTGGACCAGCGGCGGCAGCTGATCGGCGAGTACGGCGACGGCACCGGCCCCCCGCAGCGGCCCCGCCGACTTGTTGCGGTCCATGGCGGTCCGCACCGCGCGCAGCCGTGCGCGGGCATCGGGTTCGCTGACGGGCAGCCCGAGGAGGTAGGCGGAGAGCCTGTTCCCGTTGCCCGTCGTCGCGCGCGGCCTGCGCCGGGAGACGGGGACGAGCGCGCGGGGGTCGGCACCCGGCAGTTCCTCGCCGCGTTCCAGCATCCACCGCCGCAGCCCCCCGGCGACGACGGCCAGCAGGACGTCGTTGGCCGTACCGCCTTCGGCCCTGCGGATGCCCTGGACCACGTCGGCGTCCAGCTCCGCCGTGGCCAGCCGGCGGGTGCCGCTGGAGCCCGCGGTGAGCGCGGTCGAGACGTGCAGGTCGAGGCGGCTGGCCCGGACGACGGAGGCACCCACCCCGAGCGCCCGCCCGACCTCCCCGATCCGGTCCAGTGCCATGCCCGCCACCTGGCGCGGCCCCGGCATCCAGGACCGAGGGGGCACGGGAACGCGCCGGCGCACCGGTCCGCGGCCGGCTCCGGCGGCCACCCCGGCGATCTGGTCGAAGATCCCGGCGCCGATGGCGACGGCGCGCATCCCGTCCGCGAGTGCGTGGTGCAGCTTGACGAGCACGGCGAACGGCCCGTCGTCGGCGCCGCTCAGCAGATACATCTGCCACGGCGGCAGACCGCGTTCGAGCGGCTGCTCCATCAGCTCCCCGGCGAGCCGGGTCGCCTCCGCCATGAAGTCGCCGTCGTCCAGGACCACCCGGATCACATGGCGGTGTACGTCGAACTCCTTGTGCACCGACCAGGCCGAGCCGCCGACGGGCAGCAGGACGTCCCGTACGCGCATCCGCAGCCGGGGAATGGCGGCGGCGCGGGCGCCGAGGAGGTCCAGGATGTCGGCGGGTCCGGCGCCGGGAGCCGGTGTGAAGACGGCGAGCGCGCCGAGGTGCATCGGGTGCGCGTCGGATTCGAGGTGCCAGAAGGCGAGGTCAAGCGGTGTCAGTAGCTCGGTACCCAATGGGTCCTCATGTCGTGGAAGGCAGAACGGCAGGACCGGGGCGCGAAAAGGAGAGCCGGGCTCACCGCCCGCGCGCTCCCCCCGCGCCCCCGCAGTCAATCGCCGGTGGACGGTCACGGTCAAGGACAGACATGTTACGTTCAGTTACTTCCGGGTAGGGCTAGGGCCTGTCCGGCGGATCAGGACCGGATAGGACGCGGCGTCTGGTGCGGTGCATCGCAAGGCGCCGGAGCGTCCTCAGGTGGGGTCTCCCCTGCTCGAACGAAGTTGAGAGCTTGGGGAAGGAGCTATGCGGGCGGTTCGGCAACGCCGCGAGGTGCCGTGCCAGACGCCGTGGCCCCGGTCATGGTCCGCCGGACAGGCCCTACGCCCGCTCCGGGATGAGGAATTCGCACCACACGCACTTGCCGGTGCCCCGTGATTCCACGCCCCAGACCTCGCCCAGCCGCTCGACGAGCATCAGTCCCCGCCCCGAGACCCCGGACTCCCCCGCGTCCCTGCGCCGGGGCAGCGCGCTGGAGCGGTCCTCGACGTCGACCCGCAGCCGCCGCTCGGGGCCGGCGAGGACTCTGATCGTCACGATCGCCCCGCCGTCGGTGTGCATCAGAGCGTTGGTGATCAGCTCGTCGGCGGCGAGCTCGATCTCGTCGGCCCGCTCCCCCGCGCCCCATGCCTGAACGGCGGCCCTGATCATGTGGCGGGCGCAGCTCAGCGCCTCCGGGTCGTTCTGCGCGACGTGCTGCTGGAGCCGGCCGCCGGGCTGGGGGGCGTGGGCCGCCTTGCGGCGCAGCAGGAGCATCGCCACGTCGTCCTCGCCGCCCCGCTCGTCGACCGCCTCGCAGAGGCCGTCGGCCAGTTCTTCGAGGTCCTTGGGCCCCTTGGTCACCAGGTCGACCAGCAGTTGCATGCCCTCGTCGAGATCGGAACCCGGCATCTCCACCAGGCCGTCCGTGTACAGCACCATCGCCTGGCCGGGGTCCAGCTCGACCGTGCTGACCGGGTAGTCGAGCCGCCCGAACTCGGCGGAGAGCCCCAGCGGCAGCCCACCCTCGACCGGCAGCCGGCGGCAGCTCCCGTCGACGTCCCGTACGAGCGGGTCGACGTGCCCCGCGCGGACCATCTGCACCACTCCGGTCCGCAGGTCGACCTCGGCGTAGCTGCACGTCGCGAAGCGGTCGGTGTCGAGTTCGTGGAGGAAGACGGAGGCCCGCGCCATGACCGTGGCGGGGCTGTGCCCCTCGGCGGCGTAGGCCCGCAGGACGATCCTGAGCTGCCCCATGACCGCAGCCGCGTGCGTGTCGTGGCCCTGTACGTCCCCGATGACGGCTCCGACCCGGCCGCCCGGCAGCGGAATGATGTCGTACCAGTCGCCACCGATGTCCCTGCCCATCCGCGCGGAGCGGTAGCGGACGGCGACCTGCGCCCCGGGCACCTCGGGGATTCTGCGGGGCAGCATCGCCTGCTGGAGGCCTTCGGCGAGGTCGTGCTCCTGCTCGTACAGCATGGCGCGCTGAAGGCTCTGGGCAATCGAGCTGCCCAGGGCCACCAGCAGATTCCGCTCGTCGTCGGTGAACCCCGCCTTGTCGCTGTAGAGGAGCCCGAGCGCCCCGATGGGCCGGGCCTGCGCGATCAGCGGCATATAGGCCGCGGCGGTGATGCCGAGGTGGCTGATGTGCGGCCACAGGATGGGGTACGAGGCGGCGAAGTCCTCGGCCGATTCGATGAAGCGGGGCGCGAGGGTACGGACGACTTCACTCATCGGGTACGGCTCGTCCGAACGGGTGTAGCGCGTGCCCGGCACATAGGCCCCGTCGGGTCCGTCGGCCACGAGATGGATGCGCCCGGCCTCCAGCAGTCCCATGACGAGGCTGGCCGCGCCGAGGTTGGCGAGGCCGTCCTGGGAGTTCTTCAGTACGTCGGTGACGTCCTTGACCGTGCGGGCGTGGGCGAGGGCAGCCGTGGTGCCCTCCACCACACTGGTCCGCTTCCGCCGCTCCTCGTCCAGCTCCCGGCGGGCGGTGGAGTCGGACAGTTCCTGGGTGGCGTCGCGGACGATCCCGATGATGCGGTGGGGCCGGCCGGTGCCGTCCCGGCGGATGAATCCCTGAGTGTGGGTCCACTGCAGGCTGCCGTCGCGCCGCAGGATGCGGAAGTACGCGCCGTAGTTGCTGCGCCCGCCCTTGAGGGCCTGCGAGACCAGCACGTCCAGCCGCACGCCTTCGTCCGACGGAACGCGGGTGGACAGCGTGATCGGCCGGTTGTCGTACTCCTCGGGCCGCAGGTCGAACACGTCGAGTGCGGGCTGGTCCATGTGCATGAGTCCGCTGTCCAGATCCCAGTCGAAGCTGCCCATTCGGTTCAGGGCCAGGCTGAGGTCCGGGTGGGCGGGCCAGTCTTCCGGGAGTGACAGGGCACCCGCTCCCCGATCATCCATATGGATCACTCTGCCATCAATTGTCCGATTCTTCGAGCCACTCGACTGCGGGCACCCTCTCACCCCTCCCCCGGGCACCCGCCGCCGTCAGCCCGCGAACGACTCCGGCACATCGGGTCCGTCGGGCATCGGCGGCACCGCTCCGTCCGGGTACTGACCCGGCCCGGCCGGCTCCTCGCCCGAGTCGCCCGAACCGGCCGAGTCGCCCACCGGATCGGGCGGGGTGGCGTACGACTCGTCCGCCGGCACCTCCACGACCTCCTCCAGCGGCGCGTCCACCCCCTCGTCGGCCGGCTCGTCCGTCGGCACGTCCTGCGGCACCGAGGGGTCGGGGCCGCTGGTCTCCGAAGGAGGCGCGGGCGTTGCCGGATCCGAGGCGGGCGGCGGCGTGGAGGCGTCGGGCGAGGACACGATGCCGTCCCCCGGGTCGAAGGGCGGCGGGTCGTCGGGAGTCCTGTCCTGCGCCCCGTCGTCACCGGCCGGCCGCTCGATCCAGGTGCCGTCGTCGACGTCCGCGATGACGAAGTCCGTGATCGCCAGCATGCTGGCCTCGATGACCAGGACCCGGTTCGGGTCGTAGCCCGCCCACTCCTTGCCGCGGTACTCCATGGTGCCCTTCATGACGACCGGCGAGCCGAGCGGGTTGCCGCACGCGCAGCGGACCCGGGGCGAGCCGTGCGTGTCGGCCAGCACGGCGGTGCCCGCCTGGAGCACGGACTGGAAGGCCGTGGGCGACCCTTCGGCGTACCCATGACCGGTGACACGGATGTCGGACCTCAGCAGTACGGGGGTGAGGCCGCGCAGGAATGCCGGGATCTCCTTCTGGCGGATTCCGGCGGCTTCGGCGAAGGCGCGGCCCTTGGCCCGGTCCGCGGTCAGGAAGCGCAGCTGCTCCTCGACGTCGCAGCTCGCCTCGGACCGGGTGCCGCCGTAGAGCCCTGGGGTGGATCCGGAGACGGTGCGCGCCCTGACCCCCGCGAGGGCGGCGGGTGACGCGGTGGCCGCCGGGGGCGGGGAACCGGCACTGGAGCCGCTGAACGGGTCGGGGCCGGGCTCCGCGGCCGGCTGGAGGAGGAGCTCCTTGCCGCCCGCGGTGCCCTTGGTGCCGTTCTCGCCACTCCCTCCGTCCTGGGCGCAGCCCGTGACCAGGAGGACACCGAAGGACAGGGCGGCCAACGCGGTACGCCGCGGACGTTGGGGTGAGCGCACGGAGCTCTCCTGCCTGTTCACCTCGAACCGATGAGTCCCCTCATCTCTGCCGCACTCCAGGCCCGCCCGCAAGCCGAACGATCACCGTCCCGACAGCCACCGAAGGCACTTGAACATGTTCAAGAAAGGCTCTAATCTCAGCAACGAGCCGTTTGAACACGTTCAATACGAGAGGGGCGGGTCATGTCCGTACTGGTGAACGCGATCGTGATGCTGGGCATGCTCGTCGTCGTGCCCGCCGGGCTGCGGCTGATGGAGGCCCCGGAGCTCGACCGGATGCGGCGGCTGTGGCCGCTCTTCGCCGTTCCGGGCGCCGTGTCCCTCTGGCTGCCGCGCGGCCTCCCCGCCACCTCGCTCGCCGTCTGTTACGCGCTCGGCGCCGTGGCCCTGGCGCTGCACGCACCGCTGCGCGCGGCCCGTACCCGCAGCGCGCATCCCACGGAGATCGCCCTGCACACCGCCCTGGTGACGCCCTCGGTCGCCGCGCTCGCCCTGGTCGCGGAGCGCTCGGGACTCGAACTGTTCGGCTTCGACCTCGGGATCCTCGCGCTGACCGTGCCGCACTTCCACTTCGCCGGATTCGCCGCCGCGCTGGTGGCGGGGCTGCTCTGCCGGGTCACCGGCACACCTGCGGGCCGCTTCGCCGCGCTGAGCGTGCCGGTGGGCACCCTGCTCGTACTGATCGGCTACTTCATCGGGGACTGGGCGGAGCTGGCCGGGGCAGTCGTCCTGACGGCCGGAATGTGGTCCGTCGCCCTGCTGACGCTGCGCACCGTCCGCACCGGCCGTCCCGACCGCACCACCCGGATCCTGCTCGTCACCTCGGCCGCGGTCCTCGCCGCCACCATGGTGCTCGCACTGAGCTGGGCGCTCGGTGAGGCCACCGGCATTCCCCACCCCACCCTGACCTGGATGGCCGCCACACACGGCCTCGGCAACGCACTGGGCTTCGCACTCTGCTCGGTGCTCGCCTGGCGCAGGCTCCAGGACCGCACCCCTCCGGAAGGCAGGACCGCATGAGCACGCTCACGTACCCCGAGGTCGGCGCGACCCTCCTCGGCCCGCTCCCCGACGGCTACCACCACCTCCACCACCGGACCAGGGTGGGCAGGGGCAAGGAGGACTTCGAGGCGGCCGGCGCGGCCGTCACCGAGTGGCGCATGCACCGGGCGGCGGGGGCGGGGGTGAACGCGACCGCCCCACGGGCCGAGCCCGGAACCGGCGTCGCGGTCTCCCTGGGCATCGGACCGCTCCGGATCACCGCGCAGTGCGAGGTGGTCTGGGCGGTGTACGAGAGCCGGCGCACCGGCTTCGCCTACGGCACCCTGGACCGGCATCCGGAGCGCGGCGAGGAGTGCTTCGTGGTGAACCTCGACGACGACGGGTCGGTGTGGTTCACGGTCATGGCCTTCTCCCGGCCCGCCTCCTGGTACGCACGGCTCGCCGGACCGCTCGTACCGCCGGTGCAGCGGTGGTACGCGCGCCGGCTCGGCCGCACCCTGCGCCGGACGGTCGCCACCCGCCGGCCGTGACCGTGGCCGATACTGGAGGCGATGGAGTGGTTCACCGCAGATGGCTACTGGCTGAGCAGGCTGATCTTCCAGCGGGCTCTCGCCGTCCTCTATCTGGTCGCCTTCCTCGCCGCGGCGCTCCAGTTCCGGGCACTGATCGGCGAACGCGGGATGCTGCCCGTACCGACCCTTCTGCGGCACACCCACTGGCGCCTCGCTCCCGGCCTCTTCCGGCTCCACTACTCGGACCGCCTCTTCGCCGTCGTGGCGTGGACCGGCTGCGCCATCGCCCTGGCGCTGATCGCCGGGGTGGACTCGCTCGTCCCTCTCTGGGCCGGGATGCTCCTGTGGGCGCTGCCCTGGGTTCTGTATCTGTCGATCGTCCAGGTCGGCCAGGTCTGGTACGGCTTCGGCTGGGAGTCGTTGCTGCTGGAAACGGGATTCCTGGCCGTCTTCCTGGGCAGCGGGGACACGGCGACGCCCGTACTCGTGCTGTGGCTGCTGCGCTGGCTGCTGTTCCGCGTGGAGTTCGGTGCCGGGCTCATCAAGATCCGCGGTGACTCATGCTGGCGCCGGCTGACCTGTCTGGAGTTCCATCACGAGACCCAGCCGATGCCTGGCCCGCTGAGCTGGTTCTTCCACCACCTGCCGAAGCCCGCGCACCGGGTGGAGGTGGCCGCGAACCACGTCACCCAGCTCCTGGTCCCGTTCCTGCTCTTCACCCCGCAGCCGGTGGCGAGCCTGGCCGCCGGACTGATGATCGTCACCCAGCTGTGGCTGGTGCTCTCGGGCAACTTCGCCTGGCTGAACTGGCTCACCATCACGCTCGCCCTGTCGGCCGTCGACTGGTCCCTCGTCGCCGGGGAACCGCCCGCGCAGTCCGCACCACCCCTCTGGTACGAGGTGGTGGTCATCGCCGTCACGGTCCTGATCGTGGCCCTCAGCTACCGGCCCGCCCGCAACCTGCTCTCCCGACGCCAGGTGATGAACCGGTCCTTCGACCCGCTCCACCTCGTCAACACCTACGGGGCGTTCGGCAGCATCAGCCGGGTGCGGCTGGAAGTCGTCGTCGAGGGGACCGGCGAACCGGTGATCCACGAGGGCACGCACTGGCAGGAGTACGGCTTCCGCGGCAAGCCTGGCGATCCCGGACGGCTGCCGCGCCAGTTCGCCCCGTACCATCTGCGGCTCGACTGGATGATGTGGTTCGCCGCGCTCTCCCCCGCGTACGCCCGGTCCTGGTTCGGGCCGTTCGTCGAACGGCTGCTGGAGAACGACCGCGACACCCTGCGGCTGCTGCGGCACAACCCGTTCCCCGACGCCCCGCCCGTACACGTCCGCGCCCGTGTGTACCGCTACCGGTACACCTCGTGGCGCGAGCTGCGGGAGACCCGGAACTGGTGGCACCGCGACTACGTGCGCGAGTTCATGCGGCCCGCCTCGCTGACGCCGCCAATGGCCCCGCCCTCCCGCCGAGGCGGAAGGACGGGGCTCGGAGAACAGTGACCGGTGCGGGCGGTCAGTCGATGCCGGGCAGGATGTGCGGCTCGGCGAGGTCGTCCTCGTAGCCGGCCAGCCGGATCGGTGCGGACCTCGCCCAGACCTCCAGGTTCCGGAGCTTCTCGGGCCTGCGGGCCCGCTCTCCGTACCGTTCGTCCGGTCGCTTCTCGTACTTCGTCAGTTCTGGTGTCACCGCGCACTCCTTTGTGTCGCGTACCCCCGGGTCAAGGACGCGACGGCGCGAAACCGTGCATCGGCCGCCCCGGGGCAGGGGCAGGAACAGCTCGGTCGCGGTGGCGCCCGTAGGGGGCGGGACGGCGGCCCGGTTACGGACCTGTCCCAGGACGGCCGAGGAATCTTTGTGGATTCCTTTGGTGGCGTCCGTTGCCCCCAGAGTAACCAAATGAGCGCGCCCGCGCTCGACAGAACGTATGGCCTGGGTCACTTTCAGCCAACGATCCCGCTCGACCGGAGCCATATCCATACATACCGGGACAGAGCGACGGCGGCCCGTGGACACGGACCGCCGTCGTCGTCGTACTCGCTGTGCCCGGTGCTACCAGTTCGCGGGCGCGTAGTCCTTGAGGAAGCACCCGAAGAGGTCCTCGCCGTCCTCGCCGCGCACGATCGGGTCGTAGACCCGGGCGGCGCCGTCGACCAGGTCGAGGGGCGCGTGGAAGCCCTCCTCGGCGAGGCGCAGCTTGTCGAAGTGCGGGCGCTCGTCGGTGATCCAGCCGGTGTCGACGGAGGTCATCAGGATGCCGTCGGTCTGGAACATCTCCTGGGCGCTGGTCCGCGTCACCATGTTCATCGCGGCTTTTGCGGCGTTCGTGTTCGGGTGCCCCGCGCCCTTGTAGCCGCGGCCGAAGACGCCTTCCATCGCGGAGACGTTGACGACGTACGCGCGACCGCTCGCCGACTTCTTGGCGGCGTCGGCCATCGCCGGGCGGAGCTTGCTGATCAGGATGAACGGCGCCGTGTAGTTGCACAGCTGGGTTTCGAGCAGCTCCACCGGGGAGATCTGCTCGATGGTCTGCACCCAGGTGTTGGTGTCGACGACATCGGGGACCAGGCCACCCGCGTCGATGGCGGTGCCGTCCAAGTGCCGGGCGACGCTGGCGTTGCCCGCGACCAGAGCGAGATCGGCGACGTGCTGGGCGTCGATGCCGGAGATTCCGGCGGGCAGCGTGGCCAGACCGTCCACCGCGCCGGAGCCGAAGGCGCCGATCACGTGGTGGGCGGGGAGCTCTCCGGCGGGAAGGGGGGCGCTCTCGCCCTCGATCAGCGCGGCATAGGCGGAGGGCAGACGGCGCACGGTCTGCGTCGCGTTGTTGATGAGGATGTCCAGCGGGCCCTGCTCGGCGACCTGGTCGGCCACGGCGACCGCCTGCGCGGGGTCGCGCAGATCCATGCCGACGACCTCCAGGCGGTGCAGCCAGTCCGCCGAGTCCTCCATGGCCTTGAAGCGGCGGACGGCGTCCTTGGGGAAGCGGGTGGTGATGGTCGTGTGCGCACCGTCGCGCAGCAGCCGCAGCGCGATGTACATGCCGATCTTGGCGCGACCGCCGGTGAGCAGGGCGCGCTTGCCGGTGAGGTCGGCGCGGGCGTCGCGCTTGGCGCGGTTCTCGGCGGCGCACTTCTGGCAGAGCTGGTGGTAGAAGTAGTCGACCTCGACGTACCGCGTCTTGCAGATGTAGCAGGAGCGCGGGCGTTCGAGTATCCCGGCGATCCGGCCCGCTTCGGTGACCGACGAGGGCAGAATGCCCTCGGTCTCGTCGTCGATGCGCACGGCGGAGCCGGTCGCGGTGGCCTCCGTGACCGCCTTGTCGTTGGCGGTCTTGGCGGCGCGGCGCTCCTGCCTGCGGCGCTGCTTCACCGTGCGGTAGACGCCCGCGGTGGCACGGCGGACGGCGATCGCGTCCGGGTGGTCGACGTCGATGGTGTCGAGCTCGTCGAGCACGCTCAGACAGACAGCGAGCCGCTCAGGGTCGATGCCGGGACCGAACTCACCGGCTCCGGGATCGAGCTCCGGGCTGTCAACTGTCACCGTCATGGCCGTTCCTCTGTTACTCGAAGATGCCGGCCACAGGCTGCGCCAGGCCGCGTTACTACGGGCCGAACGCCCCGATCAAGTTTGCCATGGTCCGACGGCGGCCCATTTCGCGCTCGAAGAACTCCGTCGAATCCGGAAGGCATGACTTCGTTTGAACCGGGCATACGAGGTTCCACACCATCGGCAACCAGGAGGGCGACACCATGACGGCAATGTCAGTGCGAACCACCGGAGCGACCGGCGCATCCGCGCAGAGGGACCACCAGGTAGGTACACGGACATTTGCCGCAACAGCCGCCGGTACCGGTGCACTTCCCTGGATCGAGGACACCGGGAAGGTGGCCCCGCAGGACGCCCGCGCACTGTCCCGGATGTTCTTCGACGAGCTGCAGACGCTCGAAGAGGGAACGCCCGAGTACCAGTACGCGCGCAACACCCTCATCGAGATGAATCTCTCCCTGGTGCGCTATGCCGCGTCCCGCTTCCGCAACCGCGGCGGTGACGACACCGAGGACATCATCCAGGTGGGCACGATCGGTCTGATCAAGGCCATCGACCGGTTCGACCTCTCCCGGGAGGTCGAGTTCGCCACCTTCGCCGTGCCGTACATCGTCGGCGAGATCAAGCGGTTCTTCCGTGACACCACGTGGGCCGTCCATGTGCCCCGGCGCCTCCAGGAGCTGCGGGTCGATCTGGCGAAGTCCAAGGAGCAGCTCTCGGCCGAGCTGGACCGCGACCCCACCGTCGCCGAGCTCGCCGCTCATCTGGATCTCCCCGAGGAAGAGATCATCGAGGGCCTCGTCGCGGCCAACGGCTACTCGGCCGGCTCGCTGGACACGCCTTCGGCGGACAGCGATTCCGGTCAGGACCAGCGGGCCTACGCCGATCTGCTGGGCGAGGCCGACCCCGGCATGGAGAGCGTGGAGAACCTCCACACCCTGGCGCCGCTCCTGGAGAAGCTCGACGACCGAGAGCGCAGCATCGTGCAGATGCGCTTCGGCCAGGAGATGACGCAGTCCCAGATCGGTGACCGGCTCGGGGTCTCCCAGATGCACGTCTCGCGTCTGCTGAGCAGGATCGTGCAGCGGCTGCGTTCGGGAATGTCCGTGGAGGCCTGAACCGCCGCGCGGCGGAGTGCGAAGCGTCTAGGATCTGGGGACATCCCCCGGAGTGGGATCTCTCGACGCGGGTAGACGAACGGCGAGAACAGGTCTCCGACCTCCCTGCGGCGCCTTGGCTGGAGCTATGAATGAACAGGCCACCTCTCGGCCGGACGACCCCGGTCAGGGGTTCCGGTGCACGGAGGTACTGCACACCGCCGAGGTGTTCGCGGGCGAGCCGGGCTGCATAGCGCAGGCCCGCGCACTGGCGGACCGTTTCCTGACCCGGCTCGTGGCGGAGTGGCTCGCGGTCCTGCGTGAGCACACCCGCAGCGATCTGATGCTCGCGGTGAGCGAACTGATCACCAACGCCGAGCGCTACAGCCACGGTCCGTACCTGCTGGAGCTGGAAGGCACCGCCGAGAGCATCAGCGTCACGGTGTACGACAGCAGCACCGCGCTTCCCGTCCTCTACGCACCCGACCCCGCCCGCCTCGGCGGCCACGGGATGGAGATCGTCGTGGCCCTGTGCGACCGGCTCACCGCCGAGCGCGTGCCGGTCGGCAAGCGCATCCGCGCCGAGTTCCAGCTCAGCACCTGAAACGTCACTCGGAGGCGGCGACCGCGGACGGCCCGGGCCTGTGGTCGAAGACGCAGTCGCCGCAGAGGCCGCCGGCCGGGCACCGGTAGTACAGACAGCAGCTGCGCCGCCGGAACGCCGGGCCGTGCGGGGTTCCGGTGGTACGAAGGTCCGGATGGCCGAAGAGGTCGGCGGCCAGGGCCCGCGCCCGCTCGGCCGCGTCCGGGCGCCCGTGGGCGCGCGCCCACGTGACCAGTTCCCGCACGGCGCCCCCCAGCGCCGAGCCCGCGTTGCCCCACAGCAGCCGCGCGGAGATGTTCCCCTCGGCGCGCATCGCGTCGGCGAGCGGCACGAGGTGCCCGAACTGGACGGCTTCCCGGATCCGGTCGGCGGTGCCCGGGAAGGTCTCGGTGCCCGAGAGCCACAGCTCGTCGGGCGCGGTGTGCGCGGGGTCCCAGCGGAGCCGGGTGGGCGAGAGGTCCGGCAGGCGGCCCGTCAGGGCGGCGGGGCCCAGAGCGATCGACCAGAGCCGGGCGGCCAGTCCGAGCTGCGCGATGGACGCGGCGACCCTTCGCTCGGGGGTGCGCAGACGGGCGGCGACCGTATCGACACGGGCCGTCAGGGGTGCGAGGTCCCCCGCGTAGAGCTCGGCCAGCGGCCGGTGGGCTCCGCCGGGGACGGGCGCGGTACGCAGGGCGAAGAAGCCGCCGGGCGTGGTCGCCGAGGTCCCGTCCATCGAATGCTCCCCCTCGGGCCGTTTCCTGCCCGTACATCCCCGTTTCGACCACCCAAAGTGCCGCGTTCGGAGCTCACCGTACTCGCAGGGCCGCAACTTCTGAGGACCTGGGCAAGGAGGACTACCGTCGAGAGGAGGACACAGGACCCGTATTCGTACTACTAGAGCAGTACGTCGAATCGCCGCCTCAGGGACGACGACTCGGCGGCCCCGACAGGACATCGTGGTCTACATGAGTTCCCTCGCGCTGTCTGTGCTGCTGTCACTGGTCTCCGCGGTCGCCTACGCGGCCGGGGCGATCGTCCAGGAGCGCGTCGCCGCGGGTGGAGACGGCCGCTCGTACGCCGCCCTCCTGCGCAACACCGCCTGGTGGGCCGCGGTCGCGCTGAACGGCGTGGGCGCGGTGCTGCACGTGGTGGCCCTGGCCTACGGGCCCCTCAGCCTCGTCCAGCCCCTCGGTGCCCTGACGATCGTCTTCGCCCTGCCCATGGCCGCCCTGTTCGTACGCCGCAGGGCTGGGTCGACGGCCTGGCGCGGCGCCGCGATGGCCACCGTCGGCCTCGCCGGTCTGCTGGCCCTGGTGGGGAACGCGGAGTCGCACGCACTGGGCGGCCCGCAGCAGTTGATGCTGGCCACGGTGACGTTCGGCGGGGTCGCCGCGCTCTTCCTCCTCGCGAAGGGGATCCGCGTCCCGATGGTGCGCAGCGTCCTGCTGGCCACCGGAGCCGGGATCGCCTTCGGTATGGCGTCGGTGTTCACGAAGACCGTGGCCGTGGAGTGGACGTCGGGTTCGGTGGGTTCCGGGCTGCCGACCCTGCTGGTGATCGCGGGGCTCGCGTCGGCCGGACTCCTGCTCTCCCAGGCCGCGTACCGCGGGGCCGGTCTGACCGCGCCGCTGGCGATCGTGACGGTGGTGAATCCGGTGGTCGCGGCGGCGGTGGGCCTCACCCTCTTCGGCGAGCAGTTCCGTTACGGCCTGGCGGGCACCCTGCTCGCACTGTTCTGCGGTGCGGTGACGGCGGCCGGGCTGATCCTCCTGACCACGGAGCGGCTCGGGGCGGAACGGATGGGAGCGGCGCCAAAGGCCGTGCCCGATGCGGTACCCGACGCTTCGGCGGGCGCGGTGCCGGACGTCGTGCCTGCGCAGGCGGCCAACACCGAGGGCAGCACGGCTGCGGTGCGACGCACGCCGCGGAGCCGGGCCTCGGACCGTACGTCTGCCGAGGTGGCGTCCACGGCTTCCTTTCCGGCGCCGAATTCACTGCCGTTGACGCTGACGCTGCCGCAGGGCCGCGGCGTGGGGAGCGTGAAGTTCAGCGGCGGGCGCACCTTCGCGGGGCCCGCCCGGCAGGACGAGCCGGCCACCGGGAGCACCCGGCGGACCGGCCCGGTTCAGATTTTGACGCCGCCCGCCCGGAGGTAGGCAAGCGGGTCGATGTCGGAGCCGTAGCCCGCGCCCGTACGGATCTCGAAGTGCAGGTGCGGTCCTGTGCTGTTGCCGGTGGAGCCGGAGCGGGCGATCCGCTGGCCGCTGCCGACCTGCTGGCCAGCGCGTACGTGCAGCGCCGACAGGTGCGCGTACTGGCTGTACCTGCCGTCGCCGTGCCGGATGACGACCTCGTAGCCGTACGCCCCCGCCCAGCCGGCCGAGACGACCTTCCCGGCGGACACCGCCTTCACGGATGTGCCGGTGGGGACGGGGAAGTCGACTCCTGTGTGGTAGCCGCTCGCCCATGAGCCGGACTGGTGGTACGGCGTGCCGGTCCGGGCGGCCACCGGTGCGGTGAGGCCGGACTGCTTCTCCGCACGGTCCGACGACCGGTCCGTACGCGGGCTCTTCTTCGGCTCCTGCTTCGCTTCCCGCTTGGGTTCCTTCTTGGGCGCCTGCTTCGCTGCCTGCTCGGGCTTCGCCTCGGGCGCTGCCGACTGCTTCGGGGCGGGCTTCGCCGGCGCCTTCGCCACAGGTTTCGAGGCGGGCTTCGAGGCGGGCTTCGGGGCCGTGCCGGGTGCCTTGGCCACGTCCAGGCTGAGCCGCTGCCCGGGGAGGATGAGGTCGGGGTCGTCTCCGACGACCTGGCGGTTCGCCGCGTAGAGGCGCTGCCAGCCGCCCCGGACGTCCTCGGTGGTGGCGATGCCGGACAGCGAGTCGCCGCGGGCGACCGTGTACGACTCCCGCTGGCCGGGCACCGTCGTCGGCGAGGCCGCGGTCTTCGGCTGCGCGCGCGGGGTGGCCTTCTTCGGCGCGGCGGCCGGTCTGGTCCCCTGCGACTGCGGGGCGATGTCGGGGGCGTCGCCCCCGCGTGTCAGTCCCGCGCGTACGGAACAGGTCGGCCAGGCGCCGGGCCCCTGCCCGTCGAGCACCTTCTCGGCGACCGCGATCTGCTGGTCCCTGGTGGCGAGGTCGGCGCGCGGCGCGTAGGCGGTGCCGCCGTACGCGGCCCAGGTGGACCGGGTGAACTGCAGGCCACCGTAGTAGCCGTTGCCCGTGTTGATGTGCCAGTTGCTGGTCGACTCGCAGGCGGCGACCTTCTCCCACACATCGGTCGACGCGGCACCCGCCGACGCGGCGGTGATGAGCGGGAGCGCGATGCCCGCGCCGCCCGCCGTCACCGTGAGCGAGGCACGGTTGATGCGGCTGGGCTGGTATCTGCGGTGCCGTCCGTTCGCGGCCATGACTTGCTCCCCCACTGGCAGATTGGACACGTCGCAATCGGCCAACTTAGGCGCAGCGGGCGGGTGATGACAAGGGAGCCAGGGGCGCGCGGCGGCCGGGGCGCCGCACGCCCGGCTCGGTGAGGGGTGTGTCGCGAGTGGTGGCGTACGAACGCGCTCAGGGTGCCAGCAGCGGATATCCCGCCGTGCGCCACAGCTCGCGGAACGCCTCGCCCGGTGTTTCGCTCCCGCCTTCTTCGGCACCCCAGACCATCACGGCGCCCGTGGTGGCGCCGATGGGCGGCCAGCCGGGGTCGCCGGTGGTGGCGAACTCCGCCCAGGACCGCATCATCCGGCCGGACAGGGCGCGGTCGGCCGGTCCTGGAGGGCCGCCGATCAGGAAGTGGACGCTCGCTTCATCGAGGGTGCCGAAGGCGAAGGGGACGTCCGCGCAGTGCCAGGCGCGGACCGGCTCACCGCTGCCGCCGCGACGGCGGTCGAAGCGCGAGAGGTACGCCTTGCCGCCTGCCCGGGCGTGGGAATCGGCGAGTCTGCTGCTGTACTCGGCGAAGAGCAGGTCTCCGTACACCGCGAGGAAGACGTCGAGCGCCGGTGCGCCCGGCATGAGTGCGCGGTAGCCGTCCACGAGTTCGGCGGGCAGAGCGTAGTCCGAGGCGAAGACGCTGAGCTGATCGTCGGTGGTGATCTTCGCGCTGCTGCCCACTGCGTCGAGCAGCCAGAACTCCTCCGTGGTGTGGCAGACCATCAGGTCCACCTCGCGGCCGGCCCCGGCGGCGATCGCGGTGAGGGGATCCGCGCGCAGGGTGTCGCCGTCCACGACCGGGCCGTAGATCGCCGGGTCGTAGTGGCGCTGCCCGGACGCAGGGTCCCGGCGGTAGCCGTCGACGACCTGATCGGAGGCGGCGACGAGTTCCTGCGGGGACGCGGAGAGCAGGCCCGCGCGGGACGGGGGGACGCCTGCCGCGGCGGCCACTTCGGCGGTGGTCCGCGCGGCGGTCCGCAGCGGCGCGCAGGCGTTGACCGCGCTGTGTGCGATGGCACGGCGGAAGAGCCCCCGCGCACGGTCCATCACCATCAGGCAGGCTACGGCCGTAGCGCCCGACGACTGCCCGGCCACGGTGACATCGGCGGGCGCTCCGCCGAACGCGGCGATGTTGTCGCGCACCCACTCCAGTGCGGCGATCTGGTCGAGGAGCCCCCGGTTGTCGGGGCAGGCGTCCTCGCCTTCGGCGGCCGGAACATGGCCGAACCCCTCGAAGCCCAGACGGTAGTTGAGGGTGACGACGACCAGACCCTGTCCGGCGAGCGCGGCGCCGTCGAAGTCGGGCTGCGCGGAGGAGCCGAAGACATAAGCACCTCCGTGGATCCAGACCAGCACCGGGAGGGCGTCGCCCTCGCCTCCCGGGGTCCAGATGTTGACGGTGAGGATGTCCTCGTCACCGGGCGACCAGCAAGGCGCGCCGGGGAGTTCCGCCGACTGCGGTGCGACGGGGCCGAACGCCACGCAGTCCCGTACGCCGTCCCAGGCGGGCGCGGGTCCCGGCTCCCGGAAGCGGCCGGCTCCGAACGGCGGTGCGGCGTAAGGGATGCCGAGCACGGCGGCGACCCCGGTGTCGCGGGTGGCCGGCCGGCCCCGTACCCGTCCGGCCTCCGTCGTGAACACCGTCATCGCCACTCCCTCACTCCCTCACTCGCCGCCGTGCGCCTCCCCCGGGCGCGGGTTCAGCGTGCCAGTGAGCGGGCCCCGGCGGCCAACACCAAGATCGTCACGATTGGCGCATCCGCGATGTGAGTCTCCGGGGGGCGGTCCGAGTGGTTCTATGCCTCCGTGAGTTCACGCACGGTGGCCATGTCACTGAAGGGAAGCAGCGCGTCGCCGACGATCTGGTGCGGCTCGCTTCCCTTCCCCGCGATCAGGACGATGTCGTCCGGCCCCGCGGCGGAGAGGGCGAACTCGATCGCCTCGCGCCGGTCCACGAACCGTTCGAAGGGGGTTCCGGTCGCGGTGAGCGCCGGGGCGATCTGGTCGAGGATCGCTTCGGGGTCCTCGTGGCGGGGGTTGTCGGAGGTCAGGACGCAGAGGTCGGAGCCGGATCCGGCGATCGTTCCCATGTCGGCCCGCTTGGTGGTGTCGCGGTCGCCGCCGCAGCCGAAGACGGTGATGACCCTGGCACGCGCGAATCCGCGAATGGTCGTCAGGACCTTGCTCAGGGAGTCCGGGGAGTGGGCGTAGTCCACGATCACCGAGGTCCCGGACGGGGTCGTGACCCGCTCGAAGCGGCCCGGGATCTGCGGCATCTGTTCGAGCGCGGCGACCAGTCCTGCCAGGTCGTGGCCGAGGATGTGACAGGCGGCCACCGTGGCGAGGGCGTTGGCCACCGAGAACCGGCCGGGTGAGGGGATCGCCGCCGGATACTTGCGGCCGTCGTGATGGAGGGTGAACCGCGTGCCGGAGGCGTCGACCGTGAGGTCGGTGGCCCGGTAGTCGGCCTCGGCGTCGAGGGCGTACGTGGTCACGGCGCCGGGCGCCGCGTCCCGGATCGCGGCGCCCACCGGGTCGTCGACGTTGATCACGGCAAGCCGGCACAGGCCCTGGAACAGGCGCAGTTTGGCGTCCCGGTAGTTCTCCATCGTTCCGTGGTCGTCCAGGTGGTCCTGGGTCAGGTTGGTGAAGACCCCGACGTCGATGAAGGTGCGGTCCACCCGGTGCGTCAGCAGGCCCATCGAGGTGGCCTCCAGGACCACGGTGCCGACACCGCGGTCACGCATGCAGCCCAGCAGATACTGGAGGTCCGGTGTCTCCGGTGTGGTCAGGACCGACTGCGGCATCGGGATCAGCTCGTCACCGATCCGGCTGCCGGCCGTGCCGATGACCCCGGCCTTCGCGCCCTCGGCGATCCGCAGCACGGATTCGACCATGTACGAGACCGACGTCTTCCCGTTCGTTCCGGTGATCGCGATCATGTCCATCGCCCGGCCGGGTTCACCGAAGTAGCGCGAGGCGACGACAGCGGCGGCGGCCCGGATGTCGGGCACCCTGACCACGCACACGTCCGCCGCGGGTGCCGGGTGTTCCGGCGCCTCGGCGCCGACGAGCACCGCCGCCGCTCCGCGCGCGACGGCCGGTGCGACGGCTTCGGGGCCCCCGCCCTGGTAGCCGGGCACGGCGACGAACAACGAGCCGGGTGCGGCCAGTTCGGCGTCGAAGGTCGTGCCCGCGGTGATCGAGGTACGCGCGGGGTCGCCCTGGAGAATCTGGTGTTCCTGTCCGGCCAGCAGCTCGCTCAGCTTCACAGTGATCCCTTCGAAGTGGCTCGGCGCGTCGGTGCGGCCGTCGCCGGACAGCAGCACCCGGCGATGTTCCGGGGGCTGCGTGGTGATGTGGAGCCGGTGGTGGTGCGCGCGGTCCGGTGAGACGGGACGCGGAAGTTCAGCGGGGCAGGAGGCCCGCCGTGTTCGTCGAGGAGCGGTGGTCAGGGGGCTGAGCCCCTGCGGAACCGTCGGCGGTCACTGAACGTGACCGAAAGGGAAGATCGCTAGCCGTTACCGTGCAGAGCGGTGCGGCCGGCTTCGGGCGCACCGGTGGCGGCGGCGCTCACCGGTCCGGCAGCCGCCGGACGGGCCGTGGCCGGGCGCAGCACGAAGGCGGCCTGCGGCAGGCTCTCCCTCGTGGCACGTGTACGACCCATGGGCCGAGTGTACGTCCGGTCGGACCTCCCGAGTTCCGCCGCACACGGAGTCGCTCCGTCGGCCGCCCCGCCGCCGGTGGCCCCCTTCCGTTGGCGACTCCTCCCGGACCGGAGTGGAATTGCATACACAGGGACGTTGAGTCGGATGCGGAAGAAGCTCCCCTGGCCCCCGCGAACGCGGTGGTACCGCACTCGCCCCCGGATCGAAAGGACATGCCATGACTGACAGCGACCGGGGGGACGACGTCTACCAGCCCCAGGGACCGGAAGCCTCCGACCCTGACGATTTCCTCGATGTCGAGGACACCCTGGACACCTCGGGCATCACCGATGTCCTGGACGAGGGGTACTCCCCGCCCGAACGGCCATGGGCCGTCGACGACGAGGGCACCACCGCCGCGGAACAGCACAGCGGGCAGTCCCTCGACCGCCGGCTGACGCGGGAGCTGCCCGACATCTCCGACGCGGACGACGGACCGGGCGACCTGGCCGGGGGCGACGGGGAGCTCTGGGACGCCGAGGTCGGCATCGTCCGCGCGGGCCGGCTCACCCAGCAGGCCGAGGGCAGTGTGCCGCACACGCTGACCGCCCGGGACGTCGGAATCGACGGAGCCGCCGCGTCGGCCGAGGAGGCCGCCATGCATGTCGTGCCCGACGACGAGGAACCGCTCGACGGCACCCCGCTCGACGACGAGTCACCGCCCGCGGGAGAAGTGACGACGCGCTGAACCCGTCGGCGCGGCCATACGTATCCAGCAGCCGTACATGTTCATCCGGCGGTACGTATCCATCCGGCCGTCCCGGGAACACTGCCCCGACGGGATCCCACAACGTTCAGGAGCACACCACAGATGACCGGCACTGCGCAGATCGGCGTCACAGGGCTCGCGGTGATGGGCAGCAATCTCGCCCGTAACTTCGCCAGGAACGGCTTCACCGTCGCGCTTCACAACCGTACGGCCGCGAAGACCGACGACCTGGTGAAGGAGTTCGGCGACGAGGGCGACTTCGTCCCCGCGCGCACCCCGGAGGAGTTCGTCGCCGCGCTGGAGCGCCCGCGCCGCCTCGTCGTGATGGTGAAGGCGGGCGAACCCACGGACGCGGTGATCCAGGAGTTCGCCCCGCTCCTGGAGGAGGGTGACGTCATCATCGACGGCGGCAACGCCCACTTCGAGGACACCCGCCGCCGCGAGAAGGAGCTGCGCGAGCGGGGTATCCACTTCGTCGGTACCGGAATCTCGGGCGGCGAGGAGGGCGCGCTGCACGGGCCGAGCATCATGCCGGGCGGCTCCACGGAGTCGTACGCGTCGCTGGGGCCGATGCTGGAGAAGATCGCCGCCCGCGCCGAGGACGGCACTCCCTGCACCGCCCATATCGGTCCCGACGGCGCCGGGCACTTCGTGAAGATGGTCCACAACGGCATCGAGTACGCGGACATGCAGCTGATCGCGGAGGCGTACGACCTGTTGCGCGCCGTCGCGGGCTACTCCCCCGCGCAGATCGCGGACATCTTCCGCGCCTGGAACACCGGACGCCTGGACTCCTACCTCATCGAGATCACGGCAGAAGTCCTCTCGCATGTCGATGCGGCGACCGGTAAGCCTTTCGTGGATGTCGTGCTCGACCAGGCGGAGCAGAAGGGAACCGGCCGCTGGACCGTGCAGATCGCCCTTGACCTGGGCGTTCCCGTCTCCGGTATCGCCGAGGCCGTCTTCGCCCGCTCCGTCTCCGGCCACGCCGCCCTCCGTGATGCCTCACGCCACCTCGCCGGACCGACCGCCCGCAAGCTCGGCGAGGACGAGGCGGCGGCATTCGCCGACCAGGTCGAGCAGGCGCTGTATGCCTCGAAGGTCGTCGCCTACACCCAGGGCTTCCACGAGATCGCGGCCGGCAGCGAGCAATACGCCTGGAACATCGACCTCGGCAAGGTCGCCGCGATCTGGCGCGGCGGATGCATCATCCGGGCCGCGTTCCTCGACAGAATCACCAGCGCCTACGAAGCCCAGCCTCAGATGCCAAGCCTCCTCTCCGACAAGAGCTTCGCCCAAGAGATCACCGCCGCACAGAACGACTGGCGCACCGTGATCGCCACCGCCGTCACCCAGGGCGTCCCCACCCCTGCCTTCGCCACCACCCTCGCCTACTACGACTCTCTGCGCGCCGAACGACTCCCCGCCGCCCTTACCCAAGGTCAGCGCGACTACTTCGGCGCACACACGTACCACCGCATCGACCGCGACGGCGCATTTCACACCCTCTGGGGCGGCGACAAGACCGAAGTCGAAAGCTGACCGACACCCGCAACAGCTGATGCCGGGGCGGGTTCGCCCCGGATGCGACTCGCTGCACCGGGAGATCCTTTTAAGCCCACTGCCTCACCGCACCGAGGAACTTGACCAAGGCCGGAACCGCCCGATGAGCGGTGGTAAGTCTTGATCGAGGGAGTTCGCAGATGAACGGTTGATCGGTCGGGACTGCTCGTAGTAGTTTCCGCCCGGAGGCGCGTAAGCGCCTGCCCCGGACGAGATGTGCGCCGTACCCGGCCTGCTGAGACGACGCTCTCAGGAGACGTCATGGACCGAAATACGCAGCTGGTCGATTTTGTGTCCGACGCGCCCGAGCCTCGCGTGCTGGACGTCAACTGGATCCATGGATCACCGTCGGCGAAGCACAACGACGATCCCGACATCCAGGTCCACGCATACGATGAGCACACGTTCATCCTGCGCCAGAACATGGCGATCAACTACGAGGCGCCGTTCCTGTTCCTGATCTTCGGCAACGCCCGAGCCGTACTCATCGACACCGGAGCCACCGAGTCCGCCGAGTTCTTTCCGCTGCGCCGGGTTGTCGATGACCTGATCGGGCGTTGGCTGGCCGAGCATCCCCGGGACGGCTACACGCTGCTCGTCCTGCACACCCACGCCCACGGCGACCACATCGCGGGCGACGCCCAGTTCACCGACCGCCCCCACACCATGGTCGTTCAGCCGAATTTGAACAGCGCCTGGAAGTACTTCGGGTACGCCGACGCTCCCGACCGGGTGGCGCAGGTCGACCTCGGCGGCCGAGTGCTGGAGTGCCTCGCCACCCCCGGCCACCATGAAGCGGCCGTCACGTACTACGACCCGCACACTGGAATTCTGCTCACTGGCGACACGGTGTATCCCGGGCGGCTGTATGTAGCGGACTGGGCTGCCTTCGGCAGAACTGTCGACCGCTTGATCGCGTTCGCCGACACTCGACCGGTCACCCACATCCTCGGCTGCCACATCGAGATGACCAACGAGCCAGGTGTGGACTACCCGGTCCTGACCACCTACCAGCCGGACGAGCCACCGCTACAGATGACCACCAGTCAACTGCGCGACATCCGCGCAGCGATCGATGAGATCGGCGACCGGCCCGGACGGCATCCGTTCCCGGACTTCGTCATCTGCCACCAACCCGAGTAGGCAGTCCCAGATCTCGAGCGCTCCGTTGCAGTCAACTCCCGTGGCCCATGACAGCCAACCTTCACTCGAAGCGTTTCGACTCCGGGCGACCATGGCCAAGTCCGCCGTGTGCAGGTCTACGGTCCCCTGTGCTGCGCTTCCGCCGGGACCTGGTCCCAGCCGCCCCCAGGACGCCCGCTCGTAAGGCCGTTCCCGCCGGGGGCGCCCGGTGACCACCGATGCCACCCGCGCTTCCCTGTCCAACGGGCAGGACTGGGGTGCGTTCGGCGTAAAGGTCGCCTTCGGCACCACCACCGCTCTGGACCACGTGAGCCTGGCCACGGTTCCCTGGCAGGCCGCCGCCGTCGGCGGGGACGGTGCCGGCAAGACGACTCTGCTGCGGACCCTGGTGGGCAGGGTCCGCCCGGCCGCCGGTCACGTCCAGGCACCAGGCACAAGGCACAGTCGAGTGCGGGTTCATGCCCACGGAGCCTCCAGGGTCTGGCAGGACCTCACAGTGCAGGCTTCGTCGCGGGCCTCTACGGCAGGGAGTGAAATACGCCGCCCGCCGCGGCCTCAGGTGCATCTCCGTACCGGAGGCCGCGTCCCGGCCGCCGCATGGACGCTCTGGGCGCGGCCGAACAGACGGGTCCATCCGCACGCGCAGCACCCCGCCGGGTCGCATCGAAGCGAACCGGTCCAGCGGCGTCGAGCTGCGTGGTCGCCGCTTCGAGGCGACTCTCAGATGTCCTTGAACTTGGTCCCAGGGTGCCCACAGCTGGGCTTCGTAGCGTCGCAGCATGGTTGGATCCGCAGTCCGTCGCCGCCCGCGTCGCCGTCTCCTCGTCGTCCTGACGGGCTTTGCCGCTCTGCTCGGCTGCTGTGTGGCCGGTGCGGCGAGCCTGCATCATCAGCCTGTGCGTATGGCTGCCGTGACGTCGGTGACCTCACCCGCGACCGGCCGAGGCGCCGAAACGGAGCAGGCCACGGCACCCGAACTCGATCTCGACGACCTGCTTGCGGCTGATCTCGCCGAGGTGGCATCAGGTGGCGACGGGCAGATATCGGTAGCGGTGATGGACTTGGAGTCGGGTGACCGCGCCGTGTCCGGGAGCGATCAGTACGACACCGCCAGCATCGTGAAGGTCGACATCCTGGCGACGCTGCTGCTCCAGGCACAGGATGCGGGGCGCGTTCTGACTCCGAAGGAACGTACCCAGGCGGCAAGCATGATCCAGAACAGCGACAACACGGCGACCACCGCCCTGTGGGACACCATCGGCGGCGCCGCGGGGCTGAATGCCGCCAACGAACGTCTCGGGCTGACCGCAACCTCCGCAGGCCAGGGCGGGAACTGGGGCCTCACCCAGACGACGGCTGAAGACCAACTGATCCTCCTCGAGGCGATATTCGGAACGGAGTCGGTCCTGACCCGAGCCGACCGGGACTACATCGGGAAACTGATGGAGAACGTCGCGAATGATCAGGGCTGGGGTGTGTCCGCCGCGGATTCCGGCGCGGCGCTCAAGAACGGCTGGCTTCCACGTACCGCGACCGGTCTGTGGGACATCAACAGCATCGGGCGGGTGAACCTCGACGGCCGCGACTGTGCCATTGCGGTCCTGTCCGACGGCAACCTCACCCGAGCCGAGGGGATAGAGCTCGTCGAGGACGCCGCCCTGGCCGCTGCCTCGGTCATGATCTCCGATGCGACGTGAAGGTGGTTCTCAGCTGCCTTTGAGGTTGGTGCGATACGGATGAAACCATGACTGACATCGCACCCTCGCCGACCAACGTACTCGTCGTCGATGATGAGCCGAACATCCGTGATCTTCTGTCCCAGACCCTGCGTCTGGTCGGTTTCGATGTCGTCGCGGCGGCGACCGGTTTCGAGGCGTTGACGGCAGCGGAGGCCACGCGGCCGTCTCTCATCGTGCTGGACGTGATGCTTCCTGATCTTGATGGCTACGAGGTGGCGGCTCGGCTGCGTGCGGCCGGGCAGGATGTTCCGGTGTTGTTCCTCACGGCCCGGGACTCGCTGGACGACCGGATCAGAGGGCTGACGGCGGGCGGCGACGACTATGTGGCGAAGCCGTTCAGCCTGGAGGAGGTGGTGCTGCGTATTCGTGCCATTCTGCGCCGCACCCGGTCGGTGACAGGGGCGCACATGGAAGCAGCACCGGATCCGGTGCTGCGCTATGCCGACCTGGAGCTCGACGAGGACCGGCACGAGGTGCGCAGGGGCGGGCGGCGTATCGAACTGTCGCCGACCGAGTTCAACCTTCTGCGCTTCCTGCTGGAGCATCCGGGCCGCGTCATCAGCAAGGCACAGATCCTGGACCGGGTGTGGTCCTACGACTTCGGCGGTGACAGCCGGATCGTGGAGTCGTACGTGTATTACCTGCGCAAGAAGCTCGATTCCACCGGTCCGCGGCTCATCCACACCGTCCGGGGCGTGGGATACAGCCTGCGGCTGCCGCACGGGGAGCAGTGATGCCCCGTCTTCGCCGTTGGCGTCACTGGACGCTGCGGTCCCGTCTCGTGGTGGTGAGCGCGGTCCTGACGGCGCTCGCCCTCATAGGCGCCAGCACGGCGGGGATGCTTCTGCTGCGCTCGTATCTCGTCGACCGCGTCGACCGGCAGCTGGCGGTTCCTGGACTGGGGGGACAGCAGCAGAGGCTGGTAGGGAGCCTTGGCAGCGGCTCGACGGGCGGGCAGTCCAACCAAAGCCCGGGCGAGAAATTCCTGTCCGAGGTCTTCGGCGCGGATTCCCGGATCTACCTGTACGAAGAGACCAGTGAGCGTGGCGTGTACCCCGAGGACGCCACCGAGCCCGGCCCCGTCCTGCCGGCGGCGGCCGAACTGGCCGACCGTACCGATGCGCCGTTCACGGTCCCGGGTGAGGACGGCGGCGCCGCCTGGCGGGCCGTGGTCAGGGTGGTGGAGCCGACGGCCGGTCTGGAGAAGGGCGGATTCATCGTCACCGCGATCTCCCTGGCTCAGGTCGACGAGACCACTGAGCGGTTGCTGGTCATCGACGCGGCTGTCGTGGCGGGCGCGCTCGTCCTGCTGGGTGTCGGGGCCACGTTCCTGGTTCGAGTAGGACTGCGCCCGCTGACACGGATGGAAGCCACCGCCGGGTTCATCGCGGCGGGGGACCTTTCACAGCGGGTGCCTGACACCGATCCGCATACCGAGCCGGGACGCCTGGGCGGAGCGATGAACGCCATGCTCGGCCGGGTGGAGGACGAGATCACGGCCCGCGCGGCCTCCGAGCTGAAGCTGCGACGTTTCCTCGCCGACGCCTCCCACGAACTGCGCACTCCTTTGACCTCTATTCGCGGCTTCGCCGAGCTCTACCGGCGCGGCGGTGACGGCGAGGACGCCATGCGGCGCATCGAGGCCGAGGCCGCTCGGATGGGTGTGCTCGTGGAGGACCTGCTGATGCTCGCCCGGCTCGACGAGCAGCGCGAGCCGCAGCAGACGCCCGTCGATCTCCTGGAACTCACGGTGGATGTGGCACGGGGTCTTCACGCCCGCTCCACGAGCCGCGTGGTGCGGATCCTGGACCTGGACGAGTCGGGCGGGCTGATCGAACCCGTAGTCGCGACCGGCGATCCGTTTCAGCTACGCCAAGTGCTCGGCAACCTGCTGGCCAACGCCGACCGTCATACGCCACCCAGCGCACAGATCACGATACGGCTCGGATCCAGGCGGCCTGACGCGCTCGGCCCGGCCGTCGCGGCCGCCGGCACCCTGCTGCTCCCCGACAGGCCGGCCGCGGTGCTCGAGGTGGCCGACACGGGCCCCGGAGTGCCGTCCGGCCATGCCCCGTACGTGTTCGAGCGTCTGTATCGTGCCGATCCCGCCCGCACCGGCGGTGGCGCCGGGCTGGGGCTCTCGATCGCCGCTGCCATCGTCGAGGCGCACGGCGGCCGGATGGATCTGGCCGCGCAGTCCCCGGGCACGGGCGCGACCTTCCGCGTGGTCCTGCCGCTTTCTTGAATCCGGTTCGGGATTCCCAGGTGCCTTTGAGGTTGGGCCCAGGGTGCGCTGAACCTGTGGTGCCAGCATCGCCATTCGTACGGCAAGTCGGCTGCGTGAGCGGCCGGCGGCATTCGAATTCAAGGAGTGGTGACGATGCGGAGTGCGCTCAAGGCGCGTGTACTGACGCTTCCGGCCGCCGCGATCGTGGCGATGGGCTTGCTGACAGCCTGCGGCGGCTCGGACGGCGACAGCTCGAAGGTGGCCTCCGTCAACGGTGAGGGCGGCTCGTCGGGCGGTGGCGGCTCGGAGAAGAGCGACGCGGAGCAGTCTCAGGCGTTCGTGACGTGCATGCGCGACAACGGCGTCGACATGGAGGACCCGGACCCGGAGACCGGGCAGCTGGACATGCAATCGGTGATGGGCGGAGGCGCGAACTCCGAGGCGCTGCGCACCGCGATGGAAGCCTGCCGCGACAAGGCGCCGCAGGCGATGAAGGACCGCCAGGGCGGCCAGGGCAACCCGGATGCCGCGCAGTTGGAAGACATGAAGAAGTTCGCCGCGTGCATGCGGGAGAACGGTGTCGACATGGACGACCCGGGACCCGAAGGCCTGGACAGGGAGTCGATGAACATGAGCGATCCCAATTTCCAGGACGCCATGGGTGAGTGCCGTGAGTTCCTCGGCGGCATGATGGGAGGCCGGCAGTGACCGTCCACGAGAGCACCGAGAGCCTTCTGGCCGCGGACCGCACAGGGAGCGGCGACGGCGCCGGCGACAAGGCACCGGCGACGAGTCGCCGCAGGAAGCGCCCGCTGCGCACGTCGGTGATCACCATCGCGGTGGCCGTCGCCGCAGCCGCGGGCGTCGCCGCAGGGACCGGGGCCCTGGGGGGCGACAGCGATACGTCCGCCTCCGCAGCCCCGACGGGCCCGCCCAAGACCGCCAAGGTCGAGAGCACATCGCTCACGCGCACGGAAACGGTCAACGGCAGCCTCGGTTACGGCGATGCCACCTCGGTTCAGGCTGCTTCCGGAAGCGCCTCGTCCGCCGGCGCCGACAAGGAGGCCACACAGGGCGAGCAGAGCGCAGAGAGCAGCGGTTCGGGCCTGGTCACCTGGCTGCCGGAGGGGGGCGACACCATCAAGCGCGGCGGCACCGTGTACCGACTCGATGATGTGAAGGTGCCGCTTCTGTACGGTTCAACTCCCCTGTACCGCACGGTCGGGTCCGGCAGCGAAGGCAAGGACGTGAAACTGCTGGAGGAGAATCTCGCCGCCCTCGGCCATACCGGGTTCACCGTGGACGACGAGTACACCGACGGCACCGCCGAGGCCGTGAAGGCATGGCAGGAGGACCTCGGCAGGGAAGAGACCGGAAATGTTGCGCCGGGCGACGCCGTTGTGGCCGCCGGCGAGCGGCGCGTGGCCGACATCATGGCCACCAGCGGCAGTTCACCCACCGGGGACATCCTGACCTGGACCGGCACGGAACGCATCGTCACCGTCGACCTCGAGGTGAAGTTCGAGGACCTGGTCGACGACGGCACGAAGGCCACGGTCAAGCTCCCCGACGGCACCACGGTCGACGCCACGGTCAAGGACATCGGCACCGCGGCCACCGCCGCGCCGGCCGAGGACGGCGCCGGCGGCGCAGGGGCTTCCAGCAGCGAATCCAAGGACGCCACACTGCCCGTCGAGCTCGAAGTGAAGGACCAGAAGAAGCTCGGCCGCTACCAGGCCGCACCGGTCGACATCACCCTTGAGGCCGAGACCCGCAAGGACGTACTGGCGGTTCCGATCAACGCCCTGGTGGCGCTGCGCGAAGGCGGCTACGCCCTGGAGACCGTCGGCACCAAGGGCATCGAGTACGTGCCGGTCGAGCTCGGCATGTTCGCCGGCGGGCTGGTCGAGGTCTCCGGCGAGGCAGTCACCGAGGGCCTGGTCGTAGGGGTTCCCAAGTGAGCCCCGCTGCCCCTCCGGTGATCGAGCTGACCGGCGTGACCAAGACGTACGGAGATGTGGCCGCACTCGCCGGAGCCGACCTGGTCGTACAGCGCGGTGAACTCCTGGCCGTGGTGGGTCCTTCCGGTTCCGGCAAGTCCACCATGCTCAACATCATCGGTACGCTCAGCCGGCCGTCCACCGGAACCGTGGCCATCGACGGCCACGACATCGCTGATCTCAGCGACCGCGAGCTGTCCGCACTGCGTGCCGGCACGATCGGTTTCGTGTTTCAGCAGTTCCACCTTGCCCCTGGCGTCCCCGCACTGGACAGCGTGGCCGACGGACTGCTATACAGCGGAAAGCCCCGCAGCGAACGACGCGAGCTCGCCGAACAGACCCTGCGCCGGGTGGGCCTGGGCCACAGGCTCCACAACGAACCGCACCAGCTGTCCGGCGGCGAGAAGCAGCGCGTCGCTATCGCCCGCGCCGTACTCGGCGATCCGCCGCTGCTCCTCGCCGACGAGCCGACCGGCGCGCTCGACTCCCGCTCCGGCGCGGTCGTGATGGAACTGCTCCACGAATTGCACGAGTCCGGAACCACTGTCGTGATCATTACCCACGACCGCGACATCGCCGCATCTCTCCCCCGCGAGGTCCGTATCAAGGACGGCCGCATCGAACATGACTCCGGCGTACCGGGCCACGCCTACGAGAGGGCCGGGATATGAGTACGGCAGCACCACCCAGGCCCCGCCCCAAGGCGGCCCGTCTGAGCCCGTCGGACGTACTGCGCGTCGGCGGCTCGGGCCTGCGCTCTCGCCCGATGCGCGTGTTCCTCTCCGCACTCGGCATCGCCATCGGCATCGCCGCGATGATCGGCGTCGTGGGTATCTCCACGTCGTCCAGCGAGGAGCTCAACCGCAAACTGGACGCACTGGGCACCAATCTGCTCACCGTCTCTCCGGGCCAGTCATTCGGCGGCGGCGATGCGCATCTGCCCGATGAAGCCGTCGACATGGTCGGCAGAATCGGTTCTGTCGAGTCCGTATCAGCCATCGGCAAGACAGACGCCAAGATCTACCGCAACGACCGCATCCCCAAGCAGGAAACCGGCGGCATCGGCGTGTACGCCGCCCGCACCGACCTCCCCGCCACCGTCGGCGGCCAGGTGGCGACCGGCCAGTGGCTCAATGACGCCAACGGGAAGTACCCGGCCGTCGTCCTGGGTCCCAAGGCCGCTGAACAACTGGCCGTTTCCGAGGCCGACCCCGACACCCAGGTGTGGCTGGGAGGTGAGTGGTTCACCGTCGTGGGGATCCTTGAGGCCAACGAGCTCGCATCCGAGCTGGACTCCGGCGCGTTCGTCGGCTGGGAGGCCGCCGAACGGGAACTCGACTTCGACGGTTACCCGAGCACTGTCTACACTCGCGCGGACGGTGCGGCCGTCAGCGACGTACAGGCTGTGCTCGGTGCAACCGCCAATCCCGAAGACCCCAGCTCCGTCGAGGTCTCCCGGCCCTCCGACGCCCTGGCGGCCAAGGAAGCCACCGACGACACCCTGAGCGGGCTGCTCCTCGGCCTCGGCGCTGTCGCCCTGCTCGTCGGCGGCGTCGGCGTGGCCAACACCATGGTCATCTCGGTGTTGGAGCGCCGCGCCGAAATCGGCCTGCGCAGGTCGCTCGGCGCGACACGGGGCCAGATCCGTACCCAGTTCCTGTGCGAATCCCTGCTGCTGTCCGCCCTCGGCGGCGCCGGCGGCGTGCTCCTGGGCATCGGCGTCACCGGAGGTTACGCCACCTACCAGGGCTGGCCCACCGTGGTCCCCGCCTGGGCCATGTTCGGTGGGGTGGGCGCCACGCTCGTCATCGGCGGTCTGGCCGGCTTCTACCCAGCCGTACGGGCAGCACGCCTGCCACCCACAGAGGCGCTCGCCGCCTCCTGAGGACCGGTGGTGTCCCCTGCCCACTTCCCCCGAGGCAGGGGGCACCACCCCCACAACTTCCGCCGAAGGCTGCTCGACTCGTCCGCGTGGCTAGCGCAGGGGTTCGCCGACCTCGTGCATGTGCTGGAGTGCCTGCCGGTAGGACTCGATCAGTCCGGTCTCCGTGTACGGCATGCCGATCTGCCTGCAGTGCTCCCGGACCAGAGGCTGGGCCAGGTTCAGGTGCGGGCGGGGCAGGCTGGGGAAGAGATGGTGTTCGATCTGGTAGTTGAGCCCGCCCAGGAACCAGTCGGTCAGGACGGCGCCCCGTACGTTGCGCGAAGTGAGGACCTGTCGCTGCAGGTGTCCCCAGCGCTCACCATCCGGTGCGGGCATCTCCATGCCTTTGTGGTTCGGCGCGAAGGCCATGCCCAGGTGGAGACCGAACAGCGCGTGGTGGACCAGTGCGAAGACGAGGGCCTTGCCCGGGGACATGACAGTGAGCAGGAACCCGGCATACAGACCGAGGTGGGCGATCATCAGTGCTCCGGACAGCACCCGCTCCCCCGCCGGCTGCCGGCGCAGGTACCGCAGACCGGAAACCTTCAGCGCGATGCCCTCCAGGAGCAGCATCGGGAAGAACAGCCGAGCCTGGTTGCGGGTGAGCCGGCGGGCGAAGCCCTTACGCTGCGCAGCCTGCTTCTGGGTCCACACCAGGGCGCCGGCCCCGACATCGGGGTCCTTGTCGACGTGGTTGGGATGAGCGTGGTGGCGTACGTGCTTGTCGTTCCACCAGGCCTCGTTCATCCCCAGGAACAGGTTCGCGTGCACCAGACCTATCGCCCGGCTCACCGCACGGTGGCCGGATATCTGGGCATGTCCCGCGTCGTGTCCTACGAATGCCGTACGGGTCCAGAAGACGGCCAACGGCAGGGCCAGCAGCAGCGACCACCAGGAGTCGCCGAGCACCACGAGGCCGGCGGCCACCGCCCCCAGGGCGACCAGATTGGCGGCAATGCCTGCCGCGTACCAGCCTCCGCGCCGCTCGAGAAGCCCCTGCCCCTTCACGGCACGCAGCAGCGGAGCAAAGTCACTCCCCGCACCGGCGACACTCGAAGCGCTCCCACCAACTCCGGAGCTCTCAGCACTTCGGTCCTTGTGCTCGCCGTCAGGGACATCTTCCGCGACAGCGGCTACGGCCTGGGACATTACGTCTCCGATCTCTGGGCGATCCGGCATCCCCCGCGGCTTCCAACCGTGCCCGCACGAGACCTTGCGGTCGTCACGCTCACACGTGCAATCGGAGCCGCTCACCTACCACGCACGCGGTAGGCCGCCCACCCCGCCGCCGCACACCGGGCACCTGATGGTGGGCAGGCGGTCGAGCCGTCGTGCCGATGCGGCAGTTCGCAGTCCACGCCGGCGAACAGAACGCTTACGCCCGTTTCGATAGCGTTAACGCCTTCCACACCGAAAGGCGCAAGTCATGACAGTTGTCCACGCACGCCGTGTCACCGCACGCCGCGCATCACTGCAGGATGTCAACGCAATCGTCCGGCTCCTGACCAGCGACCATCGGCTGACCGCCGAACAGGCCGCATTCATCTCGGAGTTCCAGCCCCAACTGCGTCTGACGCTGGCTCACTTCGGTCTGGAGGCGGGCGATGTCCTGGTCGCCGAGTCCGACGCCGGGACGCTCCTGGCAACCGCGGTGTGGATGCCCCCTGGCGTTGTCTTCGGCGCGGACGAACAGAAGGCGCTCCTGGGTCTCCACGGACTCGAGCCACCAACCACGACGCGTTCAAGGGAACTCCAGCCCCTGACAGCGGGCGAAGAGCACGTGCGACTGGCCGCCGTAGGAGTTGCCCCAGGCGCCCACCACACGACCCTTGAGACCCTGATGAACCCGGTCCTCCGATGGGCGGACGCCGTACGTCTGCCCATCTACGCCACCACGCTCGCCTGCCTCCAGGCCGAGCTGCTGAGCCCCTTCGGATTCGCACCGTCGCAGACCGGCTCGACGGCGACGGAGAGCTGGCTGCGCCGCGCGCCGGCAGACCGTGCCGGGAGTCGGCCGGGAACGGAGGCGGAAGCAGGAGCGGCGGGCTCCCCGATGTGCGGGCCTCGCCCGCCGCGGCCTGCGCTGGGTGGGGGATGACCTACTGCTTTCGTGGTAGCTGAGCGGCTCCGATCGCACGTGTGAGTGTGACGACTGCGGGACGCCGGACGGGCAGGGTTGGAAGCAATCGGGAGCGCCGGATCACCGGATCACTGCATCAGTGGATCTCCTGGGGTCGATGACCGTTACACGGGACGTCACGGCTCCGCAGTGGCTCCCGATGTCCTGACGCAACAGCCCTCGGAGGTTTGATGTCCACCCTTGCCCGCTGGTGCCACCGGCACCGGCTCGTGACCGTCCTGCTGTGGGTGGGGCTGCTGGTGGGCCTCGGCGCGGCGTCCACCGCGGTCGGCACCAGCTACAGCAGCAGCATGTCGCTGCCCGACACCGAGTCGAGCAAGGCGATGGGCCTGCTCAAGAAGACCATGCCCGCCTCCTCGGGAGACACCGAGACGGTGGTGTGGGAGACCTCCGGCGGTTCGGTGAACGACCCCGCGGTCAAGGACCGGATGAGCAGCACCCTCACAGAGATCTCCCGCGCCCCGGGTGTCGCCGCGGTGGTCAGCCCGTACAGCGAGCAGGGCGCCGCGCAGATCAGCAAGGACGGCACCATCGCCTACGCACAGGTGAACCTCGTCGAGGACGCCGATGCGGCGGATCCCGCACAGGTCCAGCATGTGATGGACCTGGCCGAAGACGCCCGCACCGACGGGCTGGACGTCAATATCGGCGGCGCAGCCGTCAAGAACGCGGACGAGTCCTCCGGCGGGACCAGCGAACTGATCGGTATCGCCGCCGCGCTGCTGGTGATGGGACTGGTCTTCCGCTCGGCATGGGCTGCCGTGCTGCCGATCCTCACGGGGGTGGCGGGCGTTGCCACCGGGGTCATGGCCACCGGACTGGCCAGCCACACCATGAGTATCGCCTCCATCGCGCCGACCCTGGCCATGCTGGTGGGTCTGGGCGTGGGCATCGACTACGCCCTGTTCATCGTCAACCGGCACCGCAAGGGACTGATGTCCGGTCTGAGTGTGGCGGACTCCGTCACCCGGGCCCTTGATACGTCCGGCCGCGCGGTGGTCTTCGCCGGCCTGACCGTGATGATCGCGCTGCTGGGCATGTTCGCGCTGGGGATCGGCTTCCTCAACGGCATGGCCATCGCCGCCGCCGCGACCGTGGCCCTGACGGTGCTGGCCGCGATCACGCTGCTGCCGGCCCTGCTCGGTCTGCTGAAACTCAGGGTGCTCAGCCGGGCCCAGCGCAGGCAGCTGGCCGAGCACGGACCGGTCGCCCTGGAGCCGGTCGGGATGTGGGGACGGTGGGCGGCCAGGCTGCAGGCCAGGCCCACCGGCAAGGCCGTGCTAGCGGTCCTGGTCATGGTCGCGGTCTCACTGCCGCTGTTCTCGCTGCGGCTGGGAGCCTCCGACGCGGGCAACGACCCGCAGACCACGACGACGCGGCAGGCCTACGACACGATGGCCAAGGGCTTCGGCCCCGGTTCCAATGGTCCCCTCATGCTCGTCGCCGAGGTGCCGGCGGCACAGGACGGGGCAGCTCTGACCGCACTCGCCGACGACATGCGTTCCGTGGACGGCGTGGCCTCGGTCGCGGCGATGCCGATGCGGCCCGGTGAAACGACCGGCATGGTCCGTGTGGTGCCCACGACCTCACCCCAGTCGGTGGAGACCGCCGATCTGATCACGCACCTGCGCGACGACGTGATCCCGCAAGCGGAGCAGGGCACCGGACTGCAGGTCCATGTCGGGGGTGCGACGGCGATGGCGGCCGACTTCGCCGACGTGCTGATCGGCAAGCTGCCGGTCTTCCTGGCGGTGATCGTGGCCTTGGGCGGGCTGCTGATGATGATCGCTTTCCGCAGTGTCCTGGTCCCGCTGATCGGCATCGGGATGAACCTGCTGACCATGGGTGTCGCGTTCGGTGCGATCGTCGCGGTCTTCCAGTGGGGGTGGGGAGTGGAGGCGCTGGGCCTGGGGGCTGCCGGCCCGGTGGAGGCCGCCGCCCCGATCATGATCATCGCGATTCTGTTCGGGCTGTCGATGGACTACCAGGTCTTCCTGATCAGCCGGATGCACGAGGAGTGGCACCACCGCCGCGACAACCGGCGTGCCGTACGGGTCGGGCAGGCCGAGACCGGACGGGTCCTGGCTGCCGCGGCCGTCATCATGGCCTGTGTCTTCGGCTCGTTCCTCTTCAGCGGAACACGGATGATCGCCGAGTTCGGCCTCGGACTCGCCGTAGCCGTCCTGCTCGACGTGCTCGTCCTGCGGATGGTCCTCGTACCGGCCCTCATGCACCGCTTCGGCAAGGCCAACTGGTGGCTGCCACGGTGGCTGGACAAGGTATTGCCGCACCTGTCCGTGGAAGGCCAACCCGCACCCGGGCCTGCCCTCGTGCCCGGCACTGAGAAGGAGTATGCGGACGCCAGACACTGACCGCTGTTCAAGCGGGCGTCGGAGCCGGACCGGTGCGTGCACC
>NZ_JBSHFH010000051.1:0-54927 GCF_053617235.1 Streptomyces sp. NPDC055749 | reverse complement strand
GGGCCCTCCGGGCGCTTCCCTTCGTTCTTGCGTTTCCGACTCTATCAGACTCTTTCGTGTCCGATTCCCAGTCGAAGTTGGGATTTGCTTTCCAGTTCTTCGCTTTCGCGTTTCCCTTTCCGGCGGTTCCAACCTTACCAGCTTCATTTCCGTTCCGTTTCCGGTCCGAATTTGATTCCGGCGGCCTGTTGGAGGGCCTTTGCCTTTCGGCGGATCCGACTTTATCAGAGATTCTGAGTCGGAATTCCCGCCCTGCTTCGGGTGCTCCCTGCGCACGAGTGCGCGAGGTGCTTCCCGGTCAGGCGGAGCCGTAAACGTACTGGAGCGGGGCGCCCCGATGCAAATCGAGGCGCCCCGCTCCGTGTTGGCCCTGGTCGGGGTCAGACCTCGACCACGACCGGAAGGATCATCGGGCGCCGGCGGTAGGTGTCGGAGACCCACTTGCCCACCGTGCGGCGGACCAGCTGCTGGAGCTGGTGCGGCTCCATGACGCCGTCCTGCGCCGACTTGTTGAGGGCGTCCTGCACCTTCGGGACGACGGCGCTGAACGCCGCGTCGTCGATGCCGGAGCCCCGGGCCTGGATGTGGGGGCCGCCCACGATCTTGCCGGACGAGCTGTCGACGACGATGAAGACGGAGATGATGCCCTCGTCGCCGAGGATGCGGCGGTCCTTGAGGGAGGTCTCGGTGACGTCGCCGACCGAGAGGCCGTCGACGTACACGTATCCCGCCTGGACCTTGCCGACGATCTTGGCCTTGCCGTCGATGAGGTCGACGACGACGCCGTCCTCCGCGATGACGATGTGGTCCTTGGGTACGCCGGTGAGAGCGCCCAGTTCGGCGTTGGCCCTGAGGTGGCGCCATTCGCCGTGGACCGGCATCAGGTTCTTCGGCTTGCAGATGTTGTAGAAGTACAGAAGCTCGCCGGCCGAGGCGTGGCCCGAGACGTGGACCTTGGCATTGCCCTTGTGGACGACGTTGGCGCCCCAGCGGGTCAGACCGTTGATCACGCGGTAGACCGCGTTCTCGTTGCCCGGGATGAGCGACGACGCCAGGATGACCGTGTCGCCCGGGACGATGCGGATCTGGTGGTCGCGGTTGGCCATGCGGGACAGGGCCGCCATCGGCTCGCCCTGGGACCCCGTGCAGACCAGTACGACCTCGTCGTCCGGCAGGTCGTCGAGGGTCTTCACGTCCACGACGAGGCCCGCGGGGACCTTGAGGTAGCCGAGGTCACGGGCGATGCCCATGTTGCGGACCATGGAGCGGCCGACGAAGGCGACCCTGCGGCCGTACTCGTGAGCGGCGTCCAGGATCTGCTGGATGCGGTGCACGTGGCTGGCGAAGCTCGCCACGATGATCCGCTTCTGGGCATTCGCGAAGACCGTGCGCAGGACGTTGGAGATGTCCCGCTCGGGCGGTACGAAGCCCGGGACCTCGGCGTTCGTCGAGTCCGAGAGGAGAAGGTCGATGCCTTCCTCGCTCAGCCTCGCGAAGGCGTGCAGGTCGGTGAGGCGGCCGTCCAGCGGGAGCTGGTCCATCTTGAAGTCGCCGGTGCAGACGACCATGCCCGCGGGGGTGCGGATGGCGACCGCGAGGGCGTCCGGGATGGAGTGGTTGACCGCGATGAACTCGCAGTCGAACACACCGATGCGCTCGCGCTGACCCTCGGTGACCTCAAGGGTGTACGGGCGGATCCGGTGCTCCTGGAGCTTCGCCTCGATCAGTGCGAGGGTCAGCTTGGAACCGATGAGCGGGATGTCCGGCTTCAGGCGCAGCAGGAACGGGACGCCACCGATGTGGTCCTCGTGTCCGTGCGTGAGGACGATGCCCTCGATGTCGTCCAGACGGTCCCGGAGGATGGTGAAGTCCGGCAGGATCAGGTCGATTCCCGGCTGCTCCTCTTCAGGGAAGAGGACACCGCAGTCGACGATGAGCAGGCGTCCGCCGTACTCGAAGACCGTCATATTGCGGCCGATTTCCCCCAGGCCGCCGAGCGGGGTTACGCGCAGGCCGCCCTTCGGGAGCTTCGGCGGGGTACCGAGTTCGGGATGCGGATGACTCAAAAGACTCTCCTTACCACGCACGCCACGTACCGCTGAGGGCACGTGGCGCGCATGTCATTCGTGCACTTGCTGTTGTCTGGGGATGGTGCTCTCGCGAGTGTTCCTCGCTATTCAGTTGTGAAGTCTGTGGTTACAGCTCTACCCCACCGGCGGCCAGATCGATCTTGAGCTGCGCCGTCTCCTGGGTGGTGAGTTCCACCAGGGGGAGGCGCAGCGGACCGGCCGGCAGGCCCTGGAGGGTGAGCGCGGCCTTGGTGGTGATCACGCCCTGGGTGCGGAACATCCCGGTGAAGACCGGGAGCAGCTTCTGGTGGATCTCCGTGGCCTTCTGGACGTCGCCGCCGAGGTGGGCCTCGATGAGCGCCCGCAGGTCGGGGGTGACGACGTGGCCGACCACCGAGACGAAACCGATGGCGCCGACCGAGAGCAGCGGGAGGTTGAGCATGTCGTCGCCCGAGTACCAGGCGAGTCCGGACTGGGCGATGGCCCAGCTGGCCCGGCCCAGGTCTCCCTTGGCGTCCTTGTTGGCGACGATCCGGGGGTGCTCCGCGAGGCGTACGAGCGTCTCTGTGTCGATCGGCACACCGCTGCGGCCCGGAATGTCGTACAGCATCACGGGGAGACCGGTGGAGTCCGCGATGGCGGTGAAGTGGCGCAGGAGGCCTTCCTGCGGCGGCTTGTTGTAGTACGGCGTGACGGCGAGGAGGCCGTGGGCGCCGGAGCGTTCCGCGGTACGGGCCAGTTCGATGCTGTGCCGGGTGTCGTTGGTGCCGATGCCGGCGACGACGTGTGCCCGGTCTCCGACTGCTTCGAGTACAGCCCGTACGAGCTGGTCTTTCTCCGCGTCGCTGGTGGTCGGGGACTCACCGGTGGTGCCGTTGATGACGAGGCCGTCGTTGCCTGCGTCCACCAGATGGGCGGCGAGCCGCTGGGCGCCGTCGAGGTCGAGTGCGCCGTCCGCCGTGAAGGGCGTGACCATAGCGGTGAGGACCCGCCCGAAGGGGGTCTGCGGAGTGGAGATCGGAGCCATGGGTAACACGCTACTCGTTGCTCGGAGCGCCGTGTCCCCTCGGGGGGACGAGGAAGTGGAGCCCGGCACTGCCTGCTCGGGGGTTCAAGCAGTGCCGGGTCCGTTTGATCAGCCTAGATGAACTTCACGAAACGTCGCAATACGGACACCGCTTACGGGGCGACCCGTCCATTTTTGTTGAAGGCCGCATGAGTGAGCGGCATGAGCTGCGCCCAGTGCGCTTCCATCCGCTCCCCCACCATCTCGATCTCGCGCTGCGGGAAGGACGGGACCTTCGCCAGCTCGTGCTGGGTGCGCAGGCCGAGGAAGTGCATCAGCGAGCGGGCGTTGCACGTGGCGTACATGGACGAGAACAAGCCAACGGGCAGCACCGCACGGGCGACCTCGCGGGCCACGCCCGCGGCCAGCATCTCCTGGTACGCCTCGTATGCCTGGCGGTAGGAGTCCTCCATGGCGCGGCTGGTGAGCTCGTGCTGCTCCTGGGTGCCCTCGACGAACTCGTACTTGCCGGGGCGGCCCTGCTGGATGAGCTTGCGGGACTCGCCGGGGACGTAGAAGACCGGTTCCAGCTCCCTGTAGCGGCCCGATTCCTCGTTGTACGACCAGCCCACGCGGTGTCGCATGAACTCGCGGAACACGAAGATCGGGGCGCTGATGAAGAAGGTCATCGAGTTGTGCTCGAAGGGGCTGCCGTGGCGGTCCCGCATGAGGTAGTTGATGAGCCCCTTGGAGCGCTCAGGGTCCTTGGTGACCTCTTCGAGGGACTGCTCACCAGCCGTGGAGACACGGGCCGCGAAGAGTACGTCGGAGTCACCTGCCGCGTGTTTCACCAGGTCAACGGTTACATCGCTGCGGAAGCTGAGCTTCGTGGGCTCGGGGGTCTCGCTCACCGGCGGGGGTCCTTCCAATTGCTGCGCTCGGGCGGCGTCCACTCTACGGGCCGCGACGGGGGCCGCCGCGCAGCAGCCGTACGCAGGAATTCTTCGAATGATTCGGCGATTCGGGGCACCGATCGGGCTCGCCGTGCGTCTGACTCATTAGCAGCACCCGCCCCATAGTTCAAGGAGAGCTTCCTCATGTTCCGCCGGCGTGAATCCGTCCCGTTCTCGTTCGTTGCCGAGGCCGACCGGTTCCGCAGCAATGTCACTCCCCCGCCCCGTGAGCGGGCCAGCGTCTCGCAGCTGGCCGGCCGCTACCTCGTGGGGCTCACCGTGGTCGCCGGGCTGGCCGGATCGCTTCTCTTCGGCGTTCCGGCACTCGATACCGACCGGAGCCCGTCGCACGGCCAGAATTCCGAGGCCTCTCAGGGCCGCTGACTCGTACGGACCCCCTGGGGTGGTCGGGTCGGTGGCGTCCTCGGTAGCCTCACCGGGCACAGCAATCGAGCGTGCTTGTGAGTGAGGATCAGTCGTGCCCCTGCCCTTTCTGACGGCCGACCGCGCATTCGACGCGGGCGCAGAGGACATCGCGCTGCCGTTCGACGACCACGACAGCTGGCGGCGGCCCTACCGCCCCGGGCCGTGGCGGGTCGCGGCGGCGGCCACCTTGTTGCTTCTCGCCTCGTTCGTCCTGCTCGCGGGGATGATCACCGCCGTGGCCGGAGGGCTCTCCGGGGCCACCGTGTGCCTCGTGCTCGCCGCGGTGGTGATCCTCAGCGCCTTGCGGCTGCTGCGGGTCGGTGCCTGGGTCAGCCGGCACGGGGTGCGGCGGGTGGGCTTCTTCCGCACGACCACGGTGCCGTGGGACCGGGCCGCCGCGGTGCGTACGGTTCAGCAGCCGGTGAAGTGGCTCGGGCTGCCGCGCACCGTTCAGGGACAGGCGCTGATCGTCGTGCGACAGGGTGGAGAAACGTTGCCGCCGCTGGTCACGGACCACAACGCGGATTTCCTGGCGCGTGGTGAGGCGTTCGAGCGGGCCACGGACTCCATCGAGGCGTGGGGCGACGAGTACCGGCGAGGTTAGGCCGGGGGCCCGTCCGGCTGAGGGTTCGCCCTCAAGCGCCGGACGGGTCGGCCTTGTGCAGGGCGATGGCGCGTTGCATGGCCTTGCGGGCCCTCGGGGTGTCCCTGGCGTCCTGGTAGGCGACCGCCAGACGGAACCAGCACCGCCAGTCGTCGGGGGTGTCCTCCGTCTCCTCGCGGCGGCGGGCGAACACGGCGTCGGCGGAGTCCCGGTCGATGCGGCCGGACGGGGTACGGACCAGTTCGTCGACCGGCAGTTCTCCCTTGGCCTCCAGTTCGGCGGCCAGGGCGTTGGCCCTGCGGACGAACTGGGTGTTCTTCCAGAGGAACCAGACGCCGATCACCGGCAGGATCAGCACCGCGACACCGAAGGTGACCGTGAGCAGCGTGCCGTGGCGTATGAGCAGGAGGCCACGGCTGCCGACCAGGGCGAAGTAGAAGACCAGGACGGCAGCGGTGACAACGTAAGTGATCTTTGCGCGCATGGGTGTCGGCTCAGTCAGTTCAGGTCGAGGAAGTGTTCCAGGCCGAACGTGAGGCCGGGAGTGGTCACCACACGGCGCGTACCGAGCAGGATGCCCGGCATGAAGCTGCTGTGGTGCAGCGAGTCGTGGCGGATGGTGAGGGTCTCGCCCTCGCCGCCGAGGAGGACCTCCTGGTGGGCCAGGAGGCCCTGGAGCCGGATGGAGTGGACCGGGACACCGTCGACGTTCGCGCCGCGGGCTCCGTCCAGGGCCGTGGTGGTGCCGTCCGGCTGAGCTGCCATGCCGGCCCTCTCGCGGGCCGCCCCGATGAGCTGGGCGGTGCGGGTGGCGGTCCCGGAGGGGGCGTCGACCTTGTGGGGGTGGTGCAGCTCGATGACCTCGACGGATTCGAAGTAGCGGGCCGCCCGCTCCGCGAACTTCATCGTGAGCACTGCGCCGATGGAGAAGTTCGGCGCGATGAGCACCCCGGTCTCCGGCGAGCCGTCGAGCCAGGTGTTGAGCTGCGCGAGCCGTTCGTCGGTCCAGCCGGTCGTGCCCACGACCGCGTGGATGCCGTGCCGGATACAGAAGTCGAGGTTGCCCATCACCGATGCGGGGGTGGTGAGCTCGACGACGACCTGGGCGCCGGTGTCCGCGAGGGTCTCCAGCTTGTCGCCGCGGCCGAGTGCGGCCACCAGCTCCATGTCGTCGGCGGCCTCGACGGCTCGTACCGCCTCGGACCCGATTCGTCCTTTGGCGCCGAGAACGGCCACGCGCAGCTTGCTCATGTGCTCTGCTTCCTTACGAGGAGGGTTAGGAGACCGCTTCTTGCAGGCGGTCCGCCTGCTTGTCCTTGAGCGGGCCGATGACGGAGAGCGAAGGACGGTGTCCGAGGACATCGCCCGCCACCGCGCGGACGTCGTCCGGCGTGACCGCCGCGATCCGCGCCAGCATGTCGTCGACCGACATCTGCTCGCCCCAGCACAGCTCACTCTTGCCGATGCGGTTCATCAACGCGCCGGTGTCCTCAAGGCCGAGGACGGTGGAGCCGGAGAGCTGGCCGATGGCACGGCCGATCTCCTCGTCGTCGAGCCCGTCGGTCGCGACGCGGTCGAGCTCGTCGCGGCAGATCTTGAGGACGTCGTGGACCTGGCTCGGCCGGCAGCCCGCGTACACACCGAAGAGCCCGCAGTCGGCGAAGCCCGAGGTGTACGAGTACACGCTGTAGGCCAGGCCGCGCTTCTCCCGTACCTCCTGGAAGAGGCGGGAGGACATGCCTCCGCCGAGCGCCGTGTTCAGGACGCCGAGCGCCCAGCGGCGCTCGTCGGTGCGGGCCAGGCCCGGCATGCCGAGGACCACGTGGGCCTGCTCCGTCTTGCGGTTCAGGTGTTCCACGCGGCCCGCGGTGCGCAGGGTGCGGGAGCCCTCGCGCGGCGCCATCGGAACGGCGTCGGTACGGGACAGGGCGCCGGCGCGCTCGAAGGCCTTGCGGACCTGGCGTACGACCGTGGCGTGGTCGATGTTGCCCGCTGCGGCGACGACCAGGCGCGTGGGGTCGTAGTGCTTCTTGTAGAAGCGCGCGATCTGGCCGCGGTTCAGCCCGTTGACCGTGTCGACCGTGCCCAGGACCGGGCGGCCGAGCGGGGTGTCGCCGAGCATCGTGTGCGCGAACAGGTCGTGCACGCAGTCGCCCGGGTCGTCCTCGGTCATCGCGATCTCTTCGAGGATGACGCCGCGCTCGGCGTCGACGTCCTCGGAGGCGATCAGGGAGCCGGTCAGCATGTCGCAGACGACGTCGATGGCCAGCGGCAGGTCCGTGTCGAGGACCCGCGCGTAGTAGCAGGTGTACTCCTTCGCCGTGAAGGCGTTCATCTCGCCGCCGACCGCGTCGATCGCGGACGAGATGTCGAGGGCGCTGCGCGTGGCGGTGCCCTTGAAGAGGAGGTGTTCGAGGTAGTGCGTCGCGCCGTTCAGCGCGGGCGTCTCGTCGCGTGATCCGACGTTGGCCCAGATGCCGAAGGTGGCGGAGCGTACGGAGGGCAGCGACTCGGTGACGATCCGGAGACCGCCGGGGAGGGTCGTACGGCGGACCGTGCCGATGCCGTTGCTGCCCTTGAGAAGCGTTTGGGTACGGGCGACGGCCCGCGCCTCCGAGGAGGTGCGGGCCGTCGTCACGGAACTACGGGACGTCACTTGGCAGCGTCGTCCTTCTCGTCGGCCTCTTCGCCCTCGATCACGGGGATGAGGGAGAGCTTGCCGCGGGAGTCGATCTCCGCGATCTCGACCTGGACCTTGGAGCCGACCGCGAGCACGTCCTCGACGTTCTCCACGCGCTTGCCACCGGCGAGCTTGCGGATCTGCGAGATGTGCAGCAGGCCGTCCTTGCCGGGCATGAGGGAGACGAACGCACCGAAGGTGGTGGTCTTGACGACCGTACCCAGGTAACGCTCGCCGACCTCCGGCATGGTCGGGTTGGCGATCGCGTTGATCGTGGCGCGCGCGGCCTCGGCCTGCGAGCCCTGCTGGGCACCGATGTAGATGGTGCCGTCGTCCTCGATCGTGATGTCGGCGCCGGTGTCCTCCTGGATCTGGTTGATCATCTTGCCCTTGGGGCCGATGACCTCACCGATCTTGTCCACCGGGATCTTGACCGTGATGATCCGCGGGGCGTTCGGGGACATCTCGTCCGGAACGTCGATGGCCTCGTTCATGACGTCCAGGATGTGCAGACGCGCGTCACGGGCCTGCTTCAGCGCGGCGGCCAGGACCGAGGCGGGGATGCCGTCGAGCTTGGTGTCGAGCTGGAGCGCGGTCACGAAGGTCTTCGTACCGGCGACCTTGAAGTCCATGTCGCCGAAGGCGTCCTCCGCACCGAGGATGTCGGTGAGGGCGACGTAGTGCGTCTTGCCGTCGATCTCCTCCGAGATCAGGCCCATGGCGATACCGGCGACGGCGGCCTTGAGGGGCACACCGGCGTTCAGCAGGGACATGGTGGAGGCGCAGACCGAGCCCATGGACGTCGAGCCGTTGGAGCCCAGCGCCTCGGAGACCTGGCGGATCGCGTACGGGAAGTCCTCGCGCGAGGGCAGCACCGGCACGATGGCGCGCTCGGCGAGCGCTCCGTGGCCGATCTCGCGGCGCTTGGGCGAGCCCACGCGGCCGGTCTCACCGACGGAGTACGGCGGGAAGTTGTAGTTGTGCATGTAGCGCTTGCGGGTCACCGGGGAAAGGGTGTCCAGCTGCTGCTCCATACGGAGCATGTTGAGGGTGGTGACGCCCAGGATCTGGGTCTCGCCACGCTCGAACAGCGCCGAGCCGTGCACGCGCGGGATGGCCTCGACCTCGGCGGCCAGCGTACGGATGTCCGTGACGCCGCGGCCGTCGATGCGGACCTTGTCCTTGATGACGCGCTCGCGGACCAGCTTCTTGGTCAGCGCGCGGTAGGCACCCGAGATCTCCTTCTCGCGGCCCTCGAAGGCCGGGAGGAGCTTCTCGCCCGCGATCTCCTTGATGCGGTCCAGCTCCGCCTCTCGCTCCTGCTTGCCGGCGATGGTGAGCGCCTTGGCGAGCTCGGTGCGGACGGCCTTGGTGAGCGCCTCCAGGACGTCGTCCTGGTAGTCGAGGAAGACCGGGAACTCGCCGGTGGGCTTGGCAGCCTTCGCGGCCAGGTCGGACTGGGCCTTGCAGAGACCCTTGATGAAGGGCTTCGCGGCTTCCAGACCTGCGGCGACGATCTCCTCGGTGGGAGCCTCGGCGCCGTCCTGGACGAGCTGGATGGTCTTCTCGGTGGCCTCGGCCTCGACCATCATGATCGCGACGTCGCCGTCCTCGAGGACGCGGCCCGCGACGACCATGTCGAAGACGGCGTCCTCGAGCTCGGTGTGCGTCGGGAACGCGACCCACTGGCCCTTGATCAGGGCGACGCGGGTGGCGCCGATGGGGCCGGAGAAGGGCAGGCCCGCCAGGATCGTGGAGCAGGAGGCGGCGTTGATCGCGACCACGTCGTACAGGTGGTCGGGGTTGAGCGCCATGATCGTCTCGACGATCTGGATCTCGTTGCGCAGGCCCTTCTTGAAGGAGGGGCGCAGCGGGCGGTCGATCAGGCGGCAGGTGAGGATCGCGTCCTCGGAGGGCCGGCCCTCCCGGCGGAAGAAGGAGCCGGGGATCTTGCCGGCCGCGTACTGCCGCTCCTCGACGTCCACCGTGAGGGGGAAGAAGTCGAGCTGGTCCTTGGGCCTCTTGGAGGCGGTGGTGGCCGACAGCACCATGGTGTCGTCGTCCAGGTACGCGACGGCGGAGCCGGCGGCCTGCTTGGCGAGGCGGCCCGTCTCGAAGCGGATGGTGCGGGTGCCGAAGGTTCCGTTGTCGATAACGGCCTCGGCGTAGTGGGTCTCGTTCTCCACTAGATATTTCTCCATACTCGTCGTCTTTCGTCCTTCCGCCCGTGTGGCGGGGGGACGGTACGGAGAAGCGCTCCTTGTGTGCGGGCCGGTCTTCGATCGAAGCACCCGGGCGTTGTCCCGGGGGCCACTACCGAGGACCGGCGGAGGCTGGAGGGCGCTCCTCCTCGTTCTGGTGTTGTACGTCCAGGTTACTGAGCTTGACCCCGGTCCCGCACGTACAGCAAAGGGAGCGGCCCCCTAGAAGTGGGAACCGCTCCCTCTCACAGCTGCCTTACTTGGCGCCGCCGGCCGCGCCACGGCGGATGCCGAGGCGGTCGACGAGCGCACGGAAGCGCTGGATGTCCTTCTTGGCGAGGTACTGCAGAAGGCGGCGGCGCTGGCCGACCAGGATCAGCAGACCACGACGGGAGTGGTGGTCGTGCTTGTGGAGCTTGAGGTGCTCCGTCAGGTCCGAGATCCGGCGGGAGAGCATCGCAACCTGAACCTCGGGGGAACCGGTGTCGCCCTCCTTCTGCGCGAACTCGGTCATGATCTGCTTCTTCGTAACGGCGTCGAGCGGCACGCGGTACTCCTCTGGTGTTCGAAGCGCCCACGAGTGCCCCTGGTCTTGTTCTCAGGGGAGCTTGTGTGACTCGGGAGCGAAGGTCCGATGAGCGCAGCCCCCAGAACGAACCGGGAACGCGTACACAAACGGCCACCAGTCAGAGTACCAGCCGTTCCGGAGGGCTTCGGCCCGCCCTAGCTGGTCATCGCGCGGGCGCGGCTGAAGATGTCCAGGACGGCCAGGCAGAGCGGGACGAGCGAGAGGAGCAGGGCGCTCTCGGTGAGGTCGAGGAGGCGGCCCCAGAAGGGCGAGAGGCCCTTGCGGGGAATGATCAGGCCGATCGCGGTGAGCAGGGCCGCACCGGCCGCGACCGCCGCGGAGAGCCAGATCGTACGGATGTCGAGGGAGCCGCGGTCGCCGTACCGGACGAGTTCGTACAGCAGGTCGGTCGGCGGGTTGAGCGAGAGGCCGAGGACCAGCAGGGCGATCGCGCCGATTCCCGCGACGAGGACGCAGGCCACCTGCGAGGTGTAGCGGAAGAGGCGGGCGCGCAGCAGCATCGCGAGGCCGCCCGCGAGGGCGAGGATCTGGCCCCAGATGTTGTCGCTGAAGCCGAGCACGGCGGCCGATCCGACGGCCACGGCGGCGCAGCCGCCGACCAGGCCGAGGAGCATCTCGTGGCCGCGGCGGGCCTGGGCCGCGATGCGTTCGGCGTCGACGGGTTCGCCGTCGGCCTCGGGGCCGCCGTTCGCGTCGGCGAAGCTGTCGTCGTAGCCGGCCGGCGTGGTGCGCGGGGAGGCGTATCCGATGGGCAGCCGGGCGAAGCGGGCCGAGAGTCCGGGCAGGAAGGCGACGACGCCGAGGGCCACGGGGGCGCAGACGGCCGCGGTCTGCGTGGCGGATGCCTCGGTGAGGATCGCGAGGAAGGTGGCGAGGGTGCCGACGGTGGCGAGGAAGGTGGCCGCGACGAACGGCGCGTCCCCGCTGGGTGTCAGGGCGACCAGGGCGACGGACGCGACCAGGACGGCGACGCAGCCGAGCAGGAACTGCAGGCGGCCGGGTCCCTGTCCGGCGTCCGGGCCGATGATGCCGGAGCCCGCGATGAGGACGAGCGGGAGTGCGCCGAGGCCGAGGGCGACGGCGGTGGCGCGGTCTCCGTAGACCCGGGCGCGTACGCCGGCGAAGGCGGTCAGCAACAGGCCGGCGGAGCCGGCGATGATGCCGGGCAGGCTGTGCATGTCGTGGCGGACCGGGTCCGCGAACCAGAGCACGAAGCCCATGAGCACGAGGAGGAGGACGCCGCCGACCAGGCCTGCGCCGCGCAGCAGCTCGTCGTTCCACAGTTGGCGGTCGCGGGTGACGGCCGAGGCGACGGCGTCCGAGACGTCGTCGAAGACGGCGGGCGGCAGCGACTGGGCGAAGGGGCGCAGGCTGAGGAGTTCGCCGTCGAGTACCTGCTGGGCCGCGAGTGTGCGGGCGCCGTCGAGGACGGTTCCGTCGCGGCGTACGAGGTGATAGCCGGTGGGTGTGCCTGCGGCCTGGGTCTGGCCCGTCAGGCGCAGGATCTCCGGGTAGACGTCGGCCACGGCGATGTCTTCCGGAAGGGCGACGTCGATCCGGCTGTCGGGCGCCACGACAGTGACGCGGCAGAAACCCGTCGCTGCGGTCGTACTCACGTGTCTGGTCCCCCTGATTCGCGGTTGCGCACAGTGCGCGCGCCACCCTACCGGGAGGGGACCAGGTGATCTGCAAGTAGGATCACCGTCGCGCGGAGGGAAGTCCGCGGACACGCAGCCACGGGGGCGTCGGTGCGGACCAGACCGGCCTTCCGCCCGTCCGTATTGAGGGATTGATGTTCCGGTGAGCCAGATCGTCGTGAAACGACCTCCGCGGTCTCTGCCGCCGGAAGTACCCGGTGACGAGTTGACGTTGGAGGCCCCTCCCGAACTGCCGCGCGGGCAGCAGGAGGGCATGCTGATGCAGATCCTGCCGGTGCTCGGCATGGGTTCGTCGGTGGTGTTCTTCTTCTCGCCGCAGGCGCCGCCGTTCATGCGGATCATGGGCGTCCTGATGCTCGTCTCGACCGTCGGAATGGTGGTCGCCCAGCTGGTCCGTCACCGTCGCGGTACACAGGGGCAAATGGCGGATGTGCGGCGCGACTACCTCAAATACCTTGCGCAGACCCGGCGTACGGTCCGCAGGACCGCCCGCGCGCAGCGTGACGTACAGCTGTATCTGCACCCCGCGCCCGAACAGCTGTGGTCGGTGGTCGCCGAGGGCAGCCGGGTCTGGGAACGGCGCGTGGGCGACAAGGACTTCGCCCATGTGCGGGTGGGGCTCGGCGCCCAGCAGCTGGCGACTCCGCTGATCGCTCCCGAGACCGCTCCGGTGGACGAGCTGGAGCCGATGTGCGCGGGCGCGATGCAGCAGTTCCTCGCGGTGCACGGGTCCTTGGACGGACTGCCGATGGCCGTCTCGATGCGGGCCTTCTACCACGTGACGGTCTCCGGTCAGCCGGAGGCGGCGCAGTCCACGGCCCGTTCGCTGGTCGCGCAGCTGGTGACGCTGCACTCCCCCGAGGATCTGCTGGTCGCCGTGGTGGCGGCGCCGGGCGCCGTGGCGCGCTGGGACTGGACGAAGTGGCTGCCGCACACTCAGGTGCGCGGGCAGGTCGACGGGGCCGGTACCAAGCGGCTGTTCGGCGACGATCTGGGTGAGCTGGAGCAGTTGCTGGCGAGCCGTCTGGAGGGCCGTCCGCGGTTCGGCCGGGAGAGTCAGCCGGTGCTGGACCAGCCGCACGTCGTGGTGGTCCTGGACGGCGGGATGGTGCCGCCGGACTCGCTGTTCGCGGCGGCCGAGGGCCTTCAGGGTGTGACGATCGTCGAGGTGGTGCCGGGCGAGCTCGACGAGCCGCGCGGTGGTCTCTCGGTGGTGGTTCGGCCGGGGCTGCTGCGGCTGGAGTCCGGTGCGGGACTGGCGTACGAGGGTGTGCCGGACGGGATCTCGCTGCCTGCCGCCGAGGCACTGGCCCGGCAGCTGGCGCCGCTCATGATGGGCGGGGGCGACGACGACGAACCGCTGCTCGCCAACCTGGACTTCACGGACCTGCTGAACCTGGGCGACGCCGCCTCGGTCGATGTGGCGCGCACCTGGCGGCCCCGGTCGGTCTCGGAGCGGCTGCGGGTGCCGATCGGTGTCGGCGAGGACGGCCAGCCGGTGATGCTGGACCTCAAGGAGGCCGCGCAGGAGGGCATGGGTCCGCACGGACTGTGTGTCGGTGCGACGGGTTCCGGCAAGTCGGAGCTGCTGCGGACGCTGGTGCTGGGGCTCGCGGTCACGCACTCCTCGGAGACGCTCAACTTCGTGCTCGCCGACTTCAAGGGCGGTGCGACGTTCGCCGGGATGTCGCAGATGCCGCATGTCGCCGCGGTGATCACCAACCTGTCGGACGACCTGACGCTGGTCGACCGCATGGGCGACGCGATCCGGGGTGAACTCCAGCGCCGTCAGGAGCTGCTGCGTTCGGCAGGCAACTACGCCAACATCCACGACTACGAGAAGGCGCGGGGCGCGGGCGCCGCGCTGGAGCCGCTGGCCTCGCTGGTGCTGGTCATCGACGAGTTCTCCGAACTCCTCACGGCCAAGCCGGACTTCATCGACATGTTCATCCAGATCGGCCGGATCGGCCGTTCCCTGGGTGTGCATCTGCTGCTGGCGTCGCAGCGCCTGGAAGAGGGCAAGCTGCGCGGTCTGGACACGTATCTCTCGTACCGGATCGGTCTGCGGACCTTCTCGGCGGCGGAGTCGCGCACGGCGCTGGGTGTGCCGGACGCGTACCACCTGCCCTCGGTGCCGGGTTCCGGCTATCTCAAGTTCGGTACGGACGAGATGACCCGCTTCAAGGCGGCGTACGTGTCGGGGGCCTACCGCACGGGTGGTCCCGATCTCTCGGTGGGGCAACTGCCCCTCGAGCGGCGGCCCGCGGTGTTCAGTGCCACTCCGGTACCGGTCGTGTACGCGGCTCCGGACCCGGCGCAGCTGGCGGCGGCGGCCCGGTCGGAGGCGGACGAGGACGCGCTCGCCGACACGGTTCTCGATGTGATCGTGCGGCGTCTGGAGGGCCAGGGGGTGCCGGCGCACCAGGTGTGGCTGCCCCCGCTGGACCGGGCGCCGACGCTGGACCAGTTGCTGCCCGGGCTCGCGCCGACCGCGGAACGGGGGTTCACGGCGACCGAGTACACCAGGCCCGGTGGTCTCACCGTCCCGGTCGGCCTGATCGACAAGCCCTTCGAGCAGCGGCGTGAGGTGCTGTACCGGGACTTCTCCGGTGCGGCGGGCCACATGATGGTCGTCGGCGGTCCGCAGTCCGGCAAGTCCACGATGATGCGGGCGCTGATCTCGTCGTTCGCGCTCACGCACACCCCGCACGAGGTGCAGTTCTACGGGCTGGACTTCGGTGGTGGCGGTCTCGTATCGCTGGCGGAGCTGCCGCACGTCGGCGGGATGGCCTCGCGGCTCGACCCCGAGCGGGTGCGGCGTACGGTCGCCGAGGTCGCGGGTGTGCTCAACCGGCGCGAGGAGTTCTTCCGGGCGCACTCAATCGACTCCATCGCCACCTACCGGCGCAAGCGCGCCCTGGGCGAGCTGCCCGGTGAGGCGTGGGGTGACGTGTTCCTGGTCATCGACGGCTGGGGCGGATTCCGGGCCGAGTACGAGATGCTGGAGCAGACCGTCACCGACATCGCCTCGCGCGGTCTCGGTTACGGCATCCACGTGGTCATCACCGCGGCCCGCTACATGGAGGTCCGGGCGGCGCTGAAGGACCAGATCCTCGGGCGGCTCGAACTGCGGCTCGGCGACGTCATGGACTCGGAGTTCGACCGCAAGGTCGCGGTGAACGTGCCGCCGGGTGTGCCGGGCCGTGGACAGGTGCCGGAGAAGCTGCACTTCATGGGCGCCCTGCCGCGTATCGACTCGGTCAGCAGCGCCGCGGATCTCTCCGAGGGCACGGCCGCGTTCGTCGCCACGGTGCGGGCGAACTGGTCGGGTCCCTCGGCGCCCGCCGTACGGCTGCTGCCGCGCAAGCTGGCCGCTGACCGGCTGCCGAAGGGCTTCGAGTTCCCGGAGCGGGGTGTCGCGATCGGGATCGACGAGACGGCGCTGGAGCCGGTGTTCGTCGACTTCGAGACGGATCCGTTCTTCCTGATCTTCGGCGAGAGCGAGTCCGGCAAGACGAACCTGCTGCGGCTGATCGCCAAGCAGATCGCGGAGCGCTACTCCCCCGACGAGGCGAAGCTCGTCGTCGGGGACTACCGGCGGGCCCTGCTGGGCGCGCTGCCGGAGTCCCATCTGCTGGAGTACGCGCCGATGGCGAGCTCCATGCAGATGCACATGGAGGCGCTGGCGGGGGTGTTCGCCCGCCGGCAGCCGCCGACGGATGTGACTCCGCAGCAGCTGCGGGACCGCAGCTGGTGGAGCGGTCCGCAGATCTTCATCATCGTCGACGACTACGACCTGGTGGCGACGAACGCGGGCAACCCGCTGGCCCCGCTCGCGGAGTATCTGCCGTTCGCCCGGGACACCGGCGTCCGGTTCATCATCGCGCGCAACTCGGCGGGTGCGTCGAGGTCGATGTACGAGGGGTTCATGCAGCGCATCAAGGAGCTGGGCGCGCAGGGTGTCGTGCTGTCCGGCGATCCGTCCGAGGGCGATCTCATCGGTTCGGTACGCGGTCACGCGATGCCGCCGGGCCGGGGTTACTTCGCCTCGCGCAGGCGCGGGACTCCGCTGGTGCAGATCGGGCGGCTGCCCGAGCAGCGGTGAGGGGCGGGGCCGTCAGGTTGACGGTTTGTCCTCCGATCGAGGACGGACTTGATTTTCGGCCCTCGTGGCCGGACCGGACCCGGAATAATCGGGGCGCGGGCCCCGTACACGGATTGCGTAGGAGGAAAGGCGTCTGATGGGCAGTCAACAGGAGAAGGACGAGCTGTACGCACTCGACATATCGGGAGTGGAGTGGGTGAGCGCTCCCGACGCGGAGGCGGCCGAGGAGCGCGTCGAGATCGCCTATCTGCCGGGCGGGGCCGTGGCGATGCGGTCCTCGCTGGACCCGGAGACCGTGCTGCGCTACACGGAGGCCGAGTGGACCGCCTTCGTACTGGGCGCGCGCGACGGCGAGTTCGACCTCAAGTAGCCGGTACGGCGAAACGGTACGACGAAGAGGGGCACGCTCCGTGGAGCGTGCCCCTCTTGCGTACCTGCGTCTGGGTTGAGTCAGTACGACTCGGTGAACAGGCGCGAGGCCTTGACGTCCGTGGAGCGGTAGCTGTCCTTGCCGGTCTCGATGATCTTCGCGACCTGCTCCAGCCGGTCCTTCATGTGGTCGGCCTTGCCCTTGTACTTGCCCTGCAGCGTGATGTACTCCGCGTGGGCGTCACCGTCCCAGGTGTCGGTGACGACCTTGAGGGCGGCGTCCATCTCCTGGAGGTCCTTGATGATGTTGCGCGAGACCACACGGATGCGGTTCGCCATCTCCTGGACGTTCTCGTACCTGACCTTGGTGTTCGGATCCCCAGCCATCAGTCTTCTCCTCTTAGCTCAGCGTGTACGTGGAAGGGTGCGGCGGCGCGGCTCAGACGCCGTTCAGTCCGGACGTGTTGCCGGAGGACGCCGGCGCCTTCACGGCGTTGAAGGCCGCGCGGACCTCGTCGTCGTTGGCGTTGCTGAGGTTCTTGGTCTGGCTCACGGCGTTGAGGAGCACGTTCAGCAGCCGGCGGATCTCGTCGTGGTCCTCGTTGATCACGATCTGCGCGGACGAGAATCCCGAGGCGCCCACACCGGTCCAGCCCGCGCTCACCGTCGCGAGGATGTCGGCCAGCTCCCTGGCCTGCTTGGAAACCGCCTCGGCGGTGTCGATGATCTTGTTCTTCGCCTGGACGATCGGATCGTCGGCAAGTCCGAAACCACCTGCGGGGTTGGTCATCCGGAGGTCCTATCTCTCAGTTCCCGGGCCTGTCCGCAGGTCGCGGTCAGGCTTCTTCCTGCCCCCGTGTGCTCCGGATACGGAGTGGGGTAAGTGCGGGGTCCTCGGAGCGCGCGGCGGAGTTCCCATCCGCCTGCGCCGGACTCGACCACTTCTCGTTCCCCCGTCACACACGTGAAGTCTGCTACCACCCTAGTCACTTCATCATCTCGTCCCAACTGGGGTTTCCGGGGAGAGAGGTACTTCACTGGGTGGCACTCTCCCGCAAACCGCGCCGCCGCCGGACATCACGGACGACCGTCGCGGTCCCGGCCACGACGGAGACCAGAACCGCTGCCAGGGCGAGTGCGTAGGTGGCGTAGCGCTCGCTGCGTTCCTGCGGTGTCTCGGACATCGCCAGATACGCGGGTTCCGGGGCCTGCGCCTTGGGCAGCGGGGCGTCGGGGCGTGCAGCGTCCTGCGGTACGTCGTCCTTGTCGCCGGCCAGGGCGCGGACCGGGTCGACGACGCCCCAGCCGACGAAGTCGTCGTGGCCGGTGATGGACCGCTCGGCGGTCTGCTCGATACGGGCGACGATCTGGGCGGCCGTCCAGGTGGGGTACTTGGCCTTGAGGAGGGCGGCGACCCCGGCGACGTACGGTGCGGAGAAGCTGGTGCCGTTGTCGGCGCACTGGCCGTTGCCGGGGACGGTGGAGACGATGTCCACGCCCGGGGCGGCGACGCCGACGAACGCTCCGGCCTGCGAGAACTCGGCGCGTTCGTTGTTGCGGTCGGACGAGGCGACGGCGAGTACGCCGTCGAAGGCCGCCGGGTAGGTCGTCTTCCGCTTGCCGTCCATGCCGTCGTTGCCCGCGGAGGCGACGACGACGACGTTCCTGGCGAGCGCCCTGGCCACGGCTCTGCCGAGGGCGGACGTCGGGGCGAGCGGCTTGGTGGTGTCCTGCGAGATGTTGATGACGTCGGCGCCCTTGGCGATCGCGTGGTCGATCGCGGTGGCCATCGTGGTGTCCTTGCCGCTGTTCTTCTCGTCGTTCTGGCGGATCGGGATGATCGTGGCCTCGGGGGCCAGTCCGACGAATCCGGTGCCCTTGCGGGGACGGGCGGCGATGATGCCGGCGACCTTGGTGCCGTGCCCGACCTCGTCGGCCGTGCCGTCGCCCTTGGGCTCAAGGAGATCACGGCCGGCGGAGGTGTCGACGGCCGACTTGAGCTGCGGGTTGACGTTGTCCACACCGGTGTCGATGACAGCGACGCGTACGCCCTTGCCCTTGGTGTCCTGCCAGAGTTCGTCGAGCAGTACACGCTGGAGCGACCAGGGCCTGCCCTCGAACTGCTTCTTCATCGGGAACGTGCACTCACCGCTGCCGTTTATCCCGAGGCCGCCCGGCTCCTCGGTCCCCGTGTCCGCGTACGCCGCCTGCGGCGCCGCGAGCGCGGCCAGCGCGGCCGTGGCCGCCGTCAGCAGCGCGGTCTTCCGGTACAACATCTGTTCCTCTCCCCCGAGTCCGTGGTCCCACTGCGAACGAGGCGGTTACGAGCCCTGGGGCTGGCGGGCACTGTTGGTGTCGAGCCGGGGACCCTTGGCGAGGAACTCCGACCACGCGATCGGTACGAGGGAGGGGACGATCTTCTCGTAGCCGAGCCGGATCTGCGCCTGGCTCGGCTCGGGGCGGCCGTCGCTCCCGCTCTGCTGGTCGCCGGTGCCGATGTCGGACCGCTGGGCGTCGCTGTCGCCGTTCGCCTGGACCGCGTACCGCAGTCCGGTGTCGGTGACCAGGAAGAGCGAGCCGTCGGGACGGGTCTGGCGGCCCTGGACCTGGGTGTAGAGGAGGCCGCTGCCGGGGGTGACGTAGGTGCTCGTGCCACCGGCGTTGATCGCGGCCGGGTACTCCGTACCGGCCCAGACGCCCAGTGTCGTACGGCCCTTGTCGTCCACCTTGCGCAGCACGCTGCAGACGGTGTCCCTGCTGCCGCCGCCGGTCGTCGAGTTGACCTGCTCGGCCTTGGCGGCCGGCCAGCGGGCGCCCTGGCCCGCGAAGGTCTGACCGTCCGGGACGAAGTCCTGGAGCCCGACGGCGCGCGCCTCGCTGTCGAGGTTCAGGGGCGCCGTCTGCGGGGAGTTGATCAGCAGCCAGGCGGTGAACTCGGAGATCGGCTGGACCTTGCCCTCCAGCACCACGTAGTGCTGGGTGCCGTTGCCGGTCTCGGTCCTGAGCACCATGCCGACCTTGTTCTCCTCGGCGGAGAGCTGGCCCTGGATGTGGGCGGGTGCGCCGATCGTGCCGGGGATCTGCGGGAAGGCGACCGGACTGCCCTCGTGCAGGGTGGCGAGCCAGTCGTCGGTGACGGCCTGCGGGAGGCTGCTGCCGACCAGAGCGTTGGTCAGATGGCCGTTGTCGGTCGCGATCTCGTCGACGCGGTACTTGGTGCCGCTCGCGTCTACGAGGTAGCGGGTCCTGTCCTGGCCCTGGACGTAGAGCACCTGGCCGCCGCTGAGCTGCTTCTTGTTCTCGGTCAGCTTCAGGTCCCGCTCGGCGAAGACGAACGCCGCCTTCTGCACGGTGTTGCCCTTGCCGCCGGGCTGTTCGCAGACCGCCCACCGCTTGGGGGTGCCCGCGTCCTCCGGCTCGGGGAGCCGGTCGGGGGCGTAGGGGATGCCGAGGATCGGTCCGCGCGGGGGCTTGCCCGCGTCCAGGATGTTGTCGCCGACCTGGACCACGTCGAACTGCTGCGGGGTGAGGAGCAGCCGGGCCGATGCGAGGTTGAGTACGGGGTGGAGCAGTGTCTTCTTTCCCTTGCCCTTGCCCGTACTGAGCACCACGTAACGGGTGGTGGACTTCTTGCCGACGATCACCTTGGCGCCCGGCTTGTCCCAGTCCTTGGGCGCGGTGGGCTTGAACATCCCCCAGGCGCCGAACCCCGCGAGGATCAGCGCACCGACGATCAGGCTCGGGACGACGGCCCGCAAGGGACGGGGCGCACCTTCCTCGGTCCCCGTGGGCGACGGTTGGAGGAATGCCGCCACCGTGCGCTTCTTCGCAAAGGTGTACGCGTTGAGCTCATCCCGCCGTGATGCCATGAGTCTGTCTGTCTCCCGTGTCTCCCCGCGCGGCCCAGGAGCGGACGCATCCCCGACCCCTGTGCCGGACCCCGGATGCCGGACCCTGGTGCCGGACCGGCCCCCTACTATGCCTGCTGATCGTGGGTGCCCGTGGGCCGGGTAGGGTGATCCAGCCGCCAAGCCCCGGCGGGGCAGGGGCGATCGGGTGGAGTTGGGGCCTTATGAACGGGGGAATGCCGGAATGATGGCTTCCGCAACGCGGACACGTCCGGCCGGGAACACGCAGGCGTCCGGGGCTCCCGGATCCGGTGGCCCACGGGCCTCCCGCCGCGGTTCGCGCAGCTCCTCCCCGGGTGTCCCGGGTTCCGGTGGAGCGGCCTCACCGCGACTGAACGGACGGGCCGGGCAGTTCGGTTCGTTCCGATTGCAACAACTCGTACTGGTCGAGATCGCGGCAGCGCTGCTGGTCGCGGCCTGGGTCGTCGAACCGCTGCTGCTGGTTCCGGCCGGAGTCGCCGCCGCGATCCTGGTGCTGCTCGCCGTCGTCCGCCGGCACCGCCGTTCGCTGCCGGAGTGGCTGAGCACGGTGCTCGCTCTGCGGGCCCGCAGCCGCCGTGCGGCCTCCCTCGTCCTGCCCGCGGGTACGGAGCCGGGCCTCGCGCCCGCAGTCGAGTGCGAGCCCGCACTGCGCACGTACTCCTTCAGCGACCGCGACCGGCGTCCTGTCGGCATGATCGGCGACGGTACGTTCCTCACGGCGGTCGTCCAGGTCGAGTCGGACGCCACGGCGCTGCGCCCGGACCGCTCGGCGCAGCCGCTGCCCCTGACACTCGTACGCGATGTGCTCGACGTCGACGGAATCCGCCTGGAATCCGCACAGATCGTGCAGCACACCCAGCCCGCGCCCGCCCCGCACCTGCCGCCGCAGTCGGTGGCGGCACGGAACTACGCGCCGCTTCAGGCACAGACGGGTTCGCCCGCTCTGCGGATCACCTGGATCGCGCTCAAGCTCGACCCGGAGCTCTGCCCCGAGGCGGTGCAGGCGCGCGGCGGCGGCATCGTCGGGGCGCAGAAGTGCGCGGTACGGGCCGCCGACCAGCTGGCCAGCCGGCTGACCGGGGCCGGATTCCGTGCGACGGTGCTGACCGAGCAGGAGCTGACCTCCGCGATCGCGACCTCGGCCTGTGTAAGTCCGCTGGCGATGGCGCAGGCCAGCCGCTCGGAGACACCGGGCCGCCGCACCGAGGAGACCTCGCGCACCTGGCGCTGCGACGACCGGCGCCACACGACGTACTGGGTCGGCCGCTGGCCGCAGTTGGGCGGCGGTGGCGCCTCGATGCCGCAGCTGGTCGCGCTGCTGACCTCGATTCCGGCGCTCGCCACGACGTTCAGCCTGACGCTGGGCCACGGCGACCGCTCGGAGGTCTCCGTGACAGGACACATCCGGATCACCGGGCGCAGCGACGAGGAGCTGGTCGCCGCACGCCATGAGCTGGAGCGCACCGCGCGCGGCGTGAAGACGGCGCTGGTGCGACTGGACCGCGAGCAACTGCCCGGTGTGCTCGCCACGCTGCCGCTCGGGGGTACCCGCTGATGTCCACACCTTCGAGCACCAGGGCCCGGCTCGGTTTCGGCCTGATCGGACCGCGCCGCAGCCGGCACGCGGTCTCCTTCGACGAGCTGGAGTCGCTGGCCCTGCCGGTCGGCGACGACGGCACGGTGATCGGGGTGGACGCCGAGGGCCGCCCCGCCGTAATGGGCATCAACCGGCCCACTCCGTACGAGGTCACGCTGATCGGCGGTCTGTGGACGGCGCAGGTGCTCGCGCTGCGGGCCGCCGCCACGGGCGCCCGTATCGCCGTGGAGACCGGCCGGGCAGCCGCCTGGACGGGTCTCGCCCAGGCGGCGGGCGGCGGGCAGCCGTGCGTCTCGCTGCACGACGTGGGGCGGGTGCCGCCGCAGGGAGCGTCGGCCGGGTCCCCGGTTGTCGTGGTGCGGGACTGCGGGATGCGACCGCCGCGCGGACGTGTGGTGGCGGGCCCCTGGCAGTCGGTGGTGACCCTGCTGCCGTATCTGAGCCCGGTGGCTCCGCGCCTGATGGAGAAGTCGGCGCTCGTCGGCATCCAGCGGGTCTCGCCGGACGAGGCCGCGCAGATCGGCCGCATCCTGCATCTGTCGCCCTCCGAGTCGCAGGCGCTGTCCACTCTGGCCGACGGTGTCACCCTGTGGTGCGCCGGTCGTGACCGGCAGTTCGTGATGACGCAGGCGACCGACTCCGAGACCGGATTGTTGGGCAGCGCACGCCGGATGGACTGAGCGCCCCATGAGGGGCTCTATGTGCACGGAAAGCTCCGCGTTCCGTACGCAGATATCCGAATTCGACCGCTTCTGTCCTCACGCTCAGCCGCTCGGGGCTCACTTGGGCGCAGTACGTGTCGTACCGGGACGCCCCTTGCGACGCGGTACGGCCTGCCGTAGTGAGCCCGATGGCGATTAGGGTGGGTGAGGGCGCGGCAGCAGAACCTGTGGGCAGGCCATGCGCGTCCCAAGGGGGAGAGCCGGGCGGATCGGACAACGGGAACGGTCGCCCCCACCCACCACGGCACAAGGGTGCTCGACCACACCAGGAGGCAAAGTGAACGGCGATCGGGACGAGATCCGCGGGGGATGGAACACGCCCGTCGACGAGTCGTCCGACGCGGATCCCGCCGAGATGACGGGTGAGTTCACCATCGACTACACCCCTCCCGCCTGGTACACGCAGAACGCGGCGGGCGACTCGTCGGGCGGGGCCGGTTCGCATCTCGCACCGCCTCCGCCGCCCAACGGGGCGCCGGTCTCCGTACCGGGACTGCCGGCCGGGGGCGGCTACGAGCCCAACTGGGCACCGTCGCAGTCCGAACCGGCGGCGCCGCACGCGAGTGCGGCTTCGGCCGGGTCCGCGGCGGGTGAACCTTCTTCGGCGCCCGAAACCTCGGAGCCGTCCGCGGAGTCCGCGGAGTCCGCCGAGTCCGCCGGTTCCGGCGCGGCGGCGGAGCCGTTCGGCGGGGGCGACCTGGAGAGCGGCGCGACCATGCGGTTCTCGCCCGCGGCCCTGAAGCGGGAGATCGCTGAGCGGGAGGCGGCGGCGGGGGCCGAGGCCGCGATTTCGGGGTCGGAGCCGACGTCTTCCGATGACGAGGACCACGTGGTCCTCGCTGTCACCCCGGTGACCGACGAGGCTGCCGATGACGCGTCCACGGACGAGGCGGACGCTCCGGAAGCCGACGTGGAGGACTCCGTACCGCCTGCTGCGGACGTGACGGCCGAGGCGCCGGAAGGGGCCGAACCGGTCGGCACGGATGTCGTGCTCGCCGACAGGCCCTCTGACGCTCCGGCGGACGCGGCGCCCCAGGACGTACCGCCCGCCGACGCGCCCCAGGACGCCGCACCGTCCCATGCGCCGGCCCCCTGGTCCCCCGCGCCTCCCGCGCAGCGCGCACTTCCTCCTCTGCCGCCCGCCTTCCAACCGGCCGCTCCGCAGCCCGTGGCACCCCAGCCGGCCTCCCAGTGGCCCGCACCGGTACCCACGAACGAGGTGCCCGGAGGCTACGGCTTCCCCCACGCGGCACAGGCGCCGCAGCCGCCGCAGGGGCCGGTGCCCGCGGCGCAGCCCGGTGTCCCGGCCCCTCAGGGCGGTTACGGGTTCCCCCAGGCACCGCAGGCGCCGCAAGCACCTCAGCAGCCGCAGGCGCCGCAGCAACAGCAGGGCGGTTACGGGTTCCCGCAGGCGCAGCCGCAGGCCCAGGGAGGTTACGGCTTCCCGCAACCGCCCCAGTCGCCGCAGCCCCCCGCGCCCCAGCAGCCCCAGCAGCCGCACTTCCCCGCGCAGAGCGCACCGCTCCCCCCGCAGGCCCCGCAGCAGCCGGTCCAGGGAACGCCCAACCTGCCCGCCCCCATTGCTCCCGTCACGCAGCAGCAGCAGCCGGAGCTCTACCAGGCTCCCCAGCAACAGCAGCAGCAGCCGCCCCAGCAGCACCCTCAGCACCCGCACCCGCAGCCGCAGCAGCCGCCGCAGCAGCAGCAGCAGGGAGCACCCGTAGACCCGCGCACCGGACACGCCTGGCCGACCCCGGTCACCCATGACCAGCGCGAGCGCTCCGTACCGGGCGCGCCGCTCGGGTACACGGCAGCCGTGGAGCTCTCCTCGGACCGCCTGGTCCGGGGCAAGCAGAAGGCCAAGAGCAGCCGCAACCCCTCCGCCGCCGCCCGCTTCAAGCTGGGCGGGAAGAAGGAGGAGGTCGAGCGGCAGCGCAAGCTGGACCTGATCCGTACACCGGTGCTGTCCTGCTACCGGATCGCGGTCATCAGCCTCAAGGGCGGTGTCGGCAAGACCACGACGACGACCGCGCTCGGTTCGACGCTGGCCACCGAGCGGCAGGACAAGATCCTCGCCATCGACGCCAACCCGGACGCCGGTACGCTCGGCCGCCGGGTGCGCCGCGAGACCGGGGCCACCATCCGTGACCTGGTCCAGGCGATCCCGTACCTCAACTCGTACATGGACATCCGCCGCTTCACCTCGCAGGCGCCCTCCGGTCTGGAGATCATCGCCAACGACGTGGACCCGGCGGTCTCGACGACGTTCAACGACGAGGACTACCGGCGCGCGATCGATGTGCTCGGCAAGCAGTACCCGATCATCCTCACGGACTCGGGCACCGGCCTGCTCTACAGCGCGATGCGCGGCGTGCTGGACCTCGCCGACCAGCTCATCATCATCTCGACCCCGTCCGTCGACGGTGCGTCGAGTGCGTCGACCACGCTGGACTGGCTGTCGGCCCACGGGTACGCGGACCTGGTGCAGCGTTCCATCACGGTCATCTCCGGAGTCCGCGAGACCGGCAAGATGATCAAGGTCGACGACATCGTGCAGCATTTCGAGACGCGCTGCCGCGGTGTCGTGGTCGTGCCGTTCGACGAGCACCTGTCGGCGGGCGCCGAGGTCGACCTCGACATGATGCGCCCGAAGACCCGTGAGGCGTACTTCAACCTCTCGGCCATGGTCGCCGAGGACTTCCCGCGCGCTCAGCAGCAGCAGGGGCTGTGGACATCGGATGGCCAGAACCCGCCGCCGCAGTACGCCCCGCCGATGCCCGGACACCAGACGCCGGGTCAGCAGATGCCAGGTCAGCAGACGCCGGGTCAGCAGCCCTACGTACCGCAGCAGCAGCCGGGGCAGCCGCAGGCCGGACAGCCCTACCAGCCGTATCCCCCGCAGCCGCAGCCGCAGCAGCCTCAGCACCCGCAACAGCCGTACCCGCAGCAGCCGTACGGAGGACAGCAGCCGCCCCAGCAGCTGCCGCCCCAGCAGCCGTATCCGCCGCAGCCGGGCCCCGGTGCACAGCAGAACAGCTGGCAGCAGTCGCTGCCCTCGCAGGCCCAGTCGGGTGCGAGTCCGGCGGGTGCTCCGCCGGCGCCCCAGCAGCACGGCGGCCGGACCGGCGATCCGGAACTTCAGGGTCCCGTGCCGCCCGCCGGATGGCAGCAGCAGCCCCCACCAGCCCCTCAGCAGTAGGGCAGTAGAGGTCTAAACCAATGAGGGCCCGCATCGTTCACACGATGCGGGCCCTTCTTGCATTCCCGCAGCCCACACGCCGTTTGACACACCGTTGACGGGGCTCGACCCCCGCTGATAAACCTTCGCTTCACCAGCTGGCGAACCAGAGATCCACCCGCCTTCTCCATGCGAGTCATGACGCGAGGTCAACGTCCCATGGTCACAAGAGTTCCACCCCGATCCCCCCGCCCACGGCGCAGCGTGCGTCTCCTCCTGGCCTCCGGCACCGCCGCACTGGCGCTCGCCGCCGGTTCGGTCGTACCGGGAAATCCACTCGCACCCGCGCCGCAGGAGGCGCAGGCCGACAGCGGCAAGACGACTCTGACGGTCGCGGTCGCACAGAGCGTCGACTCCCTGAGCCCGTTCCTCGCGCAGCGCCTGCTCAGCACGAGCATCCACCGGCTCATGTACGACTACCTGACCAACTACGACGCCAAGGACAACCACGCGATCCCCGCGCTCGCCACCAAGTGGGAGCCGTCGGCGGACAAGTTGACCTGGACGTACACCATCCGGTCCGACTCGAAGTGGTCGGACGGACAGAAGGTCACCGCCGAGGACGCGGCGTGGACCTTCAACAAGATGATGACCGACGAGGGCGCGGCCACCTCGAACGGCAGCTTCGTCGCCAACTTCGAGAAGGTGACCGCTCCGAGCCCGGAGCAGCTCGTCGTCGAGCTGAAGGAGCCGCAGGCCACGATGGCCGCGCTCGATGTGCCGATCGTGCCGAAGCACGTCTGGGAGAAGGTCGGCGACTTCTCGAAGTTCAACAACGACACCGAGTTCCCGATCGTGGGGAACGGTCCGTTCATCCTGACGGACTACAAGGTCGACAGCTATGTGAAGCTCAAGGCCAACAAGGACTTCTGGCGCGGCTCGCCCAAGTTCGACGAGCTGGTCTTCCGCTACTACAAGGACCAGGACGCCGCCGTCGCCGCCCTGCGCAAGGGTGAGGTCTCCTTCGTCGCGGGCAGCCCCAGCCTGACTCCCGCTCAGTCCGCCTCGCTGAAGACCGCCGAGAACATCAAGGTCAATGACGCACCCGGCCGGCGCTTCTACGCACTGGCGACCAACCCGGGCGCGCGCACGAAGGACGGCAAGAAGTTCGGGAACGGGCATCCGGCGCTCCTCGACCAGAAGGTCCGTCAGGCGCTCTTCATGGCCGTCGACCGCAAGACCATCATCGACAAGGTCTTCCAGGGCCACGCCGTGGAGGGCGAGGGCTACATCCCGCCGCGCTACGCCGAATACTTCTGGCAGCCGTCGGCCGACCAGAAGCTCGCCTTCGACCCGGCGAAGGCCGCCGCCATGCTCGACGAGGCCGGTTACAAGAAGAACGGTGACGGCAAGCGGGTGGGCAAGGACGGCAAGCCGCTCGACTTCCGCATCCTGTGCCACGCCACGGACCCGAACGACAAGGCGATCGGCAAGTACCTCCAGGAGTGGTGGGGCGACCTCGGCATCGGCCTGAAGGTCAACTGCATCGACAACGTTTCCGACCCCTGGTACGCCGGTGAGTACGACCTCGCCTTCGACGGCTGGTCCGTCAACCCGGACCCGGACTTCGTCATGTCGATCCACACCTGTGACGCCCTGCCGGCCAAGCCGAAGGAGTCGGCGGCGACCGACAACTTCATCTGCGACAAGCAGTACGACACGCTCTACAAGCAGCAGCTGGCGGAGTACGACCCGGCCAAGCGCGCCGATCTCGTGAAGCAGATGGAATCGCGGCTGTACGACACCGGGTACATGAATGTCATGGCCTATCCGAACGCCGTCGAGGCGTACCGTACCGACCAGATCAAGTCGATCACGACGATGCCGTCCGCCGCGGGCAACATCTACGGTCAGGACGGGTACTGGAGCTGGTGGTCGGCGGTTCCGGCCGCCGCGGCCTCCGGCGGTTCCTCCGACGACGGTGGGAGTTCCACCGGAGTCCTCATCGGGATCGGTGTCGCCGTCGTCGTCCTCGCCGGTGGCGGGCTGCTGTTCGCCATGCGTCGTCGTTCCACCGCGGAAGACCGTGAATAGTCCATGAGCACAGACAGCACACCCGCGCTGCTGAAGAGCGCGCCGGGCGTGGACAGTGCGCAGACCGACGGCCCGGCTCCGGCCGGGCCGTCGGCCCGCGGTCCGCGATCCCGTAGCACGACCGCCTATCTCCGCTATGTGGCGGGCAAGCTGGCCGGTGCGGCCATCTCCCTGTTCGCCGTGCTCGTCACCAGCTTCTTCCTCTTCCGGATGATTCCCGGCGACCCGGTGAAGCAGATGACCGGCGGCCGGCAGGTGTCCACGGAACAGATCGCCGCGATGCGGCGCGAGTTCGGCCTGGACCTGCCGCTGTGGCAGCAGTTCACCGAGTACTGCGGCAAGGCGCTCACCGGCGACTTCGGTACGTCGTACCAGTTCCGTGCCCCCGTCATGGACAAGATCTCCGAGGCGCTGCCCGCGACGCTGCTGCTCACCGGCACCGCCTTCGTGATCTACACGGTGATCGGCATCTGGCTGGGTGCCAGGTCCGCCTGGCGCAACGGTTCCTACGGCGACCGCTTCAACACCGCCTTCGCGCTGACGCTGTACTCGGTGCCGTCCTTCTGGCTCGGTCTGCTGCTGATCATCACGCTGTCGGTGGGCATCGGCCCGATCCCCGGCATCTTCCCGACAGGCGGCATGGAGTCCGGCAACGAGAGCGGGTTCGGTTACGTCCTCGACGTCGCCCACCATCTGGTGCTGCCGGTCGTCACCCTCGTCGCCGTCGAGTACGCCCGCACCCTGCTGGTGATGCGCTCCTCGCTGCTCGACGAGATGGGCAGCGACTATCTGACGACGGCGCGTGCGAAGGGGCTGCGCGACGATCTCGTACGCCGCCGCCACGCCGTGCCGAACGCGATGCTGCCGACCGTGACCCTGCTCTTCGTGAACCTGGGCAATACGGTGGCGGGCGCAATCCTCGTGGAGACAGTGTTCTCCTGGCCCGGTCTCGGCGGGCTCTTCTACCAGGCGCTGAGCGTGCCAGACCTGCCGTTGGTGCAGGCACTGTTCTTCGTCTTCGCCGCCGCGGTGATCCTGATGAACACGCTCGCCGATGTGATCTATCCGCTGCTCGATCCCCGGGTGGGCCGATGACTGCCGCGACCGACGCCGTGAAGAACATCAGCCCGCGCGCCCTCACCTGGGCCCGCCGCCGCCGGGCCGTGGCCCGCTTCTGGAGCCAGTACCGCACCCACCGGGCGGGCCTCGTCGGACTCGCCGTGCTCGGAGTGATCGCGCTCCTCGCGATCGCCGCTCCCGTGCTGGTGGGCGCGGAATCGCAGAGCGTCACCGAGGCCACGGGCGGACCGCTGGAGTCCCCCAGCGCCGAATTCCCCCTGGGAACCGACCAGTTCGGCCGCAGTCTGCTGGCCCTGCTGCTGTGGGGTACGCGGGTATCGCTGACCGTCGGTCTGCTCGCCGCGTTCCTCTCGGTGGCCATCGGCACGCTGGTCGGCATCACCGCGGGTCACTTCAAGGGCTGGTACGGGACCGTGATCATGCGGATCACCGACTGGTTCCTGGTCATGCCGACCCTGGTGCTCGCCATCGCGCTGGCCACCGTGCTCTCCCGGTCCGTCTGGACGACGATCCTCGCGATCGGGGTGACGACCTGGCCGACGACGGCACGGCTGGTCCGTGCGCAGACGCTGTCCGTCGAGTCACGCCCGTACATCGAGCGGTCCAAGGCGCTCGGCGGCGGGCACGGTCACATCATGTCCCGTCACGTCCTGCCCAATGTGATGCCGCTGGTGCTCTCGCAGACCACGCTGGTGATCTCCACCGCCATTCTCACCGAGGCGACCCTGGCCTTCCTCGGGCTCGGCGATCCGACGATCGTCTCCTGGGGCGGACTGCTCCAGGACGCCCGCGAAGCGGGAGCGGTCAGCTCCGGGAACTGGTGGTACCTCGCTCCGCCCGGACTCGCCATCGCCGTCGTCGCGCTCGCGTTCACGCTGTGCGGCCGGACGATCGAGTCCGTGCTCAACCCCAAGCTGGGGGTGACCCGTTGACCACGACCGAGACAACGACCAGGCAGGCGTCGCAGCCCTTGCTCGAAGTAAGAGACCTCCACGTCACCTATGGATCCGGGGCCTCTGCCGTCCCCGCCGTGCGTGGCATCGATCTGCGGGTCGAGGCCGGCCAGAAGCTCGGCATCGCCGGGGAGTCCGGCTGCGGGAAGTCGACGCTGGCGCTCGCCCTACTGCGACTGCTGCCGGCGTCCGCGACGATGTCGGGCGAGATCCTCCTCGACGGCGAGGACATCCTCGCCATGAAGTGGGGCCGGCTGCGCGCGGTGCGCTGGGCGGGGGCTTCCATCGTCTTCCAGGGCGCGATGCACTCGCTCAACGCCGTGCACCGCATCGGGGACCAGATCGCCGAGCCGATCCTGCTCCACAAGAAGGCGACACCCGCGGCCGCGCGGAAGCGGGCGGGGGAACTGCTGGAACAGGTCGGACTTCCGGCCGCGCGCGCCGACGCGTATCCGCACGAGCTGTCCGGCGGTCAGCGCCAGCGCGTGATGATCGCCATGGCACTGGCCTGCGATCCGCGGCTCGTCGTCGCCGACGAGCCGACGACCGCGCTCGACGTGATGATCCAGGCGCAGATCCTGCGGCTGATCGAGCAGCTCGTGGCCGACCAGGATCTCGGCCTCATCATGATCAGCCACGATCTGGCGGTGCTCTCCGACACCTGCGACCGGCTCGCCGTGATGTACGCGGGCCGCGTCGTCGAGGAGGGCCCGGCCAAGCAGGTGTACGAGAACGCCTCGCACCCGTACGGCAACGCGCTCTCCGCCGCCTTCCCCAGGATCGGCGACCTCGCGTCGCGGCACGCCCCGCGCGGTCTGCCGGGCGACCCGCCGGACCCGTCGGCGCTGCCGTCAGGATGTACGTTCCATCCCCGCTGCGCGGTCGCGCTGGACGCCTGCGCCACCGAGGACCAGCAGCTGCGGAGCGCCGGAGAGGGGCGCCGGGCGGCGTGTGTGCTCGTCGGGCCGGGGGGCGGACCGGTCGTCGAACCGGCCGTCGAGGAAGCAAGGAGCACGACATGACCACGACCCCCCTGTCCCCCCTGCTCAGCGCGGAGGCCCTGAAGGTCACCTTCCCCGGCCGTCGCGGCGCCGACCCGGCCCGCGCCGTCGACGGGGTCGATCTCGACATCCGCCCGGGCGAGATCGTCGCCCTGGTCGGCGAGTCGGGCTGCGGCAAGACGACGCTGGCCCGGTCGCTGCTGGGCCTGGTCCCGCCGTCCGCCGGCCGGGTCACGTTCGGCGGCGAGGCGCTGGACTACTCGGGCCGCGCGCTGAAGGCGTACCGCAAGCGGGTCCAGCTGGTGCTCCAGGACCCCAGCGGCTCCCTCAACCCCCGGCACACGGTGTACGACGCGGTGGCGGAGGGCCTGCGGATCCACGGGTACCCGGGCGACGAGCGTGAGGCGGTGGCTCAGGCGCTGTCGCGGGCGGGGCTGCGGCCTCCGGAGCGGTTCTTCCTGCGGTATCCGCACGAACTGTCCGGCGGTCAGCGCCAGCGGGTCGTGATCGCCGGCGCACTGGTGCTCGAGCCGGAACTCATCGTGGCCGACGAGCCGGTGGCCTCACTGGACGCGTCGGTGCGCGGCGAGATCCTGGCGCTGCTGCTGCGGCTGCGCGACGAGCTGGGCCTTTCGGCGCTGGTGGTCACGCACGACCTGGGTCTTGCGTGGAACATCGCGGACCGGGTCGCGGTGATGTACCTCGGCCGGATCGTGGAGACGGGTGAGGTGGAGCAGATCCTGACGGCGCCTCAACACCCGTACACGCAGGCCCTGCTGTCCGTACTGCCGGAGGCCGAGGGCGAACCGGTGATCCTGACCGGGGAGCCGCCGGACCCGTCGAAGGTGCCGTCGGGCTGCCGCTTCCACGCACGCTGCCAGATCCTCGCCTCGGGCGAGGCGGAGCGGGCGGGCGTGGCCGACGCGTGCCGTACGAAGGATCTGCCGGTGCTCGCGGGCGGCGGGGCGACCCAGGTCGCGTGCCACTGGGCTGCGGCGGTGTAGCGCCCCCGGCATGGAACCGGCACACCTCACGGCCGTGAGGTGTGCCGCGGTACGTCAGCCGCGGTTGTCGTGGGCGGCGATCAGCTCGCTGGAGCGCTTCACATCGGCGGCCATCGCCACGAGCAGCTCGTCGATCGAGTCGAACTTCATCATTCCGCGTACGTAGGCGAGGAAGTCCACCGCCACGTGCAGGCCGTAGAGGTCGAGGCCCACGCGGTCGATCGCGTACGCCTCCACCGTGCGCTCGGTCCCGTCGAACTGCGGGTTCGTGCCCACGGAGATCGCGGCGGGCATCGACTCGCCGTTCACTTCCAGCCAGCCCGCGTACACGCCGTCGGCGGGGATCGCGGTGTGCGGCAGGGTCTCGACGTTCGCCGTCGGGAAGCCAAGCTCACGGCCGCGCTGTGCGCCACGGACCACGATGCCCTCGACGCGGTGCGGCCGGCCGAGGATCTCGGCGGCGCCCGTCACATCGCCCTCGGCGATCAGCCGGCGGGTGAGGGTCGAGGAGAACGGCTGACCGCCACCGGCCTCGCCGCTCACGAAGAGGTCGATGACCTCGACGGTGTAGTCGTACGTCGCGCCGAGCTCGGTGAGCAGTGTCACGTTCCCGGCCGCACGGTGGCCGAACCGGAAGTTCGGGCCCTCGATGACGGCCTGCGCGTGCAACTTGTCGACCAGCACCTTCACGATGAAGTCGGCAGGCGAAAGCTTCGAGAACTCGGTGGTGAACGGCAGGATCAGCACCGCGTCCACACCGAGCTCCGCCATCAGCTCCGCGCGCCGGTGGTGCGGGGCGAGCAGGGGCGGGTGGCTGCCGGGGCGGACGACCTCGCTGGGGTGCGGGTCGAAGGTGACGACCACGGACGGGATGCCCAGCTCGCGGGCCCGGTCCACGGCCCGGCCGATGATCAGCTGGTGTCCGCGGTGCACACCGTCGTAGGAGCCGATGGTGACGACGCTGCGTCCCCAGTCCTGGGGGATGTCCTCCAAGCCACGCCAGCGCTGCACTGTGACCGCTCCTCGCCCGAACCCGTGTACGTGTCTCTGTCCATTACGCAGGTCTAAGACTGCCATGCTCACGTCCCACGGCCTGCATCGGCACCGTCATCGCAGGCTGTGACGCCTCCAGGGCCTCCAGCGTCCGCCGGGCGCTGGGACCGACGACGGCCGCCCATTCCTGCGGGGCGTCGGCCAGCCAGCCGGTGACCATGCCCGCGAATCCCGGTACGTCGCGGGCCAGTTCCACCAGCCGGCGGTCGAAGCGGGCGGCGCCTTCCGGGGTACGTACAAGGAGCATGCCCGTGCGGTGCACCAGCGCCCTCGTACGGACCGGGGAGCGTGCGCCGGAGCCGGTGGCGGCGGCGTGCAGGAGCGCGTCGAGCACCCCGGGGTCCCTGCCGGCGCCCTGCTCGAACTCCAGCAGCACTTCCAGCAGCTCGGCCCGCAGGGGACGCGAGGCACTGCTCCCGGGCGCGGCCAGCACCTGGGCGAGGGCGCCGCGGACGGGCGGCGGCGCGGGACGGTCCCGCAGCAGGCCGGTGACCAGGGGCAGCAGCAGCGCGCGGGCGGCGGGACCGTGCTCCAGCCGGGCGTCGACGTACGCGGCGGCCCTCGCCCCGTCCTCGGGATGGGCGCCGATGTACTCCCGTACGAGATCGGCGGCGTGCAACGCCAGGGCGGGGGTGTCGAGCCCGGCCAGCGCCAGGAGTACGTCCCCCGCGCCCTCGCCCGGAAGCGCCAGGCGCACCCGCAGTGCGGCGAGCACGGGGCCGGGGTGGGCTGGGAACACCTCGGCGAGCAGTGCCACCGGAAGCCGCGGGTCCCCTGCGGCGAACACCCGCAGGGCCTGTGGCAGGTAGCGGTCCCTGGTCGCAGGATCGTGTACGAGGACGGTGAGCGCAGCTCCGTGCAGTGCGGAGTCGGCGGGGCGCGCGAGCAGGTGGAGGGCGGCGCCGCGCAGCAGCGCGCGGTCGGCGTCCGAGGCGGCGTGGGCGAGGAGGACCGTGGCGTACGCCGCCGCGGCGGCCCGCCGTGCGGACCGGTCGTCGTCGCGTGCCCAGCGCTCGACGGCCCGGCAGAGCGCGGACGGCTCGTCCTCGACGAGGGTGCCCAGCAGCTCCTCGGCGCGCGGATGGGCGGTGGCGACGAGCGCCTCGGTCAGCGCGTCGATGTCCAGGTCGCGTCGGGCGTACAGCAGCGCCTGCGCGGCGGCGGCCACGGTGGGCCGCATCGGCAGCCCATCCCCGGAGTGCAGGGCCCGTTCGTCGGTGAACCAGCGGCAGAGCAGGGCCTGCACGGTGTGCGGGGCGGCGGAGAGCCGCCGTGCCACGGCGTCGAGGTACCGCGCGTCCCCGTCGGTGCGCGGGGCGCCGTCGGCGGGCAGGAGGCGCCGCAGCAGATCGATCCGCTCGTCCTCGGGCAGCCGCAGCCGCCCCCAGAACCACGGCCCGAACTCTCCGTACGCCCCGGGTCGCGAGGGCGGGTCACCGGCGACGGTCCGCCGGGTGATCCGCCCGGCGAGCACCCGGAGCACACCGAGATACGGCCGCGCGTCGGGCACCCGGAGCAGACTCTCGCCCAGCAGATGAGCAGCCCACCAGACGGCGTCCCCGTTCCCCGCCGGGGAGACGGGAATCCCGTCCGCTCCGGCGGCGCTCTCCCGGGCCCGCCCGTGGGGGCCGCTGCGACCGGCCAGGCTCTCCCCCGCCGGCCCGCCAGGGCGGCCGTCGCCACGCCCGGCACCGACCCCGGACCCCCCGGCCGGCGACCCGGGGGCGGGGCCGGCCGGCCGCTCGGGGTCCCCGTCGGCCCCCGGCTGCGTCGAGAGCCGGTCGATCGCTTCGATGAGATCCGCCATGCGGTGCGCGAGCGCGGACGTCCCCTGGCGCCGTCCCAGCAGCAGCATCGCCTGGATGACCGGGCCGATCCGGTGACGCGGCACGGGCAGCGTGCGGGGCTCCTCCGGGCCCGGGGCGGCCCCCGGTACCGGCTCGGAAGCGGGCCGAGGTGCCGGAATCCCGCGTCCGCTCCTGACCGCACGGCGGCGCGCGGAGGGCAGGTCCGCGCCGTTCCCGGCCTGGGGCGGCGGCCCGCCGTCGCCTCTGCGGTAGTGGCGCGGGGCGTCCCTGTCGTCGGGCGGGAGCACGCTCCCGCTGTTCCGGTAACGGTTCCTGCCGTGGCCACCTCGGACGGACGGGCCGCCTTCGGGTCCGGTCGCGGCCGGTGCGGGCGGGGGCGCGTGCCAGCGGTGGACCAGGGCTTGCAGTGCCGCGTCCAGGTCCAGGTGTGCGCCCTGGACCCAGTCGCCCAGTTCCTCGTGGGCGAAGCGGTATCCCGCGCCCGCCGGGGTCAGGAGGCCCTCGGTGAGGACCGCCGATGCCCAGCCCGTACGCCAGGGGAAGAGTTCCTCGAACGCGGCCCTGTCCAGCTCCCCCTGTCCCGGGCCGAGACAGCGCCGGGCGGCCTCGTGGACCTGGCCCGCCACCTTCGCCGCCAAGCGGCGCACCGCCGTGCCCCGGAGCCGCTGCTCGTCCCCGGCCGCGATCCGGACGGCGATGCGGACGCACATCAGGTCCAGGTGGGCGCAGAAGACGTCCTCCGTGCCCGGCCGGCCCTCGACGTCCGGGGGCAGGGCGTCCCGTACCTCGGCCAGCAGGCGCAGTGTGAGCGGATGGCGGTCGTGGCCCGGGGTGATCGCGTCGGCCGGGATGCCGTACCGCTCCCGGGCCCGTTCCGCCTGGCTCGCGGTCAGGTCGCCCAGGCGGACGGCGGACGGCAGCCGTCCGGCGGGCCGCTCGGGGCGGTGCAGGGCTTCGGGCGGATAGAGCGCTCCGGCGGTCTCCCAGTGCTCGGGGCGGCAGGCGACGACCATCCGTACCCCGTGGGCGCTCAGCCAGCGGGCCGTCCCCCCGGTCCACTCGGCCAGCCGGTGGGCCAGCAGCGGCGGCATCTCCTCCGGGCCGTCGAGCACGACGAGCATTGGGCTTCCGGCAGCGGTGGCGAGTGCGGCCACGCGCTCGGGGGTGGCCGCAGCCATGTCTCCCCCGGCACCGGCGGCGGCGACGATCCGGCCGGACCGCTGGAGGGTGCGGGCCGTCGCGTCGGCGACCGAGGTGTCGTCGGCCAGCAGGTCGGCGCCGCGCAGCCAGAGCGTGAGGGCGGGTACGGCACCCTGCGCACGGCGGGCGGCCAGGGCGGCGAGCTCGGTGGTGCGGCCGGTGCCGGGCGCCCCCACGAGGCCGAGCACCTGCCCCGTACCCGCCTCGAAGGCGGCGAAGGCCCCGGCGACCTCGGGTCGCTCGACGGGCTCCGTACGGTTGCCAGGGCCCCCCAGCGAGCCGACCGACGTGGCCGTCAGCTGATGGGCGCCCGCCAGGTTGAGGTCGCGTCCGTAGCCGGGCACCGTGGCCGCGTTGCGCCGCATCAGGGCCTGAAGGAGATCGGAGCCGGGCCCTCGTACGCGCCCGGTGAGCGGCACCGCGAGCCCTGCCGACTCGTGTCCGGCGCTCAGGGCCGTGGAGAGCACGCCCAGCACCGCACCGGTCTCCGGGTCCATCACCGGCCCACCCACGGCCGTCCCGCCCGACCGCAGCGCGTCCCGTCCGTCGGTGCCGAGGGCCAGAACCATCGCCGCGTCGATCCGGTGGCTCCGGCCGGACTCGGTGTACGTCGCCGGGGTGACCCCGAGCACGCGCGCCTCGCGCCACCCGTGGGCGGCGATGCGTACATACGTCCCGGTCCCGATCCGGTCCCTGGCGGTCACCGGCAACGGCTGCGCGTCCAGGGCTTCGGGCCCTCCGGTACGCACCAGCGCGAGGCCGAGCTCCGGCAGCGGGGTGATGTCGTCGGGCCGGACCGCGCAGCGTCGGCCGTCCCGCCCGTGCAGCGTCAGAGGTACGGAAGTGGCGACGGCCTCATGGCTGGTGACGACCGTGCCGCGGTCGTCCGCGACAAATCCCGTCCCCCGCGGCCGGCCCGCGCGATCGCAGATTCTTACCAGCTCCGGCCGGTCCCCGCTGCCCATGGTCCGACCGTAGGTCGGCACCGGACGGCGCGAGTGACGGTCCGGGGAAAAGCGCCCCTGTGCACCCCGTATTCACTCCGAGCGCCCATCCATTGGGGTGAATTCGCGGGAGCTCGTTGGACAGAGCTCTCCGAGGGAGGGGGATCGTGGAGCGGGCACAGGGGGCACTGCCCGCTCCACGGCGGGACCAACGGCAGGACGGGTCAGGCGAAGACGGCGAGGCTCTTGGCCTTGCCGTGCTGCTCCTCGACAAGCACCAGGAACGTCCCGTCGGGACCGAAGACCGCGACCGGCCGCCCCGGCGGATACGAGGGCATGTCCAGGCGGACCCCGTTGAGCAGCAGCTTGGCCCGCCGCTCGTCGACGTCCCAGCGCGGGAACGCCGAGGAGGCGGCCTCCGCGACGGGCATCACGGTCAGCTCGGACTGGTGCTGGTCGAGCGTCTTGGCCATGTCCAGTCCGTACGGCCCCACCCGGGTGCGGCGCAGCGCGGTGAGATGTCCGCCGACGCCGAGCCCGGCACCGAGGTCGCGGGCGATGGCACGGATGTACGTACCGGAGGAACAGACGACGGAGACGACCAGGTCGACGACCGGGGTCCCGTCCTCCGCCACGGCCGCGCGCACGTCGTAGACGTTGAAGGACGAGATGGTCACCGGACGGGCCGGGATCTCGAACTCCTCGCCGCCGCGCACTCGCGCGTACGACCGCTTGCCGTCGATCTTGATGGCGCTGACCTTGGACGGCACCTGCATGATCGCGCCGGTCAGCGCCGCGACCCCGGCGTCGATGCCCTCGCGCGTCACGGCCGACGCGTCGGTGGACGAGGTGATCTCGCCCTCCGCATCGTCCGTCACGGTGTCCTGGCCGAGCCGGATCGTGCCCAGGTACTCCTTCTCGGTCAGCGCGAGGTGGCCGAGCAGTTTGGTGGCCTTCTCCACGCCGAGCACGAGCACGCCCGTGGCCATCGGGTCCAGCGTGCCGGCGTGGCCGACACGGCGGGTACGGGCGATGCCGCGCATCTTGGCGACTACGTCATGCGAAGTGAAGCCGGACGGCTTGTCGACAATGACAAGGCCGTCCGGCGTCTTGTTCTGCTGAGTCATACGGAGGCAGGGCCCTCGTTCTCGTCGGACCCGTCGGCCTCGTCGTCCTCGTCCTCCGGCTTGCGATACGGGTCGGCCCCGCCCGCGTACGTCGCGCCGGTCGACACCTCGCGCACCTCCGCGTCCTTGGCACGCGCCTTGTCGAGGAGGTCCTCGATGGTGCGGGCGTTGTCCGGGAGGGCGTCCGGCACGAAGGCCAGGGTCGGCGTGAACCGGACCCCGATCTGCTTGCCGACCTCGGAGCGGAGGACGCCCTTGGCGCTCTCCAGGGCGGCGGCGGACGCCGCGCGCTCCTCGTCGTCCCCGTAGACCGTGTAGAAGACCGTGGCCTCCCGCAGGTCACCGGTGACGCGAGCGTCCGTGATCGTCACGAATCCGAGCCGCGGATCCTTGATTCGCCGGTCCAGGGTCTCCGCGACCACGACCTGGATGCGGTCGGCCAGCTTTCGGGCCCGCGCGTTGTCGGTCACCGGTCCGTCACTCTTCCTTCTGGGTTTGCCTTGCTCGTTCAGTCTTCGTCGCTGTGCAGCCGCCGTCGAACCGACAGCAGCTCCACCTCGGGGCGTGCGGCCACCAGCCGCTCGCACCGGTCCAGTACATCTGTGAGATGCCCGGTGTCCCCGGAGACCACCGCGAGACCGATCTCGGCCCTGCGATGGAGATCCTGTTCACCCGTCTCCGCCGCGCTCACCGCGTACTTGCGCTGAAGTTCGGCAACGATCGGCCGGACGATGGAGCGTTTCTCCTTCAACGAACGTACGTCGCCGAGGAGCAGGTCGAAGGACAGTGTCCCCACATACATGTGTGTCCGGATGTCCCGCCGGTTCGGGGTCGTGCCCTGCCAGTGCTTGGCAGGGACACAAGAACCGTACACGGAACGGCCGAGGCCGCTCGACGGAATACTTTCTCCGCCGAGCGGCCCCGACTGTTGAGGTACGGGTCAGCCGCGGGGCTTCTCGCGCATCTCGTACGTCGCGATGACGTCGTCGATCTTGATGTCGTTGAAGTTTCCGAGGTTGATACCGCCCTCGAAGCCTTCGCGGATCTCGGTGACGTCGTCCTTGAAGCGGCGCAGACCGGAGATGTTGAGGCTCTCCGCGATGACCTTGCCGTCGCGAAGCAGGCGCGCCTTGGTGTTGCGCTTGACCTCGCCGGACCGGACCAGCACACCGGCGATGTTGCCCAGCTTGGACGAGCGGAAGACCTCGCGGATCTCCGCCGTACCGAGCTCGACCTCTTCGTACTCCGGCTTGAGCATGCCCTTGAGGGCCGCTTCGATCTCTTCGATCGCCTGGTAGATGACCGAGTAGTACCGGACGTCCACGCCTTCGCGCTCGGCCATCTGCTGCGCACGCCCTGCGGCGCGCACGTTGAAGCCGATCACGATGGCGTCGGAGCCGGTCGCCAGGTCGATGTCCGACTCGGTGACCGCACCCACACCGCGGTGCAGGACCCGGATGTCGACCTCTTCACCGACATCGAGCTGGAGCAGCGAGGACTCGAGAGCCTCCACCGAACCGGACGCGTCGCCCTTGATGATGAGGTTGAGCTCCTGGACCAGACCGGCCTTGAGCGCCTCGTCCAGGTTCTCCAGGGAGAACCGGACACCCTTGCGGGCGAAGTTGGCGTTGCGCTCACGAGCGGCACGCTTCTCGGCGATCTGACGGGCCGTACGGTCCTCGTCGACGACCAGGAAGTTGTCGCCGGCACCCGGGACGTTGGTGAGACCCAGCACCAGGACGGGGGTCGAGGGACCCGCTTCCTGGACGTTGTTGCCGTTGTCGTCGAGCATCGCCCGGACACGGCCGTACGCGTCGCCGACCACCATCGTGTCGCCGATGCGCAGCGTGCCGCGCTGGACCAGAACGGTCGAGACGGCGCCACGACCGCGGTCGAGGTGGGACTCGATCGCAATACCCTGCGCGTCCTGGTTCGGGTTGGCCCGCAGGTCGAGCGAGGCGTCGGCGGTGAGGACGACGGCCTCCAGAAGAGCCTCGATGTTGAGACCCTGCTTGGCGGAGATGTCGACGAACATCGTGTCGCCGCCGTACTCCTCGGCCACCAGACCGAACTCGGTGAGCTGACCGCGCACCTTGACCGGGTCGGCACCCTCGACGTCGATCTTGTTGACCGCGACCACGATCGGCACGTCGGCCGCCTTGGCGTGGTTCAGCGCCTCGATCGTCTGGGGCATCACACCGTCGTTCGCCGCCACCACGAGGATCGCGATGTCGGTGGACTTCGCACCACGTGCACGCATGGCGGTGAACGCCTCGTGACCCGGGGTGTCGATGAAGGTGATGCGACGGTCCTCGCCATTGACCTCGGCGCCGACCTGGTACGCACCGATGTGCTGCGTAATACCGCCGGCCTCGCCCGCAACGACGTTCGTCTTGCGGATCGCGTCCAGCAGTCGGGTCTTACCGTGGTCGACGTGACCCATGACGGTCACGACCGGCGGACGGGAGACCAGGGACTCTTCGCCGCCCTCGTCCTCGCCGAACTCGATGTCGAAGGACTCGAGCAGCTCGCGGTCCTCCTCCTCGGGGCTGACGATCTCCAGGACGAAGTTCATCTCGTCCGCGAGCATCTTCAGCGTCTCGTCCGGGACGGACTGCGTCGCAGTGACCATCTCGCCGAGGTTCATCATCACGCCGACGAGCGACGCCGGGTTCGCGTTGATCTTCTCCGCGAAGTCCGTGAGGGACGCACCGCGCGACAGCCGGACAGCCTGCCCGTTGCCGCGAGGCAGCATGACGCCGCCCACCGACGGGGCCTGCATCGACTCGTACTCCTGGCGCCTCTGCCGCTTCGACTTGCGACCACGACGCGCGGGACCACCGGGACGGCCGAACGCACCCTGTGTGCCACCACGGGCACCCGGGCCGCCGGGACGTCCACCGAAGCCGGGACGACCGCCGAAGCCGCCGCCACCACCGGGACGACCGGGAGCGCCGCCGCCACCCGGACCACCGGGACGACCGGCGAAACCGCCGCCACCGCCACCGGGACCGGCCGGACGGCCTGCGAAACCGCCGCCACCGGGACGGCCTGCGCCGCCACCGCCACCGGGACGACCGCCGCCGCCACCGGGACCACGGCCACCGCCGCCGCCGGGGCCACCGCCGGGACGCGGGCCCGCAGCGGGACGCTGCGGCATCATGCCCGGGTTCGGACGGTTACCCGCGGGGGCACCGCCGGGACGCGGGGACTGCGGACGGGGCATGCCGCCGGGAGACGGACGGGCACCACCCTGACCCTGCGGGCGCGGGGCGCCGCCGGGGCCGCCCTGCGGACGCGGGGCGCCGGGGCGCTCCGGACGGTCCTGACCGCCACCGGGACGCGGGGCGCCGCCGGGCCGGGGGGACTGGGGGCGCGCCATGCCGGTGGAGCCACCGGATGTGAAGGGGTTGTTGCCGGGACGAGGTCCGGCCGGACGTGCGCCTGCCGGACGCGGGGCGCCCTGGCCCGCGGGACGTGCGGGGCGGTCGCCGCCACGCTCGCCACCACGGCCACCGTCACGCTGACCACCTTCGCGGCCACCGTCACGCTGACCACCGGCTGCGGGAGCCGGACGGGTGGCGGGGCGGGGCCCGGGGGTGGCACCCGCGGGACGCGGGGCCTGCTGCTGCGGCGCGGCCGGCTGAGCCGGGGCCGGAGCGGAGAATTCTGCCGCGGGCACCGGGGTGACCGGTGCGGGCTTCGGCGCGGGCTTGGGGCCCGGACGCGGGCCCGCGGACGGCGCGGAAGGTGCGGTGGGAGCGCTGCTCTCCGGGGCCTCGGCTGCGACCGGCTTGGGGGCCGGGACGCCGGGCTTCGGGGCAGCGGGACGTGCCGCAGCGGCCGGGGAGGGCGCTGCGGGCTTCGAGGGGGCGGCCTTGCGGGGCGCGCCAGGCTTGGCAGCGGACTTGCCGGCGTTGCCGCCGGGCCCCTGCAGTGCGTCAGTCAACTTGCGTACAACCGGCGCCTCGATCGTCGAGGACGCCGAACGTACGAATTCACCGAGTTCTTGGAGCTTGGCCATGACGACCTTGCTCTCAACCCCGAACTCCTTGGCGAGTTCGTATACCCGGACCTTAGCCACTTCGCTCCTTTTAGGTCCGGGTTACCGCCGGACCGTCGCTACTTCATGGGCGTACTCATCGCGTACTCATCGAGTGCTCATCGCAATCTCGACCTACTTCCAACTCGCGAGGTACCTGACCGCACGGGGACCCGTGCCGTTCACTTTTCTTGCGTTGTCACCCGCTCGACGAACCGCTGCAGTGCCGCGGAACCGAACGGCCCCTTGGCCTTGAAGGCCCGGGGGAATGCCCGGCGGCGAACCGCCAGGTCGAGACAGACAGAGGCGGGGTGCAGATACGCACCCCGGCCGGGCAGCGTACCGCGCGGATCAGGGACGCATTCACCCTCATCCACCACGATGCGCACCAGCTCGCTCTTGGCCGCCCGTTCCCGGCATCCCACACAGGTTCGTTCGGGGCAAGCGCGGGCGTGCGTCCGGCCAGACACGTTTAAGTCTACCTCCCCGCAACGACCTCACCCCTTTGGGGCAAGAATCGAACGGATGTTGTCGTGATCTCAGCGCCGTGGCGCCCAGATCTATTCCCTCGGGTCTCTCGGGCCGAGCTGGTGATCAGCCCCGCTCGGACCGGTCCCTGGCGCGCTCGGCGCGCTCACGGTCCGCGATGTCGCGCTCCTCGTCCGTCTCCGTGTCCGGGCGGATGTCGATGCGCCAGCCGGTGAGACGGGCGGCCAGGCGGGCGTTCTGCCCCTCCTTGCCGATCGCCAGCGACAGCTGGTAGTCGGGCACGGTGACCCGGGCGGACCGGGCACCGAGGTCCACGACCTCGACCTTGCTCACCCGTGCGGGCGACAGCGCGTTGGCGACCATCTCGGCCGGGTCGTCCGACCAGTCCACGATGTCGATCTTCTCGCCGTGCAGCTCGGCCATGACATTGCGCACCCGGCTGCCCATCGGGCCGATGCAGGCGCCCTTCGGGTTCAGACCGGCGCGGGTGGAGCGCACCGCGATCTTGCTGCGGTGACCGGCCTCACGGGCGATCGCCTCGATGACGACCGAGCCGTCGGCGATCTCCGGGACCTCCAGCGCGAAGAGCTTCTTCACGAGGTTGGGGTGGGTGCGCGACAGCGTCACGGACGGGCCGCGGACGCCCTTGGCGACCCGTACGACGTACGAACGCAGCCGGAGGCCGTGCGTGTACTCCTCGCCCGGCACCTGCTCCTGGACCGGCAGGATGGCTTCCATCTTGCCGATGTCGACCAGGACGTTCTTCGGGTCCTTGCCCTGCTGGACGAGGCCGGTGACGACATCGCCCTCGTGGCCCGCGTACTCGCCGAACGTCCTGTCGTCCTCCGCGTCGCGCAGCCGCTGCAGGATGACCTGCTTGGCGGTGGTCGCCGCGATCCGGCCGAAGCCGGACGGGGTGTCGTCGAACTCCTTGGGCTCCTGGCCCTCTTCGAGGTCGGCCGGGTCCTCCTTGGCCCACACCGTCACGTGGCCGCGATCGGTCAGCTCGACCCGCGCCTTGCGGTGGCTGCCGTCGGTGCGGTGGTACGCGATGAGGAGGGCCGACTCGATCGCCCCGACGAGCACGTCGAAGGGGATCTCCTTGTCCTGCGCCAAGCCCTTCAGCAGCTTCACATCGATGTCCACGGCTACGCCTCCTCTTCCTTCTTGTCCTTGCGGTTGAATTCGATCTCTACGCGCGCCTTGGCGATCTCGTCGAAGGAGACCCGCCGGGCGGTGGGCTTGCGGCCCTTGACGCCCGGCACTTCGAGGTCGAGTCCCTCGTCGTCGACGGCGAGGATGCGGGCCACCAGCTCGTCGCCCTCGGTCAGCTGGAGCCGCGCGAGGCGGCCGGTGGCGCGTACGTAGTGGCGGTGCTCGGTCAACGGGCGGTCGGCGCCCGGAGAGCTCACTTCGAGGACGTACTCGCCCTCGCCCATCGCGTCGGTCTCGTCGAGCTTCTCGGAGATCGCGCGGCTCAGCTCGGCGCAGGCGTCCAGTTCGACACCCTGTTCGGAATCGACGATGACTCGAAGCACCTGCCGGCGGCCGGCCCGGGTCACCTCGATCTCTTCGAGATCCAGTTCCTCGGCGCTGACGAGCGGCTCCAGCAGTTCGCGCAGCCTCTCGCTCTGGGTGGTGCTCATCCCGGGTGACTCCTCGGCCGCGTGTGCTGTTGTGGGGATCGTCGTGTGTCAGGTCAAAGGGTATCCGGTCCGGAGGGGTGTTGCCGTCCGCCTGCCCCGGGGCGCGGGTACGCTCGCCACCGGTGATCACTTCAGGACAGAACCAGTCAGTACCGAACGGGACCCGGAGGAGACACGTGCGGCGGACGGGGACGACGCGCAGGGCCGCGCTCGCGGCCACTGGAGCGCTTTCGATCGGCGCGGTGCTGGCGGGCTGCGGCGACGGTGACGGGCCGAAGGCCCGGAAGGATTCCACGAACGCCGGTTCACGGGCCGACGCGCAGGCCCGCGCCCGGGCCTCGGACGCCCGCGCGCAGCGGACACTGCGCGGCAGCGCGACACGGATCAGCGCATCCCTGCTCGCCCGGTACGACCAGGTCGCGGCGGCGCATCCCACGACGGCCGCCGGACTCGACCCGCTGCGGTCGGCGGTACGGGAGCACACGGCGGCCCTGTCGAAGGGCGCGGGCAGGACAACGGCCGTCCCGCCGGGACCGGCTCCGGCCGCCGACGCGAAGGCCGCCCTGAAGGAACTGGCCGCGGAGGCGCGCCGATCGGCCGACGCCCACACCGTGTCCCTGATGGAAGCGGAACCGGAGCTGGCCCGGCTGCTGGCCTCCGTCGCGGCGGCCGGCGCCGTGCACGCCTACCTGCTCACCGAACTCGCCAAGGACACCTCGTCATGAGCGCCATGGACACGCGGGCCGGGGACGGCACGGAGCAACTGAAGGCCGCACAGGCCGCGCTGGCCGCCGAGCACGCCGCGGTGTACGGCTACGCGGCGCTCGGCGGACGGCTGGACGGGCGGCGCGGCAGCGAGGCCACGGCCGCGTACGACGGGCACCGCGCCCGGCGCGACGCGCTGGTGCGCACCGTGCGCGACCTGGGCGGTGCACCCGTAGCGGCGGATGCCGCGTACGCTCTGCCGTTCGCGGTGCGGGACCCGGCGGCGGCGGTGCGGCTCGCCGCCGTACTGGAGGACCGGATCGCGGGCGTCTACTCCGATCTCGTACGGGCGGCCGAAGGGCCGCTGCGACGTGAGGCCGCGGGCGCCCTGCGGGAGGCCGCCGTACGCGCGGTCCGCTGGCGGGGCACCGGCGTAGCCTTTCCCGGGCTTGCCGAGAAGGCCACGGCCGGGGAAGCCGCGAGTCCGGAAGGGACGAGCGGGACGCACTGAATGGACCGCCCCCAATTGCCGGGCGGTCCAGGGCTCTGAAAGGGAACAAGGCACGCATGGGTTTCGAACCGTCGCAGCGTCTGGTGCGAGCGCTCGGCGAGATGTACGGGGACGCCGCCGCGGCCGACTGGCTCGGGCGGCTTCCCGCACTGACCGAAGAGGCGCTCTCGGCAGACACGCAGGACCTCTCCGTCGAGCGGGTGGCCGCCCCCGGCGGACGCAGCAGCCTCGTCCTCCTGGTGCGGCGGTCCGACGGGACCCCTGGTGTGCTGAAGATCGCGCCTTCCGAGGCCGCACCCGGTTGCGAGCGGGCGGCGTTGGCGCACTGGAACGGCTGGGGCGCCGTACAGCTCCTCGAACCCGCGGGCGGGGCCCTGCCGGGCGACGCGCTGCTCCTGGAGCGGCTGCACCACGAGGTGTCGCTGCGCTCGCTCCCGGAGGCCAAGGCCCTGCTGGAGGCGGCGGGCACGCTGCGCCGGCTGTGGGTCGACCCGCCGGCGGGGCACTCCTTCGAATCGGTGGCCGACCGGACGGACCGTCAGGCGGGGCCTATGCGGGCGGCCGCCGAGGCCGATCCGACGCTGGCGCCGCTCGTGTCCGCCGCTCTGGCGGCCCGTGCGGAGCTGGTCGCGCACTCCCCCGAACTCCTGCTGCTGCACGGCAACTTCCGCCAGAGCAAGGTGCTTTCGGGTGAGCGCTCCCCCTGGCTGACGGTCGGCCCCGAGCCGCTGGTCGGCGAGCGGGCCTACGATCTGGCGCGGCTGGTACGCGACCGGGCCGAGGACCTGATCGCCTCCCCCGGCGGCGCCGCGACGGCCCGCCGCCGGATCAAGAAACTCGCCGACTCCCTCGACGTGGACCGCGAGAGGCTGCACGGCTGGACGCTGTTCCGGGCCGTGGAGTCGGGCATCCGGGCGCTGGCCGCGGGGCGGCGGCAGGACGGCGAACTGACCCTGGAGTTCGCGGGCTGGCTGTAGGACAGGGCCGCCCGAACAGCCCGAAGGCCCCCGCGCAGGTGCGCGGGGGCCTTCGTGGTGTATCGGCCGGGCTCAGCCCTGGTCGGTGAGGCGGGCGATCGCCTCGTCCACCGTGAGCTCCTCGCGCTCGCCCGTGCGGCGGTCCTTGAGTTCCAGGACGCCCTCGGCCGAGCGGCGGCCGGCCACCAGGATCTTCGGCACACCGATCAGCTCGGCGTCGGTGAACTTCACACCGGGCGAGACGCCCGGACGGTCGTCGACGATGACCCGGACGCCCGCCGCGTTCAGCTTCTCGGAGACGTCGAGGGCCAGCTCCGTCTGGAGGGCCTTGCCCGCGGCGACGACGTGGACGTCGGCCGGGGCGATCTCGCGGGGCCAGCACAGGCCCTGCTCGTCGGCGGTCTGCTCGACGAGCGCGGCCACGGCGCGGGAGACGCCGACGCCGTACGAACCCATCGTGACCCGGACCGGCTTGCCGTTCTGGCCGAGCACGTCGAGCTGGAAGGCGTCGGCGAACTTGCGGCCCAGCTGGAAGATGTGGCCGATCTCGATGGCACGGTCCAGCTTGAGTCCCGCTCCGCACTTGGGGCACGGGTCGCCCGGCTCGACGACGACCACGTCGAGGTAGTCGTCGACCTCGAAGTCACGGCCGGCGACGACGTTGCGCGCGTGGGTGCCGGGCTTGTTGGCGCCGGTGACCCAGGCGGTGCCGGAGGCGATACGGGGGTCGGCGATGTAGCGGACCTTGTCCAGGCCCTGCGGGCCGACGTAGCCGCGTACGAGGTCGGGGCGGCCCTCGAAGTCCTCGGCGGTGACCAGCTCGACCACGGCGGGCGCCAGGTGCTCACCGAGCTTGCCGAGGTCGACCTCGCGGTCGCCGGGTACGCCCACGGCGACGATCTCGCCGTCGACCTTGACCAGGAGGTTCTTGAGCGTCTCGGACGCCTGGATGCCGAGGAAGGCGGCGAGCGTCTCGATGGTCGGGGTGTCCGGGGTGTCGAGCTCCTCGACGGGACCGTGCGCCGAGCCGTCGACGGGGGCGGCCTTGAAGGTCACGGCCTCCGTGTTGGCGGCGTAGTCGCAGTTGGGGCAGTCGACGAAGGTGTCCTCACCGGCCGGGGCGGGGGCGAGGAACTCCTCGGACGCGGAGCCGCCCATGGCGCCGGAGACCGCGGAGACGATGCGGTGGTCGAGGCCGAGGCGCTCGAAGATGCGGATGTAGGCGGCCCGGTGCAGCTGGTACGCCTCGATGAGGCCCTCGTCGGTGGTGTCGAACGAGTACGAGTCCTTCATCTGGAACTCGCGTCCGCGCAGCACACCGGCGCGCGGGCGGGCCTCGTCGCGGTACTTGGTCTGGATCTGGTAGAGGACCACGGGCAGGTCCTTGTAGGACGTGATCTGGTCCTTGACGATCTGGGTGAAGATCTCTTCGTGCGTGGGGCCGAGGAGGTACTCGGAGCCCTTGCGGTCCTTGAGGCGGAACAGCAGGTCGCCGTACTCCTCGTAGCGCCCGCTCGCGTCGTAGGACTCCTTGGGGAGCAGCGCCGGGAGCAGAACCTCCTGGCCGCCGATGGCGTCCATCTCCTCGCGGACGACACGGGTGACGTTCTCCAGGACCTTCTTGCCGAGCGGCAGCCAGGTCCAGATACCGGCGGCGGTGCGACGTACGTATCCGGCCCGGACGAGCAGCTTGTGGTTGAGCGTCTCGGCGTCTGCCGGGTCGTCGCGCAGTGTCTTGATCATCAATCGGGACATGCGCTGGACCTGGGCCATGATGAACTCCTGCTCGGAAGGGTGATGTGGCCGAGATTAGCCGGGCGGCAGGGGCGGGCGGTAATCGATTGGTTCCACGCGGCGCAGCGGGAGGGGCGCGCCCATCACCGCGTACGGCCTGGGAGCACTGGGGAAGTGCACCTGCCGGGCCAGGTCCCGGTAGCCGAGGGCGCGGTACAGACCACGCGCCGGGCTCTCCGTGTCGATCGCCGAGAGGATGGAGCGCGGCAGGCCGACGGCGTCCGTGACCGCTGTGATCAGGGTGCGTCCGATGCCGCGCTGCTGGAAGTCCGGGTGGACGTGGAGCTCCGTGATCACGAACGAACCGTCGAGCCAGCCCTCGGAGCCGGTGGCACGCAGATAGGGCTCGACGACGGTGGACCACCACTGGGAGCGGTCGTTGGGCATCCCGTACACGAATCCCACGAGCCTGCCGGTGGCGGTCGTGGCTCCGAGTGCCCGCGCCTCGGGATGGTCGAGGTGGCGCAGCACGATGTGGCGGCGTACCTCGACCTCTTCCGGGCCCAGGCCGAAGGCGACGGCCTGCACCGCCAGTGCCTCGTCGACGCGCTCGGCCAGGTCGAGGGGGCCGACCAGGACGTCAGGAACCCCGGGGCCGCTCCCGGGAACTGCTGCTGCCATGCGCGAACCCTACTGGCCGTACCCGGCGGGACGGGACCGCGTGGTGAGAAGCGGTGGTCAAAAACGGGTGGTCAGAAGAGGACGCTCATGAAGGCTCCGGTCTCGCGGAAGCCGACGCGGGCGTACGCCTTGCGTGCGGGGGTGTTGTAGTCGTTCACGTACAGGCTGACGATCGGCGCCACATCGGCCAGCGCGTAACGCAGGACCGCGGCCATGCCGGTCTCGGAGAGGCCGCGGCCACGGTGTTCGGGGGCTACCCAGACGCCCTGGATCTGGCAGGCGAGGGTGGTGGCGGCGCCGATCTCCGCCTTGAAGACGACCTTGCCGTCCTCTATGCGGGCGAAGGAGCGGCCGGTGCCGATCAGCTCGGCGACGCGGGCCTGGTAGAGGAGTCCGCCGTCGCCCGACATCGGTGAGATGCCCACCTCCTCCGTGAACATCGCCACGCAGGCGGGCATGAGGATGTCCATCTCCTCCCTGGCGACGCGGCGCACCAGAGGGTCGGGCTCGACGGTGGCGGAGGGGCGCTCGGTGACCATGAGCGGCTGGTTGGCGCGGACCTCACGGGCGGGGCCCCAGCCCGGTTCGAGCAGGCTCCACAGCTGGGAGGTGGCTTCGGCGGGGCCGACGATCGACGAGCAGCGGCGGCCGGCCCTGCGGGCCCGGTCGGCGAAGGCCCTGACGGCCTCGTCGGTGGCGCAGATGGGGACGAGGTTGGCCCCGGAGTAGCACAGGGAGCGCAGTCGCCCGTCGGCGTACCAGCCCCACATCTCGCCGCCGAGGCGCCAGGGGTCGAGTCCTGCGACCTGTACGCGGGACGTGACAAAAGCGTTGGCCACGGGCTCGCTCTCCAGGATGGCGAGCGCTGCGCCGAGGTCGCTGGGTTCGAGGACCCGGGTGGTGGTCTGCGTCAACACGAGGGGGCCTCACCATGCGGTCTGCTGATTTCCGCACTGTACCGAAAGGGCGCGGCGGGCGCCCCTCGCGTCCGGGAGGGGGACGGAAGAGTGGGCGGCCGGCCCGGCCCCGGAACGGCCGCGCCCCGCCGGACGGGGAGCGTCGGGCGGGGCACGTGGAAAGCGTTGGTCCGGGTCAGCTGATGGAGACCTGGGGCTCGCCGGAGGAGATGCCGTCCTTCTCCATCTGCTCGGCGATCTTCAGGGCTTCCTCGATGAGGGTCTCGACGATCTTCGACTCCGGGACGGTCTTGATGACCTCGCCCTTCACGAAGATCTGTCCCTTGCCGTTGCCGGAGGCCACACCCAGGTCGGCTTCACGGGCCTCACCGGGACCGTTGACGACACAGCCCATCACCGCGACCCGCAGCGGGACCTCCATGCCTTCGAGACCGGCGCTCACCTGGTCCGCCAGCTTGTAGACGTCCACCTGCGCGCGCCCGCACGACGGGCACGACACGATCTCCAGACGGCGCTGCTTCAGATTCAGCGCTTCCAGGATCTGCAGCCCGACCTTGACCTCCTCGGCGGGCGGGGCCGACAGCGAGACACGGATCGTGTCCCCGATGCCCTCCGACAGCAGCGCGCCGAACGCCACCGCGGACTTGATCGTCCCCTGGAACGCCGGACCGGCCTCCGTGACACCGAGGTGCAGCGGGTAGTCGCTCTGCGCGGCCAGCAGTCGGTAGGCGTTCACCATCACGACCGGGTCGTTGTGCTTCACCGAGATCTTGATGTCACCGAACCCGTGCTCCTCGAAGAGCGACGCCTCCCACAGCGCCGACTCCACCAGTGCCTCGGGGGTGGCCTTGCCGTACTTCTTCAGCAGCCGCGCGTCCAGCGAACCCGCGTTCACGCCGATCCGGATCGGCGTCCCCGCGTCCTTGGCCGCGAGCGCGATCTCCTTGACCTTGTCGTCGAACTGCTTGATGTTCCCGGGATTCACCCGCACCGCGGCACAGCCCGCGTCGATCGCCGCGAACACGTACTTCGGCTGGAAATGAATGTCCGCGATCACCGGGATCTGCGACTTCCGCGCGATCGTCGACAGCGCGTCGGCGTCGTCCTGCGTCGGACACGCCACCCGCACGATCTGGCACCCGGAAGCCGTCAGCTCCGCGATCTGCTGCAGCGTCGCCCCGATGTCCGACGTACGCGTCGTGGTCATCGACTGCACCGACACAGGTGCGTCTCCGCCGACCGCGACCGATCCGACCTGGATCTGGCGGCTGACCCTTCGGTCGGCGAGCTTGGTCGGAACGGCCGGCATTCCGAGAGAAATGGCAGTCATGCGCTGAGCATCCCCAAGGTGTGGATCAAGGTCCCGAGATCGGCGGGCTCCGGTCTTCGAGGTTACGGCACCGGAGGAACGGCGTGTGCACTCCGCCCCGGCAAACCACCCAATGGTGACCAGCCGGACACGACGCGTGTGTCCGGTGGCCACCGGTGGTGCGCATGGGGCCGGGTCAGGTGATCTTGACCGGGTTGACGATGTCGGCGACCAGGACCAGCAGCGTGAAGCAGATGAAGATTCCGGCGACGACATAGGCGACCGGCATCAGCTTCGCCACGTCGAACGGGCCGGGGTCGGGGCGCCTGAAGATCCGGGCCAGATTGCGGCGCAGGGATTCCCAGAGCGCGCCGGCGATATGCCCGCCGTCGAGCGGCAGCAGGGGCAGCATGTTGAAGAGGAAGAGCGAGAGGTTGAAGCCGGCCAGCAGGAACAGCATCATCGCGACCTGGTTCTGCGCCGGGACGTCCAGCGTCATCACCTCGCCGCCGATCCTGGCCGCGCCGACGACGCCGACCGGGGAGTCGTCAGCGCGCTCCCCGTCGCTGAAGGCCGCGTCCCAGAGGTCCGGGACCTTGGACGGCAGGGCGATGATCGAGTCGACGCCGTTCTCGATCATGTCTCCCATGCGGACGACCGAGTCGCCGAAGGAGAGCGGCACGATCTCGCTGCGTGCGGCGAAGCCCAGGTAGCCCGCGACCACGTACTTGTCGGGGATGACCTGCCCGTCGGAGTCCTTCTGCTGCACCGCGTTCTTCTTGAGCACGGCGTCGAGGGTCACCTCACGGCCGTCACGCTCCACGATGATGGTCGCGGGGCCCGTGGTCTCACGGATGCGGTCGGAGAGCGTGGCCCAGTCGTCGATCTTCTGCCCGCCGAAGGAGACGATCTTGTCGCCCTTCTGGAGTCCGGCGGCCTGCGCGGGCGAGACCGGGTCGGACTTCTTGCACTTGTCGCGGTTCTCGCTCTGGGAGATCACACACTTCTGGACTCCCGCGACCTCGGTGGTCTGCGTCGAGAAACCGAAGGTCATGGCCACGCCCATGAAGATCACGACGGCCAGCACCAGGTTCATGAACGGGCCGGCGAACATCACGATCACGCGCTTCCACGGCTTGCGCGTGTAGAAGAGACGGGTCTCGTCGCCCGGCTCGAGCTCCTCGAAGGCGGCGGACCTGGCGTCCTCGATCATGCTGCGCCACGGTGAGGTGGAGCGCGCCTCCAGACGTCCGTCGGCGCCGGGCGGGAACATGCCGATCATGCGGATGTAGCCGCCCGCGGGGATCGCCTTGATGCCGTACTCGGTGTCGCCCCTCTTCCGCGACCAGATGGTCGGGCCGAAGCCGACCATGTACTGCGGTACGCGGATGCCGAAGAGCTTGGCGGTCGAGAGGTGTCCCAGCTCGTGCCAGGCGATCGAGAACAGCAGACCCACGGCGAAGATGGCGATCCCCAGGATCGTCAACAGGATCGTCGTCATACTCATGCGCGCGCCTCCGCTGTCGCTTTCGCCGAGAGCTCCTGGGCGCGGGCACGCGCCCAGGTCTCCGCTTCGAGGACGTCCGCGACCGTCAGTGAAGTTCCCGTGGCAGGGGTGCCGTGTTCGGCCACCACTGCGGTGACGGTATCCATGATGCCGTTGAACGGCAGCCGGCCCGCCAGGAACGCGTCGACGCACTCCTCGTTGGCTGCGTTGAAGACGGCGGGGGCGGTGCCGCCGAGGGTGCCGACGTGCCGGGCGAGTCCGACGGACGGGAAGGCTTCGGTGTCCAGCGGGAAGAACTCCCAGCTGGACGCCTTCGACCAGTCGAAGGCGGGTGCGGCGTCCGGGACGCGCTGCGGCCAGCCGAGACCGATGGCGATCGGGCCGCCCATGTCGGGCGGGGTGGCCTGGGCGAGCGTGGAGCCGTCGGTGAACTCGACCATGGAGTGGACGTACGACTGGGGGTGGACGACCACCTCGATCCGGTCGAACGGGATGTCGTAGAGGAGATGCGCCTCGATGACCTCCAGGCCCTTGTTGACCAGGGTCGCCGAGTTGATGGTGATGACCGGGCCCATCGCCCAGGTCGGGTGCGCGAGGGCCTGCTCCCTGGTGACGTCGGCCAGCTCACTCCTCGTACGACCCCGGAAGGGACCGCCGGAGGCCGTGACGACGAGCTTGCGCACATCGGCGCGGGTGCCGGATGCCAGGGCCTGGAAGAGCGCGGCGTGCTCCGAGTCGACCGGGATGATCTGGCCGGGGGCGGCGATCGCCTTCACCAGCGGGCCGCCGACGATCAGCGACTCCTTGTTGGCGAGGGCGAGCGTGCGGCCCGCCTTGAGGGCGGCGAGTGTCGGGGCGAGGCCGATCGAGCCGGTGATGCCGTTCAGCACGGTGTGGCAGTCACCGGCGGCGAGCTGGGTGGCCGCGTCGGGCCCGGCCAGGATCTCCGGGAGCGGCTCGCCCGCCCCGTACTCCTCGCGCAGCGCCTCGCGCAGGGCGGGCACCTTGTCCTCGGCGGCGACGGCGACCGTACGCACCCGGAGGCGGCGCGCCTGCTCGGCGAGCAGGGCGACCCGGCCGCCCGCGGCCGAGAGTGCGGTGACCCGGAAGCGGTCGGGGTTGCGCAGCACCAGGTCGATGGCCTGGGTTCCGATGGACCCGGTGGAGCCGAGGATCACGAGATCCCGGCGGCCTTCCGCGGGGTCGAAGATCAGATGCGGGTCGGCGAGAGGGGCAGGCGTGTCGCTCATGCCCCCATTGTTGCCGCATCGGCTGTGCGCGGGGACAGGGCATCCCCCTACGGCAGGACGCAGGTGTCACTTCACGACAGGCCCAGGGTCACTTCTTCATGGGGTGAGCGCACAGCGTCTCCTGCTCAGCGCTGTAATCGAGGTACACCAGCCAGTCCCTGCCCCAGCACTTCTCGTTCTCCGAGATCCAGAACTCGGCCTCCTCCGAGCTGCACACGACCTCTTCGAGATCCTGCTCGGGCCACTCGGCGTTGTTGCGTCCGCAGTCGCCCGCCGTGAAGCTGGCCGGCGTGGAGGGGATCAGCCGCGGTACGACGAAGATGCCGACCACCGTGACGAGGGCGCCGATGATGACCAGGGCGGGCAGCCTGGCCAGGACGCGGCGGCCCGGGGCGAGCTGCGGGCGCAGATTCCCCACCGGGTGCGGCAGGGCGCGGATCCGGGAGCGGGCGCCGATGTTCATGAACAGGGTGACGGGGGCGGCGAACACGGACAGCAGTCCCCACCAGCCCTGCCACAGAGTGTCCGAGGTCATCTTGCGGTACAGCGAGGTTCCGCAGGTGCGGCAGAACGTGCCTTCCTTCGTCAGGAAGCGCAGGGTGACGACGAGCCCCTGATGACCGCGGACGACGGTGTGCGTGGCGGGTATCGCACCGCAGATGTCGCACGGCGACGGCGCGGGGCGGCCGAACCCGTACGGGGGCAGGGGCTGGTGGGGCGGCGTGGCCATCAATTCTCCCGGGGACGACGAGGGCCTGTCCGGCGGATCAGGGCCGGATAGGGCGCGGCGTCTGGTGCGGTGCATCGCAAGGCGCCGGAGCGTCCTAATAGCGGAGCTATTCGGGCGT
>NZ_JBSHFH010000050.1:30180-57728 GCF_053617235.1 Streptomyces sp. NPDC055749 | reverse complement strand
CCCCGGCGCGCTGCCGAGGCGCGCGCCGGGGCCGAGCCATGCCCCCACACCCGTCCCCCACACTCTTCCCCCCACACCCTTCCCGCTCCCTCCCGCTCCTTCCGACGCGAAGCCGAGGACACCGCCATGGCAGACCTCGCACCACAAGAGCCACCACGACCGACGACCGTCACCACCACCCGTGAAGCACTCGACCAGGTCTCACCGGTCCTGCGCTCCCTCCGGGACAGGCGATGGCGATGGCAGATCTTCGCCATCACCTGGGTCGCCTACGCCGGCTTCTACTTCGTACGTCAGGCGTTCTCCGTCGCCAAGCTGGGCATTCTCGACGACCCCGCCGTGAACACCGTGCTCACCGAACGCGCCCTCGGCGTCATCGACGCCGTCTATCTGGCCGCCTACGCGGTGGGGCAGTTCACCTGGGGCGTTTGGGCCGACCGGTTCGGCCCGCGCGTGGTCGTGATCGGCGGCATGATCGGCGCGATAGCCGCGGCCTGCGTCATGGGAGTCAGCAGCGCGCTGCTGGTCTTCGGCGGCGCGATGATCCTCCAGGGGCTCTCGCAGTCGGCCGGCTGGGCACCGCTCTGCAAGAACATGGGCAACTTCTTCACCGTGGCCGAGCGCGGACGCGTACTCGGGATGTGGAGCACCAACTACGCGTTCGGCGGCCTCGCCGCTCCGCCGTTCCTGGGCTGGATCGCCTACTCCGTGTTCGACGACTGGCAGGTCGCGTTCCTGGCCGGCGCGGCGACCCTCGGCGTGGTGCTGCTGCTCTTCGTGATCTTCCAGCGCGACTCACCCCGTGACGTGGGCCCCACTGACCCTGCCGAGGCCACCGCCGACCGGAGGCCCGCCCCGGACACCGGCCGCGCGCCCCGCAGATCCGTGCTCGCCCTCTACCGCGAGACGGTGCGCGAACGCATGGTGCTCACCCTCGGCGCCGCCTACTTCCTGCTCAAGCCCGCCCGTTACGCGATCCTGCTCTGGGGTCCTGTCATCGTGAGCCGCCGCCTGCCCGACATCGACAAGGTCGGCGCGACCCTCATCCCCATCGCCTTCGGCGTCGCGGGCGTGCTCGCCCCGATCATCGTCGGCTGGATCTCCGACCGCGTCTTCCAGTCCCGCCGGGTCCCCGCGTGCATCCTCGCGCTCGCCGTCCTCACCGCGGCACTGGCGCTGTTCATGCCGCTCACCTCGACCGGCAGCGCCCAGGTGATGATCGCGGTCCTGGCGGTCATCGGTCTCTCCGTGTACGCGGCCGACGCGATGATCTCGTGTGTCGCGGCCGTCGACTTCGGGAGCGCCGAAGGCGCGGGCACGGCCGCCGGACTCGTCAACGGCTGCGGATCGGTGGGCGCCATCCTCGGCGGGCTGCTGCCCGGCTTCCTCTCCGGCGAGGTCCTTTTCACCGGCTTCGCCGGAGCCGCGCTGCTCGCCGGCGTACTGATGCTGCCGCACTGGAACCGGCTGCCCCGCACCGCGTGAACCCTCCCCATCATCGAGCGCACACGAGAGGCACCTCGCATGACCGTGAACCATGTGGACACCGCCGTCGTCGGCGGAGGCATTCTCGGACTCGCCCACGCCCTTGCGGCGGCCCGCCGCGGCGACCGCGTCGTCCTGTTCGAGCGTGACGAGTTCTCCGTCGGCGCGTCCATCCGTAACTTCGGCATGATCTGGTCCGTGGGACAGCAGCGCGGCGCGATGTACGAGCGTGCCCTGCGCAGCCGGGAGATCTGGCTGGAGATCGCGGCCAAATCCGGGCTGTGGGCCGCACCCGTCGGCTCCCTGCACCTCGCCCACCACCCCGACGAGGTCGCCGTCCTGGAGGAGTTCGTGTCGACGACCGCCCCCGCCAGGGACCGCGGCACCACGATGATCACGGCGAAGGAAGCACTGAGCCGCAGCGACATGGCCCGCGCCGAAGGGCTGCTTGCCGCGATGTGGAGCCCGACCGAGGTCAATGTGGACCCACGGCTGGCGATACCCGCGGTCGCCGAGTACCTCACGAAGGAACACGGCGTCGACATCAGGTTCGGCACGACCGTACGGGGCATCGACCTGCCCACCGTGTCGACGACGGCGGGCGACTGGCGGGCCGAGCGGGTCTTCGTCTGCAGCGGCAACGACTTCGAGACCCTCTACCCGGAGGTCTTCGCCACCGACCGCGTCGTCCGCTGCAAGCTCCAGATGATGCGCACCGGGGTCCAGCCCGGCGGCAGGCAGCTCGGTCCGATGCTCTGTGGCGGGCTGACCCTGCTGCACTACGCCGCCTTCGAGGACTGCACGGCCAAGGCCGCGCTCGCCGAACGGATGGGCCGCGAACTGCCCTTCCACCGGGAGAACGGCATCCACGTACTGCTCTCCCAGACCGCCGACGGCCGGCTGACCATCGGCGACAGCCACGCGTACGGCAAGACCCACGACCCCTTCGAGAGCGAGGAGATCAACCGCGCCGTACTCGACTACCTCTCCACCTTCGCCACCCTGCCGTCCCCGGAGATCACCGAACGCTGGCACGGCTTCTACCCCTCGCTGCGCGACGGACGGAACGAACTCGTCGTCGAACCCGAGCCCGGCGTGACCGTGGTCAACGGCGTGGGCGGGGCGGGCATGACGCTCTCCTTCGGACTGGCGGAGGAGCTCGTCGGCCGCTGACGTCCCGCCGTACCGCGGATGTACGACGAAGCCCCCACCGGGCAGGACCGGTGGGGGCTCGCGGCTTTCGGGGACGTCAGTAGCTGATGCAGGCCGAGTGCCACTCGGTGTAGAAGTCCCACACCTGCGGCGAGCACTCCGGCGGCCCGTACTGGGAAGCCTTCGACCCCACGTGCGGCAGATGCGCGTAGGCACCGACCCCGGGCCGGTTCACATGGAGCATGCCCGCCTCGAAACGGTCGACGGCCTCGAACGCCCGGGACTGCGAGGCGGTGAAAACGGTGCCCGACATCCCGTACTTCACCGAGTTCGCTATCTCCATCGCCTCGTCGAAACCGTCCGCGTCCACCACCGCGAGAACCGGTCCGAACACCTCCTCCTGCGCCAGCTCGCTGTCCCACGGCACATCGCGGATCACCGTAGGACTGACGTAGCACCCCTCGGGTAGATCCGGCCTGCGCTCACGCCCGCCGCCGCACAGCACCTTGCCGCCGTCCCGCTGCGCCGTGGCGACCGCCGCCAGCGCGGCGTCCAGCCGGGCCGTGTTCACGACCGGGCAGATCTGCGACGCCGGATCGTCGCCCGGTCCGACCCGCATACCCGCTACCCGGGCCACCATCCGCTCCAGGAACTCCTCCCGCACCCGCACGTCCACCACGGCCCGGCTGGTTGCCGAACACCGCTGCCCGGCCTGCCCGAACGCACCCTGCACCACCGCGTCCACGGCCCGCCCGACATCCGCGTCGTCACAGACGATCACCGCGTTCTTGCCGCCCAGCTCCAGTTGCGTACGGAGCAGGCGGTGCGCCCCGCCCGTGTGGATCGCCGTACCCACCGGCAGCGAACCGGTGAAACTGATGCCCGCGACACCGGGGTTGGCGACCAGCGCCTCACCCGCCGCCACATCGCCCTGCACCAGATTGAGCACCCCGTCAGGAAGCCCCGTCTGCTGGAAGATCTCCATGAGCAGCGCCGAGGTCAGCGGAGTCAGCGGCGAGGGCTTCAGCACCGCCGTGCACCCGGCGAGCAGCGCCGGAGCCACCTTCCACATGGGGATGGCCAGCGGGAAGTTCCACGGCGACACCAGACCGACCACACCGATCGGACGGCGGAAGGTGTACGCGAACGTCCGCTCCTCCTCGGCCGGCGCGGTCACGCCGCCGAGCAGCCGTGCCTGGCCCGCCGTGAAATCGATGACGGCGCGCGCCCGGCTCACCTCGCCCCGCGCCTCGGAGAGCAGCTTGCCCTGCTCGCGGGTGATGACGGCCGCCATCTCCTCGGCCCGCTCACCGAGGATGCGGCTCGCCATGGTCAGATACGCGGCCCGCCTGATCGGCCCGAGCCCCCGCCACGACTCCAGCGCCGCGGCGGCGGCATCGACCGCCCGGTCCGCGTCGACGCCTCCCGACTCGGTGAACTCGCCCAGCACATCGGTGAGATCGGCCGGGTTGACGTTCTCTCTCACCAGCCCCGATTCGGCCGGCGCCCAGACGCCGTCGATGTGATTGAGCCGAAGGTGCTGTGGAATCTGATGACGCTCCAGATCGCGTGCCATGGCCTCCCCTTCGCAGAACGCTCCGGCGCCCGTGCCGGACCTGGCCAGGCTCGCTCAGCGCGAGGGCTGTCACAATGCGCGATTGTCGAATGCCCGCGATAGATCACGGCTATCGGGCGTCGGACGGCGCGCCCTGAGAGGATCGGAGCGTGCAGTCTCCCGAACCGAAGACCGAACCGCATCACGAGCCGAAGTCCGGACCACATCACGAGCCGGACACCGGACAGGACTCCGGAACCCTCCCCGACACCGGCGTGCCCGAAGGCCGCCGCCTGGTGCGCTGCCGGATGTGCGGACGCCCCCTCACCGGTACGGCATCACGCCGTACCGGCCTCGGCCCCGCCTGCGACGCCAAACTGCACCCCGCGGCACCGGACATCCGCACCCGCCGCCACGAGGTCGACCAGGACACCCTGCCGGGTATCTGAGCCGCGGGGGACTACGCGTCGAGCCGCCGGAACAGCCCCTCCTGCACCACCGACACCAGCAACTGCCCCTCGCGGTCGTAGATACGGCCGCGGGCCAGCCCGCGCCCGCCCGTCGCGATCGGCGACTCCTGGTCGTACAGGAACCACTCGTCCGCCCGGAACGGCCGGTGGAACCACATCGCGTGGTCCAGCGACGCCATGTCGAAACCGCGCGGCCCCCACAGGGGCTCCACCGGAATCCGGACCGCGTCGAGCAGCGTCATGTCGCTCGCGTATGTCAGTGCGCACGTGTGGACGAGCGGATCGTCGCCGAGGGGGCCGACCGCACGCATCCACACGGCGCTGCGCGGGTCCGCGTCCTTGATCTCCTCCTGCGTCCAGCGCAGCCGGTCGACGTAACGGATGTCGAAGGGCTGGCGCCTGGCCATCCGCTCCAGCGCCTCGGGCAGGGCGCCCAGGTGCTCACGTACCTCGTCGGCGACGGTCGGCAGGTCGTCGGGGTCCGGGACCTTGCGGGCCGGCGGCAGCTGGTGCTCGAAGCTGCCCTCCTCCGGGCGGTGGAAGGACGCCGTCAGATTGAAGATCGTCCGGCCCTCCTGCACGGCCGTGACCCGCCGGGTGGTGAAGGACCGGCCGTCCCGCACCCGCTCGACCTCGTAGACGATCGGCACGCCGGGGCGTCCGGGGCGCAGGAAGTAGGCGTGCAGCGAGTGGACCGGGCGGTCGCCGTCGGTGGTGCGTCCCGCCGCCACCAGCGCCTGTCCTGCGACCTGGCCGCCGAAGACCCGCTGGAGCGACTCCTGCGGGCTGCGGCCACGGAAGATGTTGACCTCGATCCGCTCCAGGTCGAGAAGGTCGACCAGGCGCTCGGCGGGGTTCGTCATGCTGCACCACTCCACTCTCGAAGGCGGTTCCTCGTCACAGCTGACCCACCGAGGTGACCCGGACGACCGCCCGGCCCTCCTCGTCGGAAGCGGCCAGGTCGACCTCGGCGCTGATGCCCCAGTCGTGGTCCCCCGCCGGGTCGGCGAACGCCTGCCAGACCCGCCACAGGCCGTGCTCGCGGTCCTCGTCGATCTTCAGCAGCTTCGGGCCCCGGGCGTCGGGACCGGTACCCAGGTCCTCGTGCGCGTCCCAGTACTTGTCCATCGCCTCGCCCCAGGCGTCCTCGTCCCAGCCGGACTCGCCGTCCATCTCGCCGAGGTCGCGGACCCGGTCCAGCGCGGCCAGCTCGACGCGGCGGAACATCGCGTTGCGGACCAGGACCCGGAAGGCGCGCGCGTTCGCCGTGACCGGCTTGACCTCGTCCGCCCGCTCCTGCGCCTGCTCGGCGGTCTCCACCTCCGGGTTGGCGAGCTGCTCCCACTCGTCCAGGAGACTGGAGTCCACCTGACGGACCATCTCGCCGAGCCAGGCGGTCAGATCCTCCAGGTCCTCCGACTTCAGGTCGTCCGGGATGGTGTGCTCAAGAGCCTTGTACGCGCCCGCGAGATAGCGCAGGACGATGCCCTCCGTACGCGCCAGCTCGTAGTTCGACGTGAACTCCGTGAACGTCATGGCCCGTTCGTACATGTCCCGGATCACCGACTTCGGCGACACCGGGTGGTCGCTGACCCACGGGTGGCTCGTGCGGTACACGTCGTACGCGTGCCACAGCAGCTCGCTCAGCGGCTTCGGGTACGTCACGTCCTGGAGCAGCTCCATGCGCTCCTCGTACTCGATCCCGTCCGCCTTCATCTGCCCGACCGCCTCGCCCCGCGCCTTGTTCTGCTGGGCGGCGAGGATCTGCCGGGGGTCGTCCAGGGTCGACTCGACGACGGAGACCATGTCCAGTGCGTACGAGGGGGATTCGACGTCGAGGAGGTCGAACGAGGCCAGCGCGAAGGTGGACAGCGGCTGGTTGAGCGCGAAGTCCTGCTGGAGGTCGACGGTGAGCCGGACGATGCGGCCCTCGGCGTCCGGCTCGTCGAGCCGCTCCACCACACCGCCGTCGAGCAGCGAGCGGTAGATGGCGATGGCCCGCTTGATGTGACGGAGCTGCGCCTTGCGCGGCTCGTGGTTGTCCTCCAGCAGATGCCTCATCGCCTCGAAGGCGTTGCCGGGTCGCGCGATCACCGAGAGCAGCATCGTGTGCGTCACCCGGAAGCGGGAGCTCAGCGGCTCGGGATCGGACTGGATCAGCTTGTCGAAGGTGGTCTCCGACCAGGCGACGAAGCCCTCGGGGGCCTTCTTGCGGACCACCTTGCGCTTCTTCTTGACGTCGTCGCCCGCCTTCTTGACGGCCTTCTCGTTCTCGATGACGTGTTCCGGCGCCTGTGCGACGACGAAGCCCGCCGTGTCGAACCCGGCCCGCCCGGCCCGGCCGGCGATCTGGTGGAACTCCCGCGCGCGCAGCGTGCGGACCCGGGTGCCGTCGTACTTCGTGAGCGCCGTGAACAGCACCGTGCGGATGGGTACGTTGACGCCGACGCCGAGGGTGTCCGTACCGCAGATCACCTTGAGGAGACCCGCCTGGGCGAGCTTCTCCACCAGGCGGCGGTACTTGGGCAGCATGCCCGCGTGATGGACCCCGATGCCGTGGCGGACGTAGCGCGAGAGGTTCTGGCCGAACTTGGTGGTGAAGCGGAAGTTGCCGATCAGGTCGGCGATCTTCTCCTTCTCCTCCTTCGTGCACATGTTGATGCTCATGAGCGACTGGGCCCGCTCGACGGCAGCGGCCTGGGTGAAGTGCACGATGTAGACGGGCGCCTGCCGGGTGTCCAGCAGCTCCGTGATCGTCTCGGTGATCGGCGTCAGCCGGTACTCGTAACTGAGCGGGACCGGCCGGGTCGCCGAACGCACCACCGAGGTGGGCCGGCCGGTGCGGCGCGTGAGGTCCTTCTCGAACATCGCGACATCGCCGAGCGTCGCCGACATCAGCACGAACTGGGCCTGCGGCAGCTCCAGGATCGGGATCTGCCAGGCCCAGCCGCGGTCCTGCTCCGCGTAGAAGTGGAACTCGTCCATCACGACCTGGCCGATATCGGCGTACTTGCCGTCACGCAGGGCGATCGAGGCCAGCACCTCGGCGGTGCAGCAGATGACCGGGGCATCGGCGTTGACCGAGGCGTCGCCGGTGAGCATGCCGACGTTCTCCGTGCCGAAGAGCTTGCACAGGTCGAAGAACTTCTCCGAGACCAGTGCCTTGATCGGCGCGGTGTAGAAGGTGACCTTGTCCTGGGCCAGCGCCGTGAAGTGCGCACCGGCGGCGACCAGGCTCTTTCCCGAGCCCGTGGGCGTGGAAAGGATCACGTTCGCCCCGGAGACGACCTCGATCAGCGCCTCTTCCTGAGCCGGATAGAGGGTGATGCCCTGGGTCTCGGTCCATGAGGAGAAGGCCTCGAAGAGGGCGTCCGGGTCGTCGGTCGGGGGCAGCTGATCGATAAGGGTCACACCCCCATCTTGCCTGTCTTCCGTCCGGATGAGGGAACCGGAGGGCGGGCCGAAGATCACGGACGATACGCTGCCCACTCAACTCGGCCGCGCCGCACGGGCCATGGCCACACATGATCTACGGGGGCGGGAACGACCATGATGGGACCGGCGCACTCTCTGTCGGGGGCAGCGGCCTGGCTGGGGGTGGGCGCCGCGGCTGCCGCCGCCGGCTATCCGATGCCCTGGCCCGTTCTCGTCGTGGGCGCACTGATCTGCGCGGGCGCCGCGCTCGCCCCCGACCTCGACCACAAGTCGGCGACGATCTCGCGGGCCTTCGGACCGGTCTCCAAGGGCCTGTGCGAGATCGTCGACAAACTCTCGTACGCCGTCTACAAGGCGACCAGAGGACCCGGCGACCCTCGCAGGACCGGCGGCCACCGGACCCTCACCCACACCTGGCTGTGGGCCGTGCTGATCGGTGCGGGGGCCTCGGCCGCCGCGGTCACCGGCGGACGGTGGGCGGTCCTGGCGATCCTCTTCGTCCACCTGGTCCTGGCCGTCGAAGGACTGCTGTGGCGGGCCGCCCGGATGTCCAGCGACGTCCTGGTGTGGCTGCTCGGCGCGACCAGCGCCTGGATCCTGGCGGGCGTCCTGGACAAGGCGGGCAACGGCTCCGACTGGCTCTTCACCGCCCCCGGCCAGGAGTACCTGTGGCTCGGGCTGCCCATAGTGCTCGGCGCGCTCGTCCACGACATCGGCGACGCGCTGACCGTCTCGGGCTGCCCGATCCTGTGGCCGATCCCGCTGGGCCGCAAGCGCTGGTATCCGCTCGGGCCGCCGAAGTTCATGCGTTTCCGGGCCGGCAGCTGGGTCGAGCTGAAGGTGCTGATGCCGGTCTTCATGCTGCTCGGGGGAGTGGGCGGGGCCGCCGCCCTCAACGTCATCTGACGGCTCCGCGCTCCACGGGCGGTGCGCCCGGAGCCGTAGCACCATGACTGCATGCTGCTTGCCCGGCTCGCCCACGTGTCCCTGGAGGTCGCCGCCACGTCGGCGCGGAACCGGAAGGTCGCCCTGCTGGCCGGCCTGTTCCGGGACACCGCACCGGACGACGTGCCGATCGTCATCCCGTATCTCTCCGGCCGCCTTCCGCAGGGCCGGCTCGGCATCGGCTGGAGCACCCTGGGCGACCCGGTGGCGCCCGCCGCCGAGCCCGCCCTCACCGTCGCGGAGGTGGACGCGGAGCTGACGGCCATCGGGGCGCTCGCCGGGGCGGGCTCCCAGGCGGGACGCCGGGAGCGCCTGCAGCGGCTTCTCGGCGCCGCGACCGCCGACGAGCAGCACTTCCTGCGCGCCCTGCTCACCGGCGAGGTGCGCCAGGGAGCCCTGGACGCCGTCGCCGCCGACGCACTCGCCCAGGCAGCCGGGGCGCCGCCCGCCGACGTACGGCGGGCCGTGATGCTCGCCGGATCGCTGCAAGCAGTGGCCCGGGAACTGCTCGCGCAGGGGCCGGAGGCACTCGACGCGTTCCGGCTCACCGTGGGACGCCCCGTCCTGCCGATGCTCGCGCACACCGCCCGGTCGGTCACCGAGGCGATCGACAAGCTCGGGCCCTGCGTCGTCGAGGAGAAACTGGACGGCATCCGCGTCCAGGCACACAGGGACGGCGACGAGGTCCGCCTCTACACCCGGACGCTCGACGACATGACCGAGCGCCTGCCGGACATCGCAGCGGCTGTACGCGACTTCGCCGGTGAACGGTTCATTCTCGACGGTGAGGTGATCGCGCTCGGCGCCGACGGCCGCCCCCGCCCGTTCCAGGAGACCGCCGCCCGGGTCGGCTCCCGGCGCGACGTGGCAGGTGCGGCGGCCACCGTCCCCGTCGTGCCCGTCTTCTTCGACGCGCTGTCGGCCGACGGCCGGGACCTGCTCGACCTGCCCTTCACCGAACGCCACGCGGCGCTGGCCGGGCTGGTCCCCGAGCGGATGCGCGTCCGCCGCGTCCTCGTCGCCGAGCCCACCGAGGCGGGTGAGCGTGCGGCAGCCGTCGAATTCCTGGCCGCCACGCTGGCGCTGGGCCACGAGGGAGTGGTGATCAAGAGCCTCGACGCGCCCTACAGCGCGGGACGGCGCGGCGCCTCCTGGCTGAAGGTGAAACCGGTGCACACCCTGGACCTCGTCGTGCTGGCGGCCGAATGGGGACACGGGCGGCGCACCGGGAAGCTGTCCAACCTGCACCTGGGGGCGCGGCGGGACGACGGCTCGTACGCCATGCTCGGCAAGACCTTCAAAGGGCTCACCGACAAGATGCTCGGCTGGCAGACCGAACGGCTGCGCGAGCTGTCCACCGGCGACGACGGCCACGTGGTGACCGTGCGCCCGGAACTCGTCGTCGAGATCGCCTACGACGGCCTTCAGCGCTCCACCCGCTACCCGGCCGGTGTCACTCTGCGGTTCGCGCGGGTGCTGCGCTACCGGGAGGACAAGCGGCCGGAGGACGCTGACACCGTCGAGACGGTCCTCTCCCGGCAGAGCTGATCCGGCCGGGGCAGCCCTGGCCGGATCAGTGCCCTGCCCGATCAGTGGCGGATCACCGTCGCGGCCGTGTGCGCGCGCACCTGCTCCGGGGTCAGATAGCTGTCGGTGTACTCGAAGTCCCGCAGCGTCGCCGGACTACGGAGCTGGAAGCCGGTCCGTACGAAGTCGTCACCGGCGATCGCGTTCAGCATCCAGTTCGTCAGGACCCGGGTCTTGGCGACGTTCGTCCGCAGCGCCGACCAGTGATAGCCCCGGGCCACCAGCTGGGCCGGGAGGCCCTTCAGCTCCACGCCGAGGGGCTTGGAGACGGCGTCCCGGCCGCCCAGGTCGACGACCAGACCGAGGTCCTTGTGCTCGTACGGCATCAACGGCATGCCCCGCAGCGTCGCGATCAGGTTGTCGGCGAGCGTGCGGCCCTGGCGCATGGCGTGCTGCGCGGTCGGCGGGCAGACGGCACCGTCGCCCTTCGCCAGATCGGGAACAGCGGCGGCGTCACCGAGCGCGAAGACGCCGTCCGAGCCGCGCAGGGAGAGTTCGGGCGTCACCGCGAGCCGTCCGCGTACCGTCTCCGCGCCGAGGGTGGCGATCAGCGGGCTGGCGGCCACGCCGGCCGTCCAGATCAGCGTGCGGCAGGGCAGGACCCGGCCGTCGGTGAAGGTCACCCGCTCCGCGGTCGCCTCGGCGACCGAGACGCCGAGCGAGACCTCGATCCCGCGCCTGCGCAGGATCTCCATGGCGTCCAGGCCGAGCTTGTCCCCGAGTTCGGGCATGAGCTTCGGGGCGATGTCGATCAGATGCCACTTGATGAGCTTCGGGTCGAGCCGCGGGTAGTGCTTGAGGGCGTTGCTGGTGAGCCGTTGCAGACAGGCGGCGGTCTCGGTGCCCGCGTATCCGCCGCCGACCACGACGAACTGGAGCCGGGACGCCCGCTCCTCCTCGTCCTGACTGGCATCGGCCAGATCGAGCTGGGCGATCACGTGGTCCCGGATGTACGCGGCCTCGGCGAGAGTCTTCATGCCCCGCGCGTGTTCCACGAGGCCGGGGATGTCGAAGGTCCGGGTGACGCTGCCCGCGGCGAGCACGATGTAGTCGTACGACTCGTTCACGACCTCGCCGGTGATCTTGCGGACGACGCAGACCTTCGCCGCGGTGTCCACTCCAATGGCCCCGCCCGGCACGATCCGGGTGCGGTGGCGCCGGCTGCGGCGCAGCGAGACGGCGACCGACTGGGGAGTGAGCACACCGGCGGCCACCTGTGGCAGGAGCGGCAGGTACAGCTGGTACGAGAACGGTGTGACGAGCGTGATCTCGGCTTCGCCGGGGACGAGCCTGCGCTCCAGCCGGCGTACGCACCCGACCCCTGCGAAGCCGGCGCCGACAACGAGAATCCTGGGTCGTGCCACGGTGTGCGTCCCTTCTCGGGCTTGGAGGGTCCGTCGGTCCTGTCCTCGCCTGCCCCTGATTCCGGGTGAGTCACTCCTCATCCTTACCGGCCGCATCCGAGTTCGCCTCCCGACGGCGCCCCGGCTCGACGCGGCTCACGAGGAGGGATGCGCCTCGCCGTGCCTCTCCGCGTGCCCCTCGCCGTGCCATGAGCGCCAGAGTGCCGCGTAGGCGCCGCCGGCCGCGACGAGCTCGTCGTGGGTGCCGAGTTCGGTGAGGCGGCCGTCCTCCATCACGGCCACCCGGTCGGCGTCGTGGGCCGTCTGCAAGCGGTGGGCGATGGCGACGACGGTCCGGCCTTCGAGGACAGCGGCCAGCGCCCGCTCCGTGTGCCGGGCGGTCCTCGGGTCCAGGAGTGCGGTCGCCTCGTCGAGTATCAGCGTGTGCGGGTCGGCCAGCACCACGCGCGCCAGGGCGAGCTGCTGTGCCCGGGCGCCGTCGGGCCGATGCCCCCCGTGCCCCAGATCGGTGTCCAGGCCGTCAGGCAGCTCGACGGCCCATTCGGCGCCCACCGCGAGGAGTGCCGCACGCAGCTCGGCGTCGGTGGCGTGAGCTGCGGCGATCAGCAGGTTGTCCCGGACCGTGCCCAGGAACACATGGTGTTCCTGGGTGACGAGGACGACGTGCCGGCGCAGTTGGCCGGGGTCCAGACCGGCGACCGGGACCTGTCCCACCGTCACCGAGCCGGTGTGGGGTGTGTCCATCCCGGCCAGCAGTCGGCCCAGGGTGGTCTTGCCCGCGCCTGAGGGACCGACGATCGCCAGGCGCTCGCCGGGCCGGACCGTCAGGTCGACACCGCGCAGCACGTCGCCCCCGCCGTCGTAGGCGTAACGCACACCGGTCACCTCGATCCGGTCGTCGGCCGGTGCGGGGGACGCGGGCGGCGGTGCCTGCGTGGCCAGGCCGAGGCCCTCGACCCTGGCGAAGGAGGCACTGCTGCTCTGCACCCGCTCCAGCTGCTGAAGGATGGTGTCCAGGGGCTGGGAGAGCTGCCGCAGATACAGGGCCGATGCGACCACCGCGCCGAGGCTCATCGCGCCGTGGTCGTGCAGCACACCGCCGACCAGTAGGACACCGGTCACGGGAACGGCGTACGAGATGTCCACGGCGGGGAAGAGCACGCTGCGGAGGAACAGGGTGCGGGTCCTTGTGCCGCGGCACGTTTCGATGTCCTCCTGGCATGCCGAGATGCGGCGTTCTTGCAGGCCGAGGGCTTCGATGGTGCGGGCGCCGGCCGCGGTGGCCGCGAGCTGCTCCGCGAGAGCCGAGTTGGCGGCCCCTTCGGCGAGGTACGCGGTGAGCGCCCGGCGCAGATACCAGCGGGCGGCGAACCAGATGCCGAGCAGCCCCAGCACCCCGCACGCACCGAGCAGCGGGTCGATCACGAAGACCGCGCCGAGGATGAACAGCGCCTGGACTCCGGCGATGAGGACCTCGGGTCCGGCATCGCGGAGAGTCGCGCCGACAGCGGCGACGTCCGTGGTGCCGCGGGTCATCAGGTCGCCGGTTCCGGCCCGTTCGGCCACCGCCGCGGGCAGTGCGAGCGCCCGGTCGGCGAACTCCTCGCGGATACGCGCCAGGGTCCGCTCGCCGAAGCGGTGTCCGACGTGGCCGGCGTAGCGGGTCAGCAGGAGTTGCGCGAGCGCGAAGACGAGCATGGCGAGAGCGAGGCGGTCCACCGAGGCCACCGTGCCCCCGGATCCGACCTCGTCGATGATGCGGCCGAGCAGCCACGGGCCGGCGAGTCCGGCACCGGCGGCCAGCGCGTTGAGGCCGATCATGACGGCGAAGGCGCGACCGTCCAGCCGGATCAGCCGGTACGCCGCGCGGCGTACCTCGGACGGTCCGGCAACGGGCAGGGAACGGGCAGTCATCGCACGGCCTCCCGGAGCGGCGGGACGGTACCTTCGCCCGTGCGGTCGTCGTCCTCGTCGTCGACGCCGCGCGACACCAGGAGCCGGTAGCCGGGCTGCCTGTCCAGGAGTTCGCGATGGGTGCCGGTGTCCACGACGGAGCCGTCGACCAGGTAGTGCACGGTGTCCGCCTCATCCAGGAGGAGCGGTGACGTGCTGGTGACGACCGTGGTGCGGCCGGTCCGCGCCGCGCGCAGCCGGGTCGCGACGGCCGCCTCGGTGTGTGCGTCGACCGCCGAGGTGGGCTCGACCGCCAGGAGTACCTCGGGATCGGCCAGCAGGGCTCGGACCAGGCGGATGCGCTGGCGCTGACCTCCGGAGAGGTTGCGGCCCTGCGCGTCGACGCGCGAGTCGAGCCCGTCGGGCAGGCCGCGGACGATGTCCTGCGCCATGCCCGCGTGGACACCGCGGGCGATGGTGTCCGCGTCCGGATCCCGCGTGCCGCGGATCACCTCGAGCAGCGGGCCGGCGAACAGATCGGCCTCGTTGTCCGCGACGAGGATCCGCCGGCGGACCTGCGTCAGGTCGATGGTGTCGAGGCGTATCGCACCCCAGGTCGCGGCCGACTCCGCGAAGCGGCCGAGGCGGTCGACCACCGCCGCGGAATCCGACGGCAGGGCGCTGACCAACGCGGTCAGTTTTCCGGGCACCACCTCGACGCCGGATGCCGGATCACGGAGCGTGGACGGCGACTCCGGCCCGTCCGAACCCGCGTCCGCACCTGCGGAATCGGGCTCCAGGGCCAGGAACCGTACGACCCTGCGGGCTGCGACGAGTCCGCGGCTGAGGTCGTAGCCGCCCTCGATGAAGAACGCGACCGGCACCACAAGCACCGCGGCGTACCCGTACACCGCGACCAACTCGCCGACCGTGATGGTCCCTTGAGCGGCCATCCGGGCCGCCAGCCAGGTCACCGTCCCGAGGAACAGGGTGGGAAGCCCGACACCGAGAGCCCGGATCCAGCTGGTCACCGTGCCGACGCGGTACCCCTCCGCCTGTACCGTCCGCGAGCCGCGCCGGTAGCGCTCGGCGTACACCTCCTTGCCGCCGATGCCATTGAGGACGCGCAGACCCCCGACGATGTCCTCGAACCGTGCGGCGAGCGCGCCCTGTTGCTCGCGGTACGTCGTCTCGACGCCCTGAAGCCGCCCCAGCAGCGGGCCGACCAGCACCGCGAGGAGCGGCACACCGAGCAGCACCACCGCGGCGAGCAGGGGTGAGATGGTCAGCAGCAGCCCGGCGACGACGACATAGGCGAGGACCGCGCCGACACCGGGGCCGGTGATGGTCAGCGTGCCGGCGATCACGCCGACATCGCCGAACCCGATCGTCACGACCTCCCCGGCCGTGGCCCGGCGCGGCAGTGCGGCGCCCAGCCTGGTCGCCTGCCTGACGACCACCTGCACCGAACGGAAGGCGGCATCCATCCGCACCCTGGTCATCGTGCGGTGCCGCATGATGCCGAGCCACGCGTTCAGCACCCCCACACCGAACAACGCGGCTGCCCAGCCGGCCAGCGCGGGCCACCGACCCGGTTCCAGCCCGTCGTCGATGGCCCGTGACAGCAGGTACGGCGGCAGCGTCAGGCAGACCATCCAGGCGCTGCCGAGCAGCGCACCGGCGGCGACCCGCCGGCGCTGACTGGTGACCAGCCACCACAGATACCGCGCGGCGCTGCGACAGTCCGGAGCCCCCGAAGTCACGTTCGAATCGTTCACCTGTCACACATTAGTGATCACGGTTGGACACGTTCGCTGCGCCCGGGAGCCCCGTGGCCTGGATCAGCCGTGCCAGGACCGCCACAGCGCCGCGTACGCGCCGTCCGCCGCCACCAGCTCGTCGTGGCTGCCCAGTTCGCTGATCCGGCCGCTCTCGACGACCGCGATCACATCCGCGTCGTGCGCGGTGTGCAGGCGGTGCGCGATGGCCACCACCGTACGGCCGTCCAGCACCCTGGCCAGCGAGCGCTCCAGATGCCTGGCGGCCCGCGGGTCGAGCAGCGAGGTCGCCTCGTCCAGCACCAGCGTGTGCGGATCGGCGAGTACCAGCCGGGCCAGCGCGATCTGCTGCGCCTGCGCCGGAGTGAGGGCGAAGCCGCCCGAGCCGACCTCCGTGTCCAGCTCCTTGTCCAGGGCCTTCGCCCAGCCGTCCGCGTCGACCGCGGCGAGGGAGGCCCACAGCTCCGCGTCATCGGCGCCGGTACGGGCCAGCAGCAGGTTGTCGCGCAGCGAACCCACGAAGACGTGGTGCTCCTGGTTGACCAGGGCGACGTGCTGCCGCACCCGCTCCGCCGTCATCCGCGACAACTCCGCCCCGCCCAGGGTCACTTCGCCCGTGCGCGGTGCGTAGATCCCGGCCAGCAGCCGGCCCAGCGTGGACTTGCCCGCCCCCGAAGGGCCGACCAGCGCCAGCCGCGTACCCGGAGCCACGTCCAGGGTCACCTTGTGCAGGACGTCGACCCCGGCCCGGTAGCCGAAGTGCACCTCGTCGGCACGGACCGCGCGGCCGTCGGGGCCGACCTCGTCGTCACCCGCGTCCGGCTCGATGTCCCGTACACCGACCAGCCGGGCCAGCGAGACCTGGGCGACCTGCAACTCGTCGTACCAGCGCAGGATCAGCCCGATCGGGTCGACCATCATCTGCGCCAGCAGCGCACCGGTCGTCAGCTGACCGACGGTGAGCCAGCCCTCCAGCACGAACCAGCCGCCGAGCATCAGCACCGCGCCGAGGATCGTCACGTACGTCGCGTTGATGACGGGGAAGAGCACCGAACGCAGGAACAATGTGTACCGTTCCCAAGCTGTCCACTCCTCGATCCGGCGGTCCGACAGCGCGACCCGGCGCGCCCCCAGACGGTGCGCCTCCACGGTCCGCCCGGCGTCCACGGTCTCGGCGAGCATCGCCGCGACCGACGCGTATCCGGCGGCCTCCGAGCGGTACGCCGAAGGCGCCCGCTTGAAGTACCAGCGGCAGCCGACGATCAGGACGGGCAGCGCGATCAGTACCGCCAGTGCCAGCGGCGGCGCCGTCACCGTGAGCGCGCCGAGCAGCAGACCCGCCCACACCACGCCGATCGCCAGCTGCGGCACGGCCTCACGCATCGCGTTCGCGAGACGGTCGATGTCCGTGGTGATCCTGGACAGCAGATCACCCGTCCCGGCCCGCTCCAGGACCCCCGGCGGCAGCCCGACCGAGCGTACGAGGAAGTCCTCGCGCAGATCGGCGAGCATCTCCTCACCGAGCATCGCACCGCGCAGCCGCATGGTCCGTGTGAACACGGTCTGCACGACGAGCGCGATCGCGAACACCGCGGCGGTGCGCTCCAGATGGAGGTCGGTGACTCCGTTCGACAGGTCCTCGACCAGCCCGCCCAGCAGATACGGGCCGGTGATCGAGGCGATCACCGCGATCGCGTTCACCGTGATGAGCACGGTGAACGCCTTGCGGTGACGCCGCAGCAGGTCCCGTACGTAACCGCGCACGGTCATCGGTGTGCCGACCGGCAGGGTCGTCGCCGACTCCGGGGCGGCCGGGTCGTACGCCGGTGGTGCGACGCCGATCATGCCCTCTCCTCGATTTCCTCGATCGCGTCGATCGCGGAGGCCTGTCCGGTCTCCTCGATCTCCTCCTGTGCGGCCAGGGCCGCGATTTCGTCCTCGGTCTCGCGTGTGACGACCGCCCGGTACCGGGGTTCGCCGCGCAGCAGCTCGCGGTGCGAGCCGACGGCAACGACGGAGCCGTCGTGGACCAGCACCACACGGTCCGCCAGGTCGAGCAGCAGCGGTGACGAGGCGAACGCCACGGTCGTACGGCCCCGGCGCAGCCGCTTGATACCTGCGGCCACCCGGGCCTCCGTGTGCGAGTCGACCGCGGACGTCGGCTCGTCGAGCACCAGCGCCTCCGGGTCAGTGACCAGGGAACGCGCCAGCGCGAGCCGCTGCCGCTGGCCACCGGAGAGCGAACGGCCGCGCTCCGTGATCCGGGTCCCCATCGGGTCGCCGTCCGTGTCGGGCGAAGCCTGCGCCAGCGCGTCCAGCACATCGGCGCACTGGGCCGCCGACAGGGCGTCCTCGGCGGTCACGAGCCCGGAGGACGGAACATCGAGCAGCTCGCGCAGCGTCCCCGAGAGCAGCACCGGATCCTTGTCCTGTACCAGCACCGCGGTCCGCGCGCGGTCCAGCGGCAGTTCGTCCAGGGCCACTCCGCCGAGCAGCACCGAAGGTGCCCCCTTCTGTGAGGTGTCGTCGGTACCGGCCGCGTCGTCCTCGGCCTGGACGTGCCCGCCGAGCCGTTCGGCCAGCCGCCCGGCCTCGTCGGGATCGCCGCAGACCACGGCGGTGAACAGCCCTTCGGGGGCCATCAGGCCGGTGGCCGGGTCGTACAGGTCGCCGGCCGGGGCCACGTCCTCGACCGGCGAAGGCTGCTCGCTGCGGTGCAGGGACAGCACCCGGACCGCGCGCTTCGCGGAAGGCTTGGAGAAGGAGTACGCCATGGCGATCTCTTCCACGTGCCGCAGAGGGAACAGCATCAGGGTCGCCGCGCTGTACACGGTGACCAGCTGGCCCACCTCGATGCGGCCGTCCCGGGCCAGCGTCGCCCCGTACACGACCAGTGAGATCAGCAGAACGCCCGGCAGCAGCACCTGGATCGCCGAGATCAGCGCCCACATCCTGGCACTGCGGACGGCGGCCTTGCGCACCTCCTGGGAGGCGCGGCGGTAGCGGCCGAGGAAGAGTTCCTCACCGCCGATACCGCGCAGCACCCGCAGACCGGCGACCGTGTCGGAGGCCAGCTCCGTCGCCTTGCCCGCCTTCTCGCGCTGCACATCGGCGCGCCGGGTGGCCCGGGGGAGCAGCGGCAGTACCGCCAGCGCCAGGACCGGCATGGCGATCGCCACCAGCACGCCGAGGGTCGGGAGATAGAGGACGAGGCCGATACAGATCAGTACGAGGGCGGTCGCGGCGGCGGCGAAGCGGGAAAGTGCTTCGACGAACCATCCAATTTTCTCGACGTCACCTGTTGATACGGATACCACTTCACCGGCCGCGACCCGCCGGGTGAGCGCGGAGCCGAGCTCGGCGGTCTTGCGTGCCAGGAGCTGCTGCACCCGTGCGGCAGCGGTGATCCAGTTGGTGACGGCGGTCCGGTGGAGCATCGTGTCACCGACGGCGATCAGGACACCGAGGGCCACGATCAGGCCGCCGGCCCAGGCGAGACCGCTGCCCGAGCCGTCGATGACGGCCTGGACGGCGAGGCCGACGGCGAGCGGGAGCCCGGCGATGGCGCACTGATGGAGGAGGCCCCAGGAAAGGGACTTGAGCTGTCCGGCGAGCTGATTGCGCCCGAGCCAGAACAGGAACCATGGACCTGACCGGACATCCGGATCGCCAGGATCTGAGTACGGAAGATCGCGAATCTGCATGACGTCCCAGGGCTTGGAAGGGCGGAGGTCCGTGGACCTCGGAAACAGGTGAATGGTGAGGAACGGTGAGGGACCAAACCGTGCAAGGTTCGCTTCCTGCCCTGGTCCGAGGCAAACGGTTTTACGCGCCGGGGCCGCCCGGGGGCCATATCCGGCCGCCTCTCGGGTGGCGTTCCTGCGGCGCTCCGCTTCTACGGGCGGGTCGCCCGCTCCAGCTCCATCAGCACCGAGTGGTACCGCTGCCCGGTCGCCCGGTCCATGCCGATCTCGCACATCCGGTTCGCCGACAGATACACGTCGTACGTCCGGGTGCCGACCTCGGCCGCCTCCTTCGCGGTGGCAGAGGCGGTCAGCTCCTTGTGGAGCATGCCGCGGTCACCGGCGAAGGCGCAGCACCCCGCGTCATCGGGTACGACCACCTCGTCGGCGCATGCCTCGGCGACCCTGCGCAGGTGCTCGACGTCGCCCAGGTGCTCCATCGAGCAGGTCGGGTGCAGGACCGCCGAACCGGTCCTGCGGAGCACCGTCAGCTCCGGAAGCAGCTCGTCCGCCGCCCACACGAGCGAGTCGACGACGGTCAGTTCGCGGTGCAGTTCGCGGTTGTCCCCGGTGAGATAGGGCACCACCTCGTGGGCGATGCCCAGAGTGCAGGACGAGGCGTCGACGACCAGGGGCAGCCTGCCGCCCGCGGTCCAGCCCCAGGCGGCCTCCACCATGCGGTTGGCCATCACCCTGTTGCCCTCGTCGTACCCCTTGGAGTGCCAGATCGTCGCGCAGCAGGTGCCCGCGACATCGTCGGGGATCCACACCGGCTTTCCGGCGCGGGCGGAGACGGCGACGACGGCCTCGGCCAGGGACGGTTCCCGCCTCGGCTCGGGGCCGGCGAAGATGCGGTTCACGCACGCCGGGTAGTAGACGGCGTCGGCGCCGGCCCTGGAGGTGCGAGGCAGCTTCCGGGCGGCGGCTCCGGGGATCTCCGGCAGCCACTCGGGCACCAGATCGGGGCGCACGGCCTTGCGCGCCAGCCCGGTGACGGACTCCAGCAGCCGGTCGCCGATCCGGTCCGTGATCCTGTCGGCGGCGGCCACCGCCAGACGGGCCGCGGCCTCCACCGCCTTGAAGTTCTTCGCGGTCAGCGCGGCGATCCGCTCCTCGCGCGGAGAGTGCCGCAGATGACGGAAGTCCCTCATCATCGCCCCGGTGTCGATGCCGACCGGGCAGGCCAGTTTGCAGGTGGAGTCGCCCGCGCAGGTGTCCACCGCGTCGTACCCGTACGCATCGAGCAGACCGGCCTCCACCGGGGCACCGTCGCTCTGCCGCATCATCTCCCGGCGCAGCACGATCCGTTGGCGCGGAGTGGTGGTCAGGTCCTCACTGGGGCAGGTCGGTTCGCAGAAGCCGCACTCGATGCACGGGTCGGCGACGGCCTCCACCTTCGGAATCGTCTTGAGCCCGCGCAGATGGGCCTTCGGGTCACGGTCGAGGACGATGCGGGGCGCCAGCACCCCGTCGGGGTCGATGACCTGCTTCGTACGCCACATCAGCTCCGTCGCCTTCGGGCCCCACTCCAGCTCCAGGAACGGCGCGATATTGCGTCCCGTGGCGTGCTCGGCCTTCAGCGAGCCGTCGAACCGGTCGACGACGAGCCGGCAGAAGTCGTCCATGAAGGCGGCGTACCGGTCGACATCGGAGGGCTTCCCCGCGTCGAAGGCGAGCAGGAAGTGGAGATTGCCGTGGGCCGCGTGGCCCGCGACAGCCGCGTCGAAACCGTGCTCCGCCTGGAGCTCCAGCAGTGCCCGGCAGGCTTCGGCGAGGCGTGCGGGCGGTACGGCGAAGTCCTCCGTGATGAGTGTCGTACCGGACGGGCGGGAGCCGCCGACCGCGGTGACGAAGGCCTTGCGCGCCTTCCAGTAGCCGGAGATCGCCGCGGAGCCCCGGGTGAACGCGTTGGTGACCGACTGGGCAGGCGTCACGAGGTCCAGCCCGGCGACGACCTCCGCCGCCGCCCTCTCGTACGCCACCTGTCCGGCCTCGTCCGGGGCGCGGAATTCCACCAGCAGCGCCGTCGTCTCCTTGGGCAGCGTCGACCAGTCGGCCGGGACGCCCTGGACGCTGACCGAGGCGCGCAGGGTGTTGCCGTCCATGAGCTCCACCGCGATCGCCCCCGCCTCGTTGAATCGGGGGACGGCCGTCGCGGCGGCCGACAGCGAGGGGAAGAACAGCAGCGCCGACGAGACCCGGCGGTCCAGGGGCAGGGTGTCGAAGACGACCTCGGAGATGAAACCGAAGGTGCCCTCGGAGCCGACCATCAGCCCCCGAAGGATCTGCGCGGGCGTCGAACCGTCGAGAAACGCGTCCAGACGGTATCCGTTGGTGTTCTTGATCTCGTACTTGGCACGGATCCTGGCCGTGAGCTCCGGGTCCGCCTCGATCTCCGACTTGAGCGCGAGCAGCCCCTCGCACAGCCGGGGCTCGGCATGGGCCAGCAGGTCGTCCGCCGCCGGGTCCGCCGTATCGACGACGGTGCCGCTGGGCAGGACGAAGGTGAGCGAGGAGAGGGTGCGGTACGAATTGCGGGTCGTCCCCGCGGTCATCCCGGAAGCGTTGTTGGCGACGACACCGCCGACCGTGCACGCGATGGCGCTGGCCGGGTCGGGACCCAGCAGCCTGCCGTGCCTGGCCAGGGCGGCGTTGGCCCGCATGACGGTGGTCCCCGGCCCGATCCGGGCCCGCGCCCCGTCGTCCAGGACCTCGATCCCCGTCCAGTGACGGCGTACGTCGACGAGGATGTCCTCCCCCTGGGCCTGGCCGTTCAGACTGGTGCCCGCGGCCCGGAACACCACCTCGCGGCCCTTGCCGTGGGCGTACGAGAGGATCGCGGAGATGTCGTCGATGTCCTCCGGGACGAGCACCACCTCGGGGAGGAAGCGGTAGGGGCTGGCATCGGAGGCGTACCGCACGAGGTCGGAGATCTTCCACAGCACCTTGTCGGCTCCGAGCAGGGCCGTCAGCTCGGAGCGCAGTGGCTCGGGTGTGCCCTGCGCCTTCCGGTCGGGGACCCGGTCGTGGGACGGCGTGCGCGCCGTACCAGGACGGAGGGCTTCCGGCTTCGGCTCCAGCAGCGGCATGACAGGTCCCCTCGGAGGTACGGCGCTCCGCGCCGTCTCAGCAGCGGCGCTCCGGCATCCCGTCGACCAGAGCGGACAGCAGCCCGCCGAGCACCTCGCGCTGATCGGCGGTCAATGGAGCAAGGATCTCCTCTGCGGCGGCCCGGCGCGCGCTGCGCAGGGACCGGAGAGTGGCGCGCCCCTCGTCGGTGATCTCGACGCGCACCACCCGGCGGCTGGCCGGGTCCGGCGCGCGGCGCACCCGGCCGCTCGCCTCCAGGCCGTCGACCAGGCTGGTCACGGCGCGCGGGACGACGTCCAGGCGCTGCGCGAGATCGGCCATCCGGGGCGGGCCGTCGTAATGCGCGACGGTGCGCAGCAGCCGAAACTGCGCGGGAGTGATGCCGATCGGCTCCAGCTGGCGGCTCTGGATGCGGTGGAGCCTGCGGGTGAGCCGCAGCAGTTGCTCGGCCAGCAGGCCGTCGGGATCGGGTGAGTCCATGAGGGAACAATATCAGGACTCCGTTCATTGTGAGTATAGGTAACAATGAGCTATGCTCTCCGAAGTCACACTGCCGCACGCCCTCCGAAGGAGCCCATGAAACCCGACGAACCCGCGTGGACGCCCCCGCCGAGCGATGACGGGCAGCCGCCCGCCGAGCTGCGCCGCATCTTCCGTCTCTTCCGCCCCTACCGTGGCCGTCTCGCGCTGGTCGGTCTGCTGGTCGGCGCCTCGTCCCTGGTGTCGGTGGCTTCCCCGTTCCTGCTGCGCGAGATCCTGGACACCGCCATTCCCCAGGGCCGGACCGGCCTGCTCTCGCTGCTCGCCCTCGGCATGATCCTCACCGCCGTGATGACCAGCGTCTTCGGTGTGGTGCAGACCCTCATCTCCACGACGGTCGGCCAGCGCGTCATGCACGACCTGCGCACCGCCGTCTACACCCAGCTCCAGCGGATGCCGCTGGCCTTCTTCACCAAGACGCGCACGGGCGAGGTGCAGTCCCGCATCGCCAGCGACATCGGCGGTATGCAGGCGACGGTCACCTCGACCGCGACCTCGCTGGTCTCCAACCTCACCGCGGTCATCGCCACCGTCGTCGCCATGCTCGCGCTCGACTGGCGGCTCACCGTCGTCTCGCTGCTCCTGCTGCCGGTCTTCGTGTGGATCAGCCGCCGGGTGGGCCGGGAGCGCAAGAGGATCACGACCCAGCGCCAGAAGCAGATGGCGGCCATGGCCGCCACTGTCACCGAGTCCCTCTCGGTCAGCGGCATCCTCCTCGGCCGCACCATGGGCCGCTCGGAATCGCTCACCAAGGGCTTCGCCGAGGAGTCCGAGCGCCTCGTCGACCTCGAAGTGCGCTCCAGCATGGCCGGCCGCTGGCGGATGTCGACGATCGGCATCGTCATGGCCGCCATGCCCGCCGTCATCTACTGGGCGGCCGGCATCACGCTCCAGTCGGGCGCCACCGCCGTCTCCCTCGGCACCCTGGTCGCCTTCGTCTCGCTCCAGCAGGGCCTGTTCCGGCCCGCCGTGAGCCTGCTCTCCACCGGAGTGCAGATGCAGACGTCCCTCGCCCTCTTCCAGCGGATCTTCGAGTATCTCGACCTGAAGGTGGACATCACCGAGCCCGAGAAGCCGGTGCGGCTGGAGAAGATCCGGGGCGAGGTCGCCTTCGAGGACGTCGACTTCGGTTACGACGAGAAGAGCGGACCCACCCTCACCGGCATCGACATCACCGTGCCCGCCGGCAGCAGTCTGGCCGTCGTAGGACCCACCGGTTCCGGCAAGTCGACTCTCAGCTATCTCGTCCCCAGGCTGTACGACGTCACCGGCGGCCGGGTCACGATCGACGGCGTCGACGTACGTGACCTGGACTTCGACACCCTGGCCAGGGCCGTCGGTGTGGTCTCCCAGGAGACCTACCTCTTTCACGCATCCGTCGCCGAGAACCTCCGCTTCGCCAAGCCGGAAGCCACGGACGAGGAGATAGAGGCGGCGGCCCGCGCCGCGCAGATCCACGACCACATCGCCGCACTGCCCGACGGGTACGACACCCTGGTCGGGGAACGGGGCTACCGCTTCTCCGGCGGCGAGAAGCAGCGCCTGGCGATCGCCCGCACCATTCTGCGCGACCCTCCCGTGCTGATCCTCGACGAGGCGACGAGCGCTCTCGATACGCGTACCGAACACGCGGTGCAGTCGGCGATCGACGCGCTCTCCGCCGGGCGCACCACACTCACGATCGCGCACCGGCTCTCCACGGTCCGTGGCGCGGATCAGATCATCGTCCTGGACGGCGGTCGTACGGCGGAGCGTGGCACCCATGAGGAACTGCTCGACCGGGACGGCAGATACGCGGCCCTGATCCGCCGCGACACCGAACGGGAACCGGCACCCGTCGCCCCCTGAGCGGGGGCCCCGCGCACGGACGTTGCGCAACTCCAGGGCCGGAGCGCGCTGCCGGTCCGCCGTGCGGCCCGCGCAGTTCCCGGACCACCCGCTCACTCGCGTGCGCAGGGCCCTCGATGCCCTCGCCGGAGTGGTCACCGTGGCCCCGGGATTCGCCGCCCTGCCTCCCTTCACGGGTCCGGGCCCCCGGCCGGCCCAGGGCTGAGGGGCCGCACACGACAGCGCCGCCGCCCCCGTGGGACGGGGAGCAGCGGCGCCGGTGGAGCAATGGTCAGACGAGCCAACCCACGAAGTGGACGACGCCGGCAAGCAGGTTGGTGAGGAAGTTCATCTGGTGTTTCTCCTTGTGCGTGGTGCATCTGTGGGACTGCGCAGTCGCGGTCTGCAGCCCGTCGCTTGCGCCCTGTAATCATCAGGCTGCGCACCGGAGTTGAGCAACGAAAACCGATGCGACCACGCGTTCGAGCGAACACCCGATTCCTTGTTCGTGTGTTCTGGTGAAGTGCGTACGGTTCGTGTCGTCCACCGTCAGGTACCGAATTGGTGCATATGTCCGGGTTAACGTGCCCGCATGGTGAACGAGCCCCCGGGCGCCCCGCCCCGCCGCAGACTCCGCCCGACCCGGCGCGGGCGCCTGGTGCTGCTCATCGGCACCGTCCTCGTCGTGGTGGCTGCCGTGATGGTGCCGCTGATGATTCTCGGATCGGAGGAGGAGAAGGAGCCGCCCCGCTCCCTGGTGATCCCCGAGGGATGGCGGGCCTCCCAGGTGTACGACGCGGCCGACCAGGCGCTCGGACTGGCGCCGGGTTCCACGGAGAATGCCGTGCCCACGGCCGAACTGCCCCTCCCGGCCACCGCCCGGGGCAACCCCGAGGGCTACCTCTTCCCCGCGACGTATCCCGTCGATGACAACACGACGCCCAAGACCCTGCTCCGCTACATGGTGGACACGGCGGTCAAGCGGTTCGGCGCCGACCACATCACCGCAGGGGCTCAGCGCAACAGCGTCTCCGTCTACCAGACGGTGACGATCGCCGCCATCGTGCAGGCGGAGGCCGACACCGTCTCCGACATGGGCAAGGTGGCCAGGGTCGTCTACAACCGGCTGGCCCAGGACATGGCGCTGCAGATGGACTCGACGCTCAACTACGCGCTGAAGCGGTCCACGCTGGACACCACCACGGGCGATACGAAGATCGACAGTCCCTACAACAGCTACGAGCGCAAGGGGCTGCCGCCGACCCCCATCGGCAACCCGGGGGAGCAGGCCATGCAGGCGGCCATCAGTCCGCCGCCCGGCCCGTGGCTGTACTTCGTCACGGTCGGGCCCGGCGACACCCGTTTCACCGACAGCTATGACGAGCAGCTCACGAACGTCGAGGAATTCAACCGCAACCGCAGCTCCGCCACCACGGGCTGACCCGCGGCGCCTCCGTCAGACGGGGACCGGGGCCGGGACCCGAGCGGGGCCGGGGCGACCGGCCCGGTCCAGCAGCCGCACGATCGAACGAACCGCGGCCCGTCCCGCGCGGTTGGCGCCGATCGTGCTGGCCGACGGGCCGTAGCCGACGAGATGGACGCGCCCGTCCCGTACCACCTGAGTGCCGTCGAGCTTGATGCCTCCGCCGGGCTCGCGGAGCTTCAGTGGCGTCAGATGGTCGACGGCTGCCCGGAAGCCGGTCGCCCACACGATCACGTCGGCGTCGACGGTCCGGCCGTCGTCCCAGGCCACACCGCTCGGAGTGATCCGGTCGAACATCTCGATCCGGTCCAGGACTCCTCGCTCGCGCGCGTCCCGGACCGCATCGGTGAGCGGCAGCCCGGTCACGCTCACCACGCTCCGGGGCGGCAGCCCGCGCCGTACGCGGTCCTCCACCAGGGCCACGGCGGCGCGCCCCTGATCCTCGCCGAACGGCCCTTCCCTGAACACCGGCGGCCTGCGCGTCACCCAGTACGTCGCGGCCGCCACATCGGCGATCTCCATCAGGTGCTGGGTGCCGGAGGCGCCGCCCCCGACGACGATCACCCGCTGCCCGGCGAACTCGCCGGGCCCCGGATAGCCGGCCGTGTGCAGCTGACGCCCCCGGAAGGTCTCCTGGCCCGGGTAACGCGGCCAGAAGGGCCGGTCCCAGGTGCCCGTCGCGCTGATCAGGGCACGTGTGGCGTACGTGCCCTCGGAGGTCTCCACGAGCAGCCGGCCGCCGTCCCCCTCGCGGACGGCGTTCACCTCCACCGGGCGGTGCACCCGCAGGCCGAAGCGCTGTTCGTACGTGTCGAAGTACTCGCCGATCACCTCGGACGAGGGCCGGCCGGGGTCGGCGCCCGTCAGCTCCATGCCCGGCAGGGCATGCATGCCGTGGACCTTCCCGTACGTGAGCGAGGGCCAGCGGTACTGCCAGGCGCCGCCCGCCCGGGGCGCGTGATCGAGGACGACGAAGTCGCGGTCCGGCTCAAGACCGGCCCGCCGCAGGTGGTAGGCGCTGGACAGGCCGGCCTGCCCGGCGCCCACCACGACCACATCCAGTTCACGCATCCCGAAGTTGTTCACGCTTCTGCTAACTGCACCGGGGTCCTGGGAATAAACCCGCGCGCGGGGAAAAAAAGCTCCCGCCCGCAGAGCGGAGACCGCCACGGCCCCCCCCCACCACGCACCGAGCGCCCCC
>NZ_JBSHFH010000050.1:0-30170 GCF_053617235.1 Streptomyces sp. NPDC055749 | reverse complement strand
CCCCGGCGCCCCACACCCCCACAAACACGTGCCCCTCCCCGAGAGTTTGTATCGCTTTTGTCACGCGCCCGGGGGTGTTTGTTTCTTCCCGTGCGCGCGGGAAGATCCAGGACCGGCCGGAAGAGCGGACCGCTCAGCGGCCCCCGGCGACGAGCAGCGGAGCGCCGCCCGGTGCCGACGCCGGACGCCCGTTGGCGGCGGGCACCGAGAGCAGAGGCGAGGCAGGGACCCTCGACAGCAGCCCACGCGCCGCGAGCTCCGGGGTCACGCCCTCGCCGAACCAGTACGCCTCCTCCAGATGCGGATATCCGGAGAGCACGAAGTGCTCCACGCCCAGCGCGTGGTACTCCTCGATCCGGTCGGCCACCTCCGCATGGCTGCCGACCAGAGCCGTTCCGGCGCCGCCCCGCACCAGGCCGACGCCCGCCCAGAGATTCGGCGAGATCTCCAGCTTGTCGCGGGAGCCGCCGTGCAGCGCCAGCATCCGCTGCTGGCCCACCGACTCGCTCCGCCCCAGCGCCTGCTGCGCGGCGGCGATCGTCTCGGGGTCGAGATCGCCGAGCAGCCGGTCGGCCGTGGCCCACGCCTCGCGCGAGGAGTCGCGCGAGATGGTGTGCAGCCGTATCCCGAAGCGGACGGTACGGCCCTGCTCCTCGGCCAGCCGCCGGATCCAGTCGATCTTCTCCTTGACCGCGGCCGGAGGCTCGCCCCAGGTCAGATAGACATCGGCGTGCGCCGCCGCCACCGGCCCGGCCGCGGCCGACGACCCGCCGAAGAAGATCTCCGGCAGCGGGTCGGGCGGCAGCGCCGTCAGTGCGCCGTCGACCTGGTAGTGCTCGCCCGCGAAGTCGTACGGCCGCCCGCTCCACGCGCCCTTCACCACCGACAGGAATTCGGCGGTGCGGGCATAGCGCCGGTCGTGGTCCAGATGGTCACCGAAGCGCCGCTGCTCCGTGGAGTCGCCACCCGTCACCACATTGAGCAGCAGCCGCCCGCGAGTGATCCGCTGGTACGTGGCGGCCATCTGCGCGGCGAGCACCGGGGAGATGACCCCGGGCCGGAAGGCCACGAGGAACTTCAGCCGCTCGGTGTGCTGGGCCAGTGCGACCGTCGTCAGCCAGGCGTCCTCGCACCAGGTGCCGGTCGGTGTCAGTACCGCTTCAAAGCCCAACTGTTCGGCTGCTTTGGCTATTTGGATCAGATACTCGATATCGGGAGCGCGGATCCCGCTCACCGGCGTGATCCGGTCGCGCGTGATTCCGCCGTCGGTGTAGGCGTGCCGGTCGACCAGCGTCCGGCCGTCACCGCCGGTCGGCAGGAACCAGTGCAGGGAGACGGTCATGAGGATGCCTTTCCGTGAGATGCGTAGGAACGGGGAGCGGTGGAGGAAGGGGGAAGGTCACGGTTGAATCGGGTGTCGACGTAGTCGCCGAAGTCGAAGCGCCGGGGGATCAGCTTCAGCTCGGCGAAGGTGTCGGCGATCGCCTGCTCGGAGGCGATCGCGGCCGGATCGATGGCGACCGGGACCCGCGTTCCGTAGCTGCGCTTCACCGCGTCGAGCGCCACCTCGTACGGCAGTCCGGTCTCCTTCGCCCAGACCTTCGCCCACGCCTCGGGGTGCTCGAAGACCCAGCTCTGCGCACGCTCCAGCCGCACCAGCAGGTCGCCGATCGCCCGCGACTTCGCCTTGTCCGCGAGGGCGGCGGGCGAGGCCACCTGGAAGCCGAGCCCGTTGACCACACCCTCACCGGTGGTCAGCACCCGGGCCTTGGTGCTCCGCAGGATCTGCGAGGTGTACGGGTCCCAGATCGCCCACGCGTCGACCTTGCCCCGGCTGAAGGCGGCCAGCGCGTCGGCGGGCTGCAGATAGTTCAGCTCGACGTCGGAGACGGACAGGCCGGACTTCTTGAGGGAGGCGACCAGCTGGTAGTGGGCGGAGCTGCCCTGGGCCACCGCGACCGACTTGCCCTTGAGCTGCGCCGGGCTCTTCAGAGGTGAGTCCCCGGGGACAACGATCGTCTCGCCGGCCGACGAGCCGTGCGTGGCTCCCACGACGACGATCTTCGAGTCGGCACCCGCGGCGAAGACGGGCGGGGTGTTGCCGACCCCTCCGATGTCGACTGCCTTCGCGTTGACCGCTTCGAGGAGCGGTGGCCCGGAGGTGAACGTGGACCATTTGATGCGGTAGTCGAGATCGTCGAGCTCTCCGGACGCCCGCAGGATGGCTTCGTAACCACCCTTCTGGTCGCCGACGTTCAGCGTGACACCGCTGGAGCCGTCGGTGTTGCCCGCGGTCTCGGCGGAGGATGTCCCGCCGCAGGCGGCGAGCAGCAGGGTGAACGGCAGCAGCAAGGCGGGCAGGGTACGGCGTCTCATGATGTCTCTTCCTGGGAAAGTGATGCGGAGCGAAAAGTTGCGTCGGTTCAGGCGGCCTCGGCCGGAGCGGCGGGGCCCTCGACGCCCAGCTCGGCCAGCAGGCGCGAGCGCAGCGCGGCGAAGCCGGGACTGCCCACATCGCGTGGCCGGTCCAGGTCCACGGGCGTGTCGTAGGCGATCTCGCCGTCGCGCATCACCAGCGCCCGGTCGGCGAGCAGGAGTGCCTCGTCCACGTCGTGGGTGACCAACAGCACCGCACAGCCCCGTCGTTGCCAGAGTTCGGCGACCAACTGCTGGGCCTTGATCCTGGTCAGCGCGTCGAGTGCGCCGAACGGCTCGTCGAGCAGCAGCAGATCGGGTTCGCGTACGAGAGCCCGGGCCAGCGAAGCGCGCTGCGCCTCGCCGCCGGAGAGCGTCTTGGGCCAGGCCCCCGAACGCTCCGAAAGACCCACCTCTTCCAACGCCCGCTCGGCCACGACACGTTCGGGGTTGCCCGGCAGCCCGAGCAGCACATTGCGCCAGACCCGCTTCCACGGCATCAGGCGCGGCGCCTGGAACGCGACGGCCCGCCGCCTCGGCACGAGCACTGTGCCCTTGATCTCGCGGTCCAGTCCGGCGAGAACCCGCAGCAGAGTGGATTTCCCGCAGCCGCTCCGTCCCAGCAGGGCGGTGAACTCCCCTGCGCGCAAGGTCAGATCGAGCCCGTCGATCACGGGCCTTCCGTCGAAGGACCGGGTCAGCCCCTCGATCCGTACAGCGGCCTCCGGCTGTGCGCCGGGGCCGGGGGCGGTCACTGGCCCGTGAAGGTCGGTCGCCATTGCAGCAGCAGCCTTTCGAGGATGCGGACGATGACATCGGCGGTGAGGCCGAGGAAGGCGTAGACGACGAGGCAGACGACGATGACGTCGGTCCGGAAGAACTCCCGTGCCTGGTTCATCAGGAAGCCGATTCCGGCGTCGGCGTTGATCGACTCGCCGAAGACGAGCGCCAGCCAGGCGGTCGCGAGCGAGTAGCGAAGCCCTGTCATGGCACCGGGCAGGGCGCCCGGCAGCACCACATGCCGGATCAGACCCCACCTCCCGAGCCCCAACGACTGCCCGGCCTCGATGAGTTGGGAGGCCACACCACGGATCCCGGCATACACGTTCAGATACAGATGGAAGGCGACCCCGAGCGCGATCAGCGCCACCTTCGGGGCCTCACCGATCCCGAGCCAGATGATGAACAGCGGGATCAGACCGACCCAGGGAACGGTCCGCAGCATCTGCACGGTCGCGTCGACCAGGTCCTCGCCGAGCCTGGAGAGCCCTGACACCAGCGCGAGCGCCGTACCGATGACGCCACCGAGCAGCAGCCCCACCGCGACCCGCCGGAGCGACACGCCCATCGCGGACGGCAGGGTGCCGTCCGCGACCAGATCCGCTCCGGCACGGGCGATGGTGCCGGGGGAGGCGAGGACATCGGGATGCAGGACCCCGGCGGCGCTGAACACCTGCCACAGCGAGAGAAGCAGCAGTGGGCCGATCGTGCGCCGCACCCATCGCGGCACGGAACCGAGCCGGATACCCGATGCCGGGACCGGGACGACCGGCTCCAGATCAACGGCCGGCGGAGAGGAGCTGAGGAACTTTCCCGGAACCGGCGATATATCCGGCGGGGCATGGTCAACGGTCATGAGGACTCCATGAGCAGGGCAACGCGGGGGACCGCACCCCTCACGCCCGTACGCCACATCGCGCCGAACCGGCGCGCGGGGCCCGCTAGGACAGGCGGACCCGCGGGCGCAACGGCAGGCGCGGCAGGAAGGGGAGGGTGAGACGGTGCGCGGACGCGTACGGCAGGAGCGGGCGCGTCACGCGCCCGGTCACCGTAGGGAGAATCGCTGAGAGAACGTCAGCAGCCGCGACAACACGCGGCGGAGGCCACCCGCAGCAGGTCGATGTGACCGCGCGAAGTGAGCAGAGCTGAACGGAACATGGCGCCGAACGTAGCGACGCGGAACGGAACCGGTCAATGGCGTCTCGTTCCGTGGACGCGCGATCCCACCGCGTGGGAGCGAGAATGGCACCATGCCGGAATCCTTCACCACACACGTCCTGAACCTCACCACGGGGACGACGGAAACCGTCACCGACCTGACGGCGGAGTGCGAACAGTTCCTCACCGCCGCCGCCCACGGCCGGGACGGTCTCCTCAACATCTTCGTGCCGCACGCGACGGCCGGAATCGCCGTCCTGGAGACCGGAGCGGGCAGCGACGACGACCTGCTCACCGCACTCCACACACTGCTCCCCGCCGACGACCGCTGGCAGCACCGCCACGGAAGCCCGGGCCACGGCCGCGACCACGTACTCCCCGCCCTGGTGCCGCCGCATGCGACGCTGCCGGTGATCGGGGGGCGGCTGGAACTGGGCACGTGGCAGTCGGTCTGCCTGGTGGATACGAACGTCGACAACGCGGACCGGCAGGTGCGGCTGAGCTTCCTGGGCTAGCCGGTCGCTCCGGTGAGACAGCAGCGGGGGAGCCCTGGGTGTCACCCGCTTTGCTCTGCCGTACTGCCCTGCGGCTAGTTTGTGTGCAGGACAGACAGGCAGGCCCGTGGTGGCACAGGTGCACGGGGGACGAGAGGTCGGGAAGAGTGTCGCTGCGCGGAGGTGATCCCGCCGAGATCGGCGGCTATCCGCTTGAGGCCCGGCTGGGCTCGGGTGGCATGGGCACGGTCTTTCTGGCCCGTACGAGTTCGGGGCGGCCTGTCGCGATCAAACTGATCCATCAGCAGTTCGCCGGGGACGACGAGTTCCGCATCCGTTTCCGGCAGGAGGTGGCGGCGGCCAGGCGGGTGAGCGGCGCGTTCACCGCCGCCGTGGTCGACGCCGCCCCCGAGGCCGAGCAGCCGTGGATGGCGACGACCTATATCGAGGGGCACACGCTCGCCCAGCGCATCGCCGCGGAGGGCCCGTTGGACGGAGCGGAGCTGAGGAGGCTCGCCATCGGGCTGGCGGAGGCGCTGCGCGACATCCACCGGGTGGGGGTCGTCCACCGTGACCTGAAGCCCTCGAACGTCGTGCTCTCGCCCGAGGGTCCGCGCGTCATCGACTTCGGCATTTCGCGCGCCGTGGACCAGCAGACGCTGACGATGACAGGGCGGGTCATCGGTACGCCGCCCTTCATGTCGCCGGAGCAGTTGCAGGCGCCGCGTGGTGTGGGGCCGCGGTCCGACGTCTTCTCGTTGGGGGCGCTGCTGGTGTACTCGGCGACGGGCCGCGGGCCCTTCGACGCGGACAGCCCCTACATGACGGCATATCAGGTGGTGCACGAGGAGCCGTCGCTGGATGCCGTGCCGGTGGCTTTGCGCGAGATCGTCGAGTCGTGCCTGGACAAGGAGCCCACGGGGCGCCCCTCGGCGGACGAACTCCTCGTGCTGCTGCGGGACCTGCCTGCCGACCTCGGCGGGGCCGTCGCGGTCGGAGCCGGCGCGGGCCGCACCCGCGACGTGAGCACCCAGCATCACCTCATGACGCCGGCCACACCGCCGCCGGCCACCGCTCCGGCCGCTCCCGGTAATGGGATCACCGGCACCCCCATCGGCCGCCGTCTGCGCCGCCGATGGCGTCCGGCGCTCGCGACCGCCGTCGCTGTGGCAGCGATCGGGGGCGGGGTCGCCGCAGTGACGGCCGACGGCCTCGGGAGGAACAGCGGCGGCGACGGGAACAAGAACAGCGTCGCGGCGCCGGGTGCCGCACTACCGGACGGCTTCGGCCCGTGGCGCAAGGCCGTGCCGGGCGGTCTCGAGGACATCCCCGACGAGCTGCGCTGCGTCGCGCGCGGCGACGCGCTGTTCTGCGGGGGAGGCGGTGTCGTCGCGACCCGTATCAGGGCCCTGGACGGCTCACGGGTGTGGACGGCGAAGAGCCCGGGCGTCCCCGTCCAGGGCATGCACCTGGTGGGCGCCACCGACGACACGGTGCTCGGCTACCGCTTCGCCGCCCAGGATTCCCCGCAGGACCCTCCCAGCGAGGTGGTGGCCATCGACGCGGACAACGGCCGGGAGCTGTGGTCCGTGCAGTCCGGCGCCCAGTCGACGGCCGTCACCGGCCGGACTCAGGACGCCGTTGTGGTCGGCTCAGCCGTCGTGACGGTCGACGCTTCCAACTCCCGCTTCGAGGCCCGGGACGCGCACAGCGGTGAGGTCACCTGGACGACGTCGTTCCCCGCGGGTACGCAGTGTGCTCCCGTCCCGGTGAGCCCACAGCTCATGGCGATGTGCGCGACGGATGCGGAGGTGGACGCCTCAGAGGTGCGCAACCCCACCCTGTACACGGTCGACCGCGCCTCGGGGACACTGGGCAGGCCCATCGCGGTCGACGGTCCGGCCGTGCCGATGGGTGTCGCCAAGGGCAGGCTCGTACTCCTTCAGGAGCACTTGGAGGGACCGGCGCTGGTCGGCTACGACGGGGTGGCGCGGGTCGACCCGGCCTCGCGGAAGGTGACGTACTCCCGACTGTCCAAGACATACGCGGGCACGCCCGGCATGGCGGACGGCACCGTCTACGTGAGCGGGCGGACCGGTCTCGTCACGGCGCTGGACCCCGCGACCGGCCGGACGAAGTGGTCGCGGCAGACTGCCGTGGAGGGCGCGTCGGGTCCCGCGGCTGGAGCGAACGCGCTGTATTTCAGCTCGGCCACCGGCCGGGTGGTCGCGCTGTCGCCGCGCGATGGCAGAACCCTGTGGACAACAGACCCGCAGGCCGATGGTCTGACGGGCGAGGAGGGCGCAAGCCCCCGCGTGACCATTGCCGGGCGTGCGGTGATCGTGGCCGCGGCCAGGAACACGCTCTTCGCCTTCGACGCGCAGAAGCCGCCGAAGTCGGGCTGACCCCGGCGGCATTCGAGCCTCTGTCAGTGAGGCAGCCCGACTGCCCTCTCTCCGCTGCGACGCTGCTGGATGACGACGGCGATGACGAGGAGCGCGCCCTGGGCGACGTTCTGCCAGAAGGTGTTGATGCCCTGGACGGTGAGACCGTTCTCCAGGCAGCCGAGCAGGGCCACGGCGAGCAGGGTGCCGCCGATCCCTCCCTTGCCTCCCTTGAGAGCGGCGCCGCCCAGGGCGGCAGCGGTGATCGCCTTGAGTTCCAGGCCCTCGCTGCCTGAGACGGGCTGGCCCGATCCGGTGCGGGCGGTCAGCAGGATGCCGGCGATGGCGGCGACGATGCCGATGAGCGCGTAGACGCAGATCAGGTACTTGTTGATGTTGATACCGGCGAGGCGGGCGGCGGTGTCGTTGCCGCCGATGGCGTACAGATTGCGTCCGATGTCGGTGTACTTGAGCAGCAGGTGGACGGTGACGGCCACGACGATCAGGATCCAGACCATGACCGGAAGGCCCGCGATCCTGCCGCGACCGAGGAAGACGAAGAACCCGTCGTTGAGGACATAGCCCTGCGCGCGCCCGTCGGACAGGAGCTGGGCGAGTCCCTTGTACGCGGCGAGGCCGGCGAGTGTGGCGATGGTGGGGTTGACCCGGCCGTAGACGATGACGAGGCCGTTCAGTGCGCCGATCAGCATGCCGACGCCGACGGCGGCGGCAACGCCGAGGAAGGCTCCCGAGCCGGTCGCGGTGAAGGTCATGGCGCTGACGACGGAGGCGACGCCGACCTGCGAGCCGACGGAGATGTCGAGTCCGCCGCAGATGATGACCACGGTCTGCACGATCGCCAGCAGCCCGGTGATGGTCGCCGCTTCGGCGACGACCTGCATGTTCGACAGGCTCAGGTAGTTGTCGTTCAGGGCGGCGAACAGGGCGAGAACGACGACGAGCGCGCCGATCAGGCTGACGTTCTGGCCACCCAGGCCCGCGAGGAGCTTCGGCCGACGCGAAGTGGGGCCGTCGCCGGGGGATCCCTTCACGGCCGGGGAAGAGGTGCTGGTGAGGGTCATGATGAGGCTCCGGGGGCGGTGCCGACGATGTCATCGGCCATGGCGAGTTGGAGGATGGATTCTTCGGTGGCTTCGCTGCGGTCGAGTTCGCCGGTGATCCGGCCGCCCTGCATGACGACGACACGGTCGGCGAGACCGAGGAGTTCGGGGAGCTCCGAGGAGATGACCAGCAGGGCGATGCCCTCCTCGGCCAGGTCGGCGATGATCTGGTAGATCTCGGCCTTGGCGCCGACGTCGATGCCGCGCGTCGGCTCGTCGAGGATCAGGACCTTCGGCTTGCGGGCCAGCCATCGGGCCAGGACCACCTTCTGCTGGTTGCCACCCGACAGTTTGCGTACCTCGTGGTCGATCGACGGGGCGCGGACCCGCAGTCGGTCGGCGTACTCCTGCGCGAGGCGACGTTCGGCCGCGCGTCGCACGAAGCGGAAGCGTCGCAGCCGGTCGAGCACCACGAGCGACGTGTTCTCTTTGACGGACTGCCGCAGGAACAGTGCCTGGGCCTTGCGTTCCTCGGGCGCCAGCCCGAGTCCGGCGCTGATCACCTCGCCCGGCCGGCCGCCGCGCAGCGGCGTGCCGTCGAGGGTGACCGTGCCACTGCGGACGGGGAGGTCGCCCGCGAGCGAGAGGGCGAGCTCCGAGCGGCCGGCCCCGATCAGTCCTGCGAGGCCGACGACCTCGCCCGCCCGCACCTGGAGTGAGACGTCGGTGACTTCGTCGGTCGTGAGGTTCCGGACGTCGAGGACCAGTCGGTCGACGGCCACACGCTGACGTACGAACGCGGCGGACAGGTCGCGGCCCACCATCTGGCGCACGAGCTCGCCCTCGTTCGTGGCGCGGGCGTCCTGGACGCCGACCAGGCTGCCGTCGCGCAGCACGGCGATGCGGTCGGCGAGCTGGAAGATCTCCTGCATGCGGTGCGAGACGTAGACGATCGCGATGCCCTCGTCGCGCAGCCGCCGTATCAGCGTGAACAGCGCGTCGACCTCGTGCTCCGACAGCGATGACGTCGGTTCGTCGAACGCGATCAGTCGTGCGGTCGTGCTGCCGGTCAGTGCCCGCATGATCTCCACCAACTGCCTTTGAGCGGGTGCGAGTTGCGAGCCGAGCAGAGCCGGGTCGAGGACGTGGGCGAAGCCCAGCCGGTCCAGGTCGGCCTTGATACGCCGGTCCAGGGTGGCCCGGTCCAGCATCCGTCCGCGCCTGCGGGGAAGGGCGCCGGCGTAGACGTTCTCCGCCACGGAGATGTGGGGGATGATCTCGGGTTCCTGGGGGATGATCCGGATTCCGGCGGCCCGGGCGCGGGCGGGGGAGTCGAGTGCGAACTGCTCTCCGTTCACGACGACGCTCCCCTCAGTGGGCTGGTGGTCACCGGTGAGGATCTTCAGGAGCGTGGACTTGCCGGCGCCGTTCTCACCCATCAGCGCGGTGATCTGACCTGCGGGGAAGTCGAGCGTGACGCCGCCGAGCGCCCGTACCGTGCCGAAGCGCTTGGTGATGCCCGACACTGCGACGGGCGACGGCTGGGATGCCGCCGGGAGCGGTCCGTCTGGGGGTTCTGGGGCGGCGGTCGGGTGATGCGCTGGGATCATGGGTCGGTTCACCTCGAAGGCACGGTGCAGGCAAGGGGTCGGGGGCGCGGTGTGGGTCACCGGCGGGCGGCCGTACGCGGCGGCCACCCGCCGGGAGCGCTCAGCTGCAGGTGACTCCGGCGCCCTTCCAGGAGCCGTGGTCGACCATGGTGGTGGGGGCGAAGGCCTCGGCAGGGAAGTTCTTGCCGTTCTTGAGCTTGTCGTACATGGTCTGGACGGCCAGGGCGCCGACGTCCTTGCCGTTGATGAACAGGGCCGCCTTCATGCCGGTCGGCTTGTCCGTCTGCCACTCCTTGCAGGCGAGGTACGCGCCGAGCCCGACCCCGATGACGCTGTCCGGGCCGATGCCCGCATTGGCGAGTGCGGTCACGCCGCCCATGACGTTCTCGTCGTTGCAGCCCCAGACCACCCAGTTCTTGACGCCGGGGTTGGCGGTGACGGTCGCGGCGATCTTGTCCTGGGCGCCGGTGGGCGTGTTGTCGGTGGGGACGTCGATGGTCTTCACACCGGGAACGGCCGCCTGGAAGGCATTCTTGGCACCGGCGACCCTGTCTCCGCAGACCGTGACGTCCTGCTTCCACGCCGAGACGACGCGCGTTTCGGAGGCCTTCCAGCCCGCCTTCTCGTACTCGGCGGCGGCCCGCTTTCCGACTTCCTCGCCCATCTGGGCGCCGCTGAACCCGATCCGCGGCACGAGGTCGCCCTTGTCGCAGGCAGCCGGGTCGGGACCCGTGGCGCAGATCTGGTCGTCGGACGTCAGCAGCGCGACCCCGCCGTCCTTCGCGGTCTGCACGACCTGCGGGCCGACGGCCGGGTCGGGTACGACGATGACGACCCCGCTCGTCTTCTGCGCGATCGCCGACTGCACCTCGCTGACGGTCTTGTTGGCATCGTTGCCCAGGTTGACCACCTTGAGGTCGATACCCAGCTCCTTGGCCTTCTCCTTCGCGCCCGCGGCCTCGCCGATGAAGTACTCCTGGTCACCCTGCTTCTGGAGATACGTGATCGAGATCTTGCCCTCGGCCTTGCCGGCCGGGCTGTCGGCCGTGGCCTCCCTGCCCGAGGAGCACGCGGTACTCAGGCCGAGGGTCAGCAGCAGACCGGTGGCAGCGGCGGCGCGGCTGGGGGTGGAACGGAACATCGGGGCTCCTTCGTGCGAGAAAGAAGAGGCTGCGGGGCTGAGAGCACCTCGGCAGGGGAACCTGGATTCCTCAAAATCAAACAGGTTCAAACGTATAGCTACATAACACAACGCAATGTCAGAGGCGTCAAGAGTTGTGACGGGTCGAGACGAGTCTGTTATCCATGACCGGCTATATCCGTGAACAGGCAGCAAAAAGCCCCCAGTTCGCCTGGCGTGCCATCGGCTTCGATGGCACGCGCAGGCGCACTGAGGGCGCAACAAATTCGAACAGCTATGGATGGTGGTGTGGGCTAGTCACCGACGCCGAAACCCTGGTCCTTGCCGTACTTGACGCTCGTGTCCTGCCAGGACTTCAGGCCGTCGGTGAGCGTGGTGGAGGAGACGTACGCCTTGCCCACCGTGTCGTTGAAGACCGAGTTCGCGTACACCTGGTACGGCAGGTAGGACCAGTCGGTGCCGACGTCGCGAGCCGACTCGGCGAAGACCTGGTTGGCCTTCTGGCCGCCGAAGTAGGGGAACGGGGCGTCGAGGAACGCCTTCGACTCCAGGTCGGCACGGGTGGCAGGGAAGGCGCCCTCGGCAACGCGGGAGCCGGCGCCGGTTCCAGTCGTCGCGAACTCCGTGAAGGCGTAGGCGAGTTCCTTGTTCTTGGCGGCCTTCGGGACAGCCAGCGAGCTGCCGCCGTTCTCCGCGCTCGCCTTGTCGCCCTTCGTCCACTGCGGCAGCGGGGCGACCCGCCAGTCGCCGGAGGCCGAAGCGACGCCGGAGGAGAGGTTGGCAGGCATCCATGCACCGATGGAGAGGGTGGCGATGGAGCCGTCGGCCAGGCCCTTGTACCAGGCGTCGCTCCAGGAGCTGATCGGCGCGACCAGCTTCTCGTCGAGGAGCTTCTGCCAGGTGGCGGTGTACTTCTTGGTGCCGTCGTCGCCGAAGTCGATGGTGACGTTCGTGCCGTCGGTCTTGTACGGACGGCCGCCGGCCTGCCAGATCAGGCTGGTCGTGGCGCCGGCGTCACCGGTGTCGTTGGTGATGAAGATCTTGGGGTCGGCCTTGTGGAGGGTGCGGGCCGCTTCCACGTACTCGTCCCATGTGGCCGGCACGTCGATGCCGTGCTTGTCGAAGACCTTCTTGTTGTAGAAGAACGCCATGGGGCCGGAGTCCATGGGCAGGGCGTAGATCGCCTTGTCCTGGGTGACCGCGTTCCACGGTCCGGGCGTGAAGGTCTTGCCGTACTTCTTGGCGCCGTAGGGGGACAGGTCCTCGACGGACTTGCCGATGGCGAACTGCCCGAGAGCGTAGTACTCGACCTGCGCGACATCGGGGGCGCCGGAACCGGCCGCTATCGCGTTCTGCAGGGCGGTGTACTGCTTGTCGCCGGTGCCCGCGTTGACCAGCTCGATGTCGACGTTGGGGTACTTCTTCTCGAAGTCCTCCGCCACCTTCTTGAGCGTGGGTTCCCAGGCCCACACCGTCACCTTTCCGCCCTTCTCCAGTGCGGACTTGACGTCCTTCGGGCCGCCGGCGCCGCCGCCGTCCGAGGCGTCGGAGCCGCAGGCCGTGGCGGTGAGGGCGAGTGCGGAGACCACGGCGAGTGCGCCGAGCAGTCTGCGGGTGGTGTGCGTGTCCATGGGCTGTGCTCCTGGTGGATGGTGCGGGTGGAGTGGGGAGGAGAGGCGTACGGGGTTATTCCTTGACGCTGCCTGCGGCCAGGCCGGACTGCCAGAACCGCTGGAGCAGCAGGAAGATCGCGACGATCGGCACGATCGTCAGCAGGGAGCCGGTGATGATGAGGTCGAAGACCGCCTCGCCGCCCGCGGTCTGGGCCTGGGCGTTCCAGGCGTTGAGGCCGAGTGTCAGCGGGTACCAGTCGGGATCCTTGATCATGATCAGCGGCAGGAAGTAGTTGTTCCAGGTCGCGACCATCGAGAACAGGAGCACGGTGACGGTGCCCGGCATCAGCAGCGGCAGCGCGATCGTGAAGAAGGTGCGCAGCTCGCCGGAGCCGTCGATGCGCGCGGCCTCCAGGAGCTCGTCGGGGACGGCCTCGGCGGCGAAGACCCACATCAGGTAGAGCCCGAAAGGCGAGATCAGGGACGGGATGATCACGGCCCAGGGGGTGTTGGTCAGGCCCATGTTGCTGAACATCAGGAAGGTGGGCACGGCGAGCGCGGTGCCGGGCACCGCCACGGCCCCGATGACTACCGCGAAGACCGCCCGACGGCCGGGGAAGTCGTACTTGGCGAGCGCGTACCCGCCGAGTACGGCCAGGACCGTGGCGCCGCCCGCGCCCGCGGCGACGTACAACAGGGTGTTGAGCAGCCAGCGGACGAAGACGCCGTCGTCGTAGGTGAGCGTGCGGGTGATGTTGTCCCAGAGGTGTGTGTCGTCGGCGAACCAGAGCCCGAAGGAGTCGAGCAGTCCGTTCTGGTCCTTGGTGGCGTTGATGACCAGCCAGGCGAGCGGGAGCAGGGTGTAGACGAGGACCAGGCCGGTCACGAGGGTGAGGCGAACGCTGGGACGTGGGTGGAGCGGGGTGTGAGGGAGCCGCCTGCCGCGCTTGGTCCCGGTGGTGCGGGAGGCGGTCCGGGTCGAGGTCTCCGGAGTGGCGCCGGCGGCCGGTGTGGCTGCCGCGGTGGTGAGAGAGGTGGTCATCGGCTCAGCCCTTCCGCATGCCGCGCAGCTGGACCGTGTACGCGATGATCACGGTGATCACGCCCATCACGATCGCCACGGTCGCCGCGTAGTTGTGCTGCTGGCCCGAGAAGGACAGCGAGTAGGTGTAGAGGTTGGGCGTGAAGTCGCTGGTGATGGCGTTGGGGGCGAGCTTCTGGAGGATGCTCGGCTCGTTGAACAGCTGGAAGCTGCCGATGATCGAGAAGATCGTGGCGATGACGAGCGCGCTGCGGATCGCCGGAAGCTTGACCGAGGTCACGACGCGCCACTCGCCGGCGCCGTCGATCGCCGCGGCCTCGTAGAGCGAGCACGGCACGACCTTGAGCGCGGAGTAGAAGATCAGCATGTTGTAGCCGACGAACTCCCAGGTCACGATGTTGCCGATGGACGCGAGGACCAGCGAAGGGGAGAGCGGGTCGGGCAGGGTGACCCCGAGCGCGTCGTTCACGTTGCCGACGAGGCCGAACTGCGTGCCGTACATGAAGCCCCAGATCAGGCTGGCGACGACGGCGGGTACGGCGTAGGGCAGGAAGATCGCGACGCGGAAGAAGTTCTTGCCGTACAGCCTGCCGCTGTCGATCGCCAGGGCGACGAGCAGGGCGACGCCGAGCATCACCGGCACCTGGACCAGGAGGAAGAGGCCGACCCGCGTCAGTCCCTCCCAGAATCGCGGGTCCGAGATGGCCTCGCGGTAGTTGTCGAGACCGACGAACGAAGTGCCGCCGATGAGCCGGTCCTGGAAGAGGCTCAGATGGACTGCGTAGCCGATCGGTGCCAGGAACACGAGGCCGAAGACCGCGACGAACGGGCCGACGAACCCCCAGCCCACCAGGGCCTCCTTGCGGAGACGGAAACGGGCTCGTCGGCGGGGCGGGTGGACCGCCTGCGCTGACGTCGACAGGAGCGTCATGGGTGGTTCCTTGTGTCGGTGACCGACCGGTCGGGAACGGAGCGGAGGAAGCGGAGGCCTGGGGCCGGGAGGCCGCGAGGGCCGGAGGAAGGCTGAACCGATGAGCGATGTTTACGTAATCATCGATGGCTCGATGGTTGCACCACCCTCAGATGGGCGTCAAGCACAAGGAGGCAGCAATCAAGCGGGATTTACGTGATGAACCCGGACACGCCGGTCGTGCGCCACGGTGGGCGGGGCAAGGGGGAACGGCAGGTGGGAACGTGGCCGGAGGAGCCCCGGCGCGTAGCCGAGTACCCTCCCGCGGCATTCACGAGGGCGCCGGAATCCGTCAGGCGGGCGGAGGTCCTGTACTGGCCCGCACCACGAGTGTGGGTTCCACGGCGAGTCGCCGCGGCCCGTTGCCGCGGTGTTCGATCTGTTCCAGCAGCAGGGTCACACAGTGCCGGCCCACCACGTCGAAGTCCTGGTGCACCGTGGTCAGCGGCGGCTCGAAGAACGAGGCTTCGGGTACGTCGTCGAAGCCCGCCACGCTGATCTCGCCCGGCACGGACCGCCCCGCCTCGTGCATGGCCCGCAGCACTCCCAGTGCCATCTGGTCGTTCGCCGCGAACACCGCTGTGGCGTCGGGGATCTGCACCAGCGTCCGCCCGGCCAGGTAGCCCGATTCGGCGGTCCAGTCCCCGTACAGGGTCGGACGCACCGGGGCGCCGGCCGCGACGAGCGTACGCTCCCACGCTTCGGAGCGCCGCCGTGCGGCGAAGGAGTCGCGCGGGCCGCTGACGTGGTAGACGGTCCGGTGGCCGAGCTCCAGCAGGTGGCTGACCACGCCTCGTGTGCCACGAGCCTGGTCGAAGTCGACGTTCGGGTACTCGTGCCCGGTGTCTCCGTCGGCGACGACCACCGGCATCGTGGGCGGCAGGTGCAGTGACGGCGTGTCGAGCATCTGGGACTCGATCAGCACGATGCCGTCGACGGACTGCAGCATCAGGTGCCGGAAGGCCTGCCGTACAGCAGCCTCGGTCTGCGCCCGGACTCCCATGAAGTTGACCGAGAATCCCGCCTCGCGCGCCGCGTCCGCGATCGCGCCGAGCGTACGGGCGTTGCCGTGCGCGCCGACGTCGAAGCTGACCACACCGATCGCCCCGAACCTGCCCGTGACCAGTGCGCGCGCCGCCGCGTTGGGGCGATAGCCGAGCTCCTGCATCGCGGCCAGAACCTTCGCACGTGTCGTCTCGTCGACATTGTCGTGGTTGTTGGCCACGCGCGAGACGGTCTGCGAGGACACACCGGCCTTCGCCGCGACCTCCGCCATCGAGGGCCACTTCCGGGGCGGGCGCGAGCGGGGCGTCCTCGTTGCCTTGTCCGCCACCTTCGACCGTTCCTTCCCCGGGCTTCGAGGGCGCGCGCGTGCCGCGCCCCATCCATTCATGTTGACGCAAACAGGTTCCGGGGTCAAAACCTCGACCGCTTTCGTCCGAATCCTTGACAGGCTCCCACACCCCTCCCAGACTTCCGGCTACATCGTGTTTACGAAAACATTACGTAGACCGCGGTGCTCAGCACGGCCTGAACGGCCGGTCCCCCACCAGGCGCCCCACCGCTCCGAACGTCCGGAGCGGTCCTCTGCCGCGCTGCTCGCGCGGAGCGCCCGGTCCGACGCACACCACGAGGTATCGCGCCATGCGACTCAAGTTCTCCGGGACGGCGGCATTCCTCTGCGCCCTCCTCCTGTCCCTGGTCACCGCCGTGGGCCCCGCCCACGCCGCCCCGGTGACCATCGCCAACGGCACGCAGTTCACCGATCCGGCCGGCAATCCCGTGCACGCCCATGGCGGCGGCGTGGTCAAAGTCGGCCAGTACTACTACTGGTTCGGCGAGAACCGGAACACCGACAACACCTTCCGTTACGTCTCCGCCTACCGCTCCACCGACCTGAAGACCTGGGAGTTCCGCAACCACGTCCTGACCGAGGCGTCCGATCCGGAGCTCGACTGGGCCAACATCGAGCGTCCCAAGGTCATCTACAACAGCGTCACCCAGCAGTTCGTCATGTGGATGCACAAGGAGAACGGCTCCGACTACGGCGAGGCACGCGCCGCCGTCGCCGTCTCGTCCACGGTGGACGGCGACTACACCTGGCGCGGAAGCTTCCGCCCCCTGGGCCACATGTCACGGGACATCACCACCTTCGTCGACACCGACGGCACCGGCTACATGATCTCCGCCGCCAATGAGAACGCCGATCTGCACGTCTACCGTCTGACCCCGGACTACACCGCGATCGAGTCCCAGGTGCGGAAGCTGTGGTCGGGCCAGTGGCGTGAGGCGCCCGCCATGTTCAAGCGGGGCGGTGTGTACTTCCTGCTGACCTCCGGCGCCACCGGCTGGTCCCCGAACCAGCAGAAGTACGCCACCTCCACGAGCGTCACCGGTTCCTGGAGCGACCTGAAGGACATCGGCGACGGAACGACGTACCGCAGCCAGACCGCCTACGTCCTGCCGGTCCAGGGCACCAAGGGCACCAGCTACCTCTACATGGGAGACCGCTGGGGCAACTCCATGGGCGGCACGGTCAACGACTCCCAGTACGTCTGGCTTCCGCTCAGCTTCCCCTCCAGCACCACCATGACCATGGACTACTCGCCCCAAGTCACCGTCGACACCACCGCGGGAACCGTGAGCGGGATGAGCGCGACCTGGGAGACGCTGACCGCCCGCAGCAGCAACAAGTGCGCCGACGTGGCCAACTTCGACGCGGCGGACGGCACGCCGTTGGTGCAGTGGGGCTGCGGCAGCGGCGTGAACCAGCACTTCTGGATCAAGAAGCTGGGCACGGGCTACGTCCAGATCATGGCCCGGCACAGCGGTAAGTGCCTTGGCGTCGCCGGGGCTTCGACCGCGGACGGCGCGCTCGCCGTGCAGAACACCTGCGACGGCTCGGCCTCCCAGCAGTGGAAGGTCCAGACGAGCAACACCACCGGTTACGTCGAGCTCGTCGCACGCCACAGCGGCAAGTGCCTCGACGTGGCGAACTGGTCGTCCGCCGACGGAGCCGCGCTCGATCAGTGGACCTGCAACACGGGCGACAACCAGAAGTGGTGGCGCTCGGCGGCCTGACCGCCCGTACACCCCTCTTCGCCTGCGCCTCCTGGCCCCCGGCCGGGAGGCGCAGCGACGAGCACCGCATCCACCGCCCACCCAACTCCCCCTCCCCGAAGGAGCAGGTCGTGTTCCCCACCCGCAACCGATCGGCGTCGCCGCGCCTCCCCAGGAGCCTGGCCGCCCTCGGCGCCACCGCGGCCCTCGCCGCGACGGCCCTCACCGCCGTGGGCCCCGGCTCGTCGTCGGCGAACGCCGCGGAAGCACCCGCCGCGGCCCTGACCGTACGCCTCGACCCCAGCTACCAGCACCCGTCCTTCCAGGGGTGGGGAACGGCCCTCGCCTGGTTCGCCAACGTCACCGGCGGCTGGCCGGACGCACAGCGCAACGCGCTCGCGGACGCCCTCTACGGCGCCGACGGCCTCGGCTTCACGATCGCCCGCTACAACATCGGCGGCGGTGACAGCCCCGAGACCACCCCCTATATGCGGCCCGGCGCGGCCGTCCCCGGCTACTGGAACAGGCCCGGCCCGGAGGCCCCCGACTGGTGGGACCCGAACCGTGCCGACCACTGGAACCCCGACGCCGACGCCAACCAGCGCTGGTGGCTCACGGCCGCCAAGGCGCGCGGAGCCACCACCTTCGAGGCCTTCTCCAACTCGGCTCCGTACTTCATGACGAACAGCGGTCTGGTCTCGGGCGCCGTCAACAGCTGGCAGGACAACCTCCGCTCCGACCAGTACGACCGGTTCGCCGCATACCTCACCGGCTCGCTCCAGCGGGCCCAGTCCGCCGCCGGTGTCACCTTCGACTCCGTCTCGCCGGTCAACGAGCCTGAAACGGACTACTGGGGCGCGGGTGGCCGCCAGGAGGGCTCGCACTGGGACCAGGCATCCCAGGCACGCATGATCACGACCCTGCGCGCCGCGCTCGACGCGAAGGGCGTGACGACCCCGATCGCCGCCATGGACGAGACGAACCCGGGGAAGTTCCGCTCCAACTGGGAGTCGTACGCCCCCGCAGTCCGCGACGCGGTGGGCCGGCTCAACGCGCATACGTACGGGACGAACGGCCGCACCGGAGTGCGGGACATCGCCAAGGGCGAGACCACGCCCCTGTGGATGTCCGAGGTGGATCTCGGCGGCAGCGTCCCGCAGAGCTTCACCGACATGAGCCCCGCTCTCGACCTCGCCCAGCGCATCAACGACGACGTGCGAGAGCTGGAACCGCGCGCCTGGGTCCTGTGGCAGGCCGTCGAGGACTACGAGAACATGACTCCGGGACGCGAGAACTCCAACTGGGGCCTCATACAGACCGACTTCACCCCTGAGAACTCCGCCACCGAGCCCCTGCGCAAGAACAAGAAGTACTGGGCGATGGCGAACTACAGCCGCTTCGTCCGCCCCGGTGCGCGCGTCCTCAACACCGACGACCCGCAGACACTGGCGGCGGTGCGGCCGGGCGGGAACGGCGTGGTGGTGGTCCACACCAACCCGACCGGCGAAGAGCGCGAAGTGACCCTGAATCTCGACGGCTTCCAAACGGCTGCGAACGGACCCGTCGAACGGTGGACGACCGACGCGACCAGGAATCTCCAGCGTGACAGCGACGCGGCCGTGACCGGCCGGACGCTCAAGGCCACCGTCGGCCCCGGCTCCGTGACCACGTTCGTCCTGCCCACGGTCACCGGTGTGAACACGGCGGCGACCACAGCACCCACCGGCACACCGCGCCAACTGCTCAATGACAACAGCGGCAAGGCGCTCGCGGTAGCCACCGTCAACGGCAAGAGCACCCCCGTACAGCGAATATCCGCCCCGGCGGACACCGCACAGCACTGGACCTTCACCAAGCTGTCGGCCACCGACTGGGGCAACACCGCCGCCTACCGCGTCACCAACGCCAAGACGGGCAGGGCTCTTTCGGTCTCCAACGGCGCACTCACCTTCGCGTCACCCGGATCGTCCACCGCGCAGCAGTGGATCCGCTCGACCACGGGCGACGGCCACAGCACCCTGATCAACGCGGCCGGCGGCAAGCTCCTGGACGTGACCGGCGCCTCCACCGGTGACGGGGCGCCGGTCGGCGTCCACCAGCCGACAACCGGTGGCAACCAGTCCTGGACCTTCCGCAGCACGGCACCGGACGCCTGGAAGACCCTGGCCGTGCGTCACAGCTCCAAGTGCCTCGACGTCAGCGGCGGCGGCTCGGACGACGGAGCGGCCGTCGTCCAGTACGGCTGCAACGCCGGTACGAACCAGCAGTGGTCGCTCCGCTCCACCGGCGGCGGATACGTGAACGTCGTCGCCCGCCACAGCGGCAAGTGCCTCGACGTGAGCGGTCTGTCCACGGCCGACGGCGCCGATGTCCTCCAGTACACCTGCAACGAGGGCCGCAACCAGGAGTGGGCGGTCCGCAGCACCGGTGACGGGTACCTCACGCTCACGGCCCGGCACAGCGCCAAGTGTCTGGAAGTCGGCGGCGCTTCCACGGCGGACGGCGCGGCCGTCGTCCAGCGGACCTGCGACGGCGCCGCTGCCCAGCAACTCCGGCAAGGCTGAAGCCGAAGAGGCGGGCCCGATCGAAGGACCGGACCCGCCTCTCCCGCGTACGTACCGATGGGGGCTACTCCTCGGTGGGCCCGAGATCGGCCGTCGCGCGGAATTCGACCGTCCGGGCCCGGTGCGCCGCGTGGAGCTCCAGCACGACGATCTCGTTGGTTCCGGCGCGCAGCACCGGAGCCGGGACGTACAGGGACCGCTGCGGGCCGCGGGACCAGTAGCGGCCGAGCGCGAAGCCGTTGACCCAGGCGTTTCCCTTGGTCCAGCCGTCGAGGTGGAGGAAGGCGTCGGCCGGGTCGGTCACCTCGAAGGCGCCCCGGTGGAAGGCCGGTCCGACGGGAAGAGCGGCGGCAGGAGCGAAGGGGACGTCCTCCACGGAGGAGAGGGGGAGCGGCCGGCTGGTCCAGCCCGCGAGCTCGGCGCCGTCGAGGAGGACCCTGCCGAGCAGGCCCTTGCGATCGTGGATGCCCTGCCCGTAGTTCACCCGGCCCTGGTTCTCGACGAGGACGGCGAGCGTGCTGCCGGCCCGGGGCACCGTGAAGGCGAGGGCGTGCTCGTGGCTCTCGCGCTCCAGGACGCCCACGGGCTGACCGTCGACGAAGACCTGGGCGCGGTCACGGACCCGCTCGACCTCCAGGAGGACCGGGCCCTTGAGCGGCATGACGGTCTCGTACAGGACGAAGCCGAAGTCCTGCTCCAGCTCCTCCATGGTGAGAGGCCGGCGCGCGTCCACGGCGCCCCCGAATGCCGCGGCATTGGGCAGCAGGGCGGCGCTCTCGGTCAGGGACACGGTCCGCGGGGCGAGCTTCGGGCCGGGCGACGGGACGGGGCCGTCCGGTACGGGTGCGTACTTGGCGATCACCTCGCGGAAGGCGGTGAACTTCTCCGTCGGGTCGCCTGCCTCGTCGAGCGGGGCGTCGTAGTCGTACGACGTCACGGTGGGACGGTAGGTGTGCTTGTCGTTGGCTCCGTTGGTGAAGCCGAAGTTGGTGCCGCCGTGGAACATGTAGAAGTTCACCGAGGCCCCGGTGGACAGGAGTTCGTCCAGCTCTCGCGCCGCGTGGCCGGGGTCGCGCACCACGTGGTGGGCACCCCACCGGTCGAACCAGCCGATCCAGAACTCGGTGCACATCAGGGGCCCCTTCGGCTGCTGGGCCCTCAGGGCGGCCAGCCCCTGGTCGGAGCGGCTGCCGAAGTTGGCCGTGGCGAGGACGCCGGGCAGTGCGCCACGTTCCAGGTCGGCGGGCTGGTCGCAGGTGAAGAGGGGGACGTCGACCCCGCAGCGGCGCAGTGAGGCGGCGATGTGCTCCAGATACGCGGTGTCGTCGCCGTACGCCCCGTACTCGTTCTCCACTTGTACGGCCAGGACAGGGCCGCCCCGGGAAGCCAGGTACGGCTGGAGCGGGGTGAGCAGGCGGTCGAAGTAGTCGTCGACCGCGGCGAGGAAACGAGGGTCGCGGGAGCGCAGCCGTATGTCCGGTTCGGTGAGCAGCCAGGACGGGAGGCCGCCGCCCTCCCACTCGGCGCAGATGTACGGGCCTGGCCGGAGCAGCACGTACAGGCCCTCCGAGGCCGCGAGGTCGAGGAAGCGGGGAAGGTCGAGGCCGCCGTCCAGGCTGAAGCTGTCGGGCCGCGGCTGGTGCAGGTTCCAGGGGACGTAGGTCTCGACGGTGTTGAGGCCCATGAGCCGTGCCTTGCGCAGCCGGTCCGCCCACTGCTCGGGGTGTACACGGAAGTAGTGCAGGCCGCCGGACAGGAGCCGAAACGGTTCGCCGCCGAGAGTGAAGCCGCCGTCGTCGAGCTGAAGAAGAGGCATGTACGGGTGCTCCTGTGCTGGGTGAGGTGCGCTGTCGCGGTGTCGAGAAGGCCCGCCGGCACTATGTTTGCGTAAACATACCCAGCATGACAAGCCTCGGCCGGGTCCAGGTTCACTGGCTCGGCAGGTGATGCGGTGCGCGTTCGCCCCGGCGACTCGGGCGGGAAGCCGATCACCACTTGGTGCGTGTCGGGTTGTTTGCGCAACCATGATGGTACGCGCCGTGTGTGCAGGTCACGGTCTGCGTGGGGGGGGGGGGGGTTGTCATATCCGACTCGCCATCCTGCAAGTTCCCCAAAAATTAACAGGAGCGCACATATATTGACGCGTTGTCGTGGCGCGTGCTGCACTGGCCCGGCCGCGACAGCACGATTCACGCCCTGCATGTTTACGTTCTCAACAGGCGTGAGCCGACGCGGACCTGGCATCACTGGGCCGCCGCTCATCAGCCGCCTCAGCGCTTCCCCCCGCTCTCCTGCCGCTCAAGGAGTCACGCCATGTCCTCTCACGACAGCCCACTCGACCGTAGAGGTTTCCTCGCCGCGGCTGCTGTCACCGCCGGTGCGGTGGTGCTGCCCGGCGGCATCCTGTCGACGCAGGCCGCAGCCGCCGTTCCGCCCCAGGTGACGCTGGATCAGCGAGGCATGTACGACACCGTTCCGGCGTCGTCGTGGACCGACGGCTTCGTCACCGGCAACGGCGAGTACGGGGCGGTGCTCCACGGGCAACCGACCCTGGAGAAGGTCGTCCTCAACCACCACCGCTTCGTGCTGCCCAACGCCACCCGCGACGTGACACCTCCCGTCCTCGCCGACCGTCTGGACTCGGTGCGGGACAAGACTCTGGCAGGCGACTACTGGGGCGCCGCCGGGACCTTCGCCGACGGCTGGTCCCTTCGCTGGACCCAGACCTTCCACCCCGGGTACGAGCTGCAGCTCAGCACGCCGGGTGCGACGACCTCCGACGACTACGCCAGGATCACCGACTTCCGCACCGGCGAGGTCACTCACAACTGGACCGACAGCGCCGGCATCTGGAAGCGGCGCGCGTTCGTCTCCCGGGCCGACAAGGTGGTGGTGCACGAACTGTTCCCCGCCGCCGGCCGGACCGTCGACACCACACTCAAGGTGAACACCGGGCTCGAAGGCGTGCCCGGCGACCTTGCCTTCACCACGATCGCCACCGTCTCGGGAGGGCAGGGATACCTCAACCTGCGCGGCACGTACCCGTCCGGCCAGGGGGCGTACGGATACGAGGGCGTCACCCGGGTCGTGGTCACCGGCAGCCGGGCCTCGGTGTCGGTCAGCGGCGGCACGCTTGTCGTCTCCCGCGCGGCCAGGGTGCTCCTGCTCACCAAGCTGGGCCGGTACGAGAAGGCCGGCGAGTGGAACGCCAAGCCGCTGCACTCCGCACTGGCCGCGCTCCCCACCGACTACGCCGCACTTCTGGGGCGGCACTCGCCGCTGCACCAGGCCATGTTCGACGGTTCGAGCCTGGACCTCGGCGTCTCCACGGCCGACCGGCAACTGTCCACATCCGAGCTGACCGCACGGCAGAACAACAACCGGTCGGTTGTCGACCTCGCGCTGCTGGAGCGGATGTACGACTCCGGGCGGTACCTGTTCGTCAGCTCCAGCGGCGTACTGCCCCCACGCCTGACAGGCATCTGGGCCGGCAGCTGGAACGGCGCCTGGGCCGACGACTTCACCACCGACGCCAACATCAATCTCCAGGTCGCCGGCGGCAACATCCTGAGCCACGGCAACGCCATGCAGGGGTACTTCGACCTGATCCTGGGCCAGCTCGACGACTGGCGGAGGAACGCCGCCAATCTGTACGGCACTCGGGGATTCCTCGCGCCGTCCCGTACCGACGGTGAACACGGCCACATGCTCCACTTCAACAACACGGACTTCCCCGGCCAGTGCTGGACCGGCGGAGCCGACTGGCTGCTGTACCCGCTCCTTGAGCATTACCAGGTGACCGGCGACGCGGCATTTCTCCGGGACAGGCTCGGCCCGGCCCTGATGGAACTCGCCCTGTTCTACGAGGACTTCCTCACCCGGACCGACTCCGACGGCAGGGTGGTCTTCGTTCCGTCGTTCTCCATGGAGAACTCGCCGTCCAACACCGGTCAGATGCTCTCCGTCAACGCCACCGGCGACATCATGGCCGGACGTCATGCCCTGCAGGCCGCTGTCGACGCAGCGAACCTGCTGAATGTGGAGCAGGGCGCCGGTCAGGGCGTGGCACGCTGGACGGCTCTGCTGACCAGGCTGCCCGACTACACCGTCAACAGCGACGGCGCCCTGGCCGAATGGTCCTGGCCCGGCCTGAACGACCGCTACAACCACCGGCACGTGCAGCACCTGTACGGCGCCTGGCCTCTGCACGAGATCAACCCCGAGCAGAAGCCCGGCCTGGTGCTCTCAGCACGGAAGGCGCTCAGGCTGCGCGGCGACGAGAACCTCTCCGCTCACGGCAGCCTTCACCGCGCGCTGGCCTGGAGCCGGCTGAAGGACGGCGCGGGTGTTTACGACAACATCCGGAAGGTCCTCGGCAGCAACATGGTGTGGCGCTCGCTGGTGACCTCGCACAATCCCGACCTGCACATCTACAACACCGACGCCGCCAACGCACTGCCCGCGATCATCGCCGAGTCCTTGATCTGCACCCGGCCGGGTCTCCTGGAGATCCTCCCCGCTCTGCCCGAGCAGCTGGCCCGGGGGACGATCCGCGGTGTACGGGGCCGAAACCGCGTCCTCGTCGAGAGTCTCACCTGGGACACCGCGGCCCGCACCGCCACCGTCACTCTTGTCTCGGACCTCACCCAGACCGTCACGTTCGTCTGCCGTCGCGGCATCACGTCGCTGTCCACCACGGCCGCTGTGGGCTCCTCCCCGCTGGGGGGCCACGCCAGGGAGCTGTCCCTCACCGCGGGGGTCCGCACCCAGATCACCGTCGGGATGCTCACCGGGACCTACCGCGTGATCAACCGCGCCAGCGGCAAGGCCCTCGACGTGGCGGACGAATCGACCGGCAACGGAGCCCCGGTGATCCAGTGGCCCTGGTCGGGCGGCGCCAACCAGCAGTGGCGACTGCTGCCGAACCACGACGGATCCTTCCGCCTGTCCAACCTGCACAGCGGCAAGATCCTCGACAACCCGGGCGCGTCCACGACCCACGGTCAGCCCCTGGACCAGTGGACGGACACGGACGCCCCCAACCAGTGGTGGACGCTCGTGCCCGCCGGGGCAGGGGGCCGCTACCACTTGGTCAACGTGTCCAGCGGTCTGCGTGCGGCCGTGGAGAACGGCTCGACGGGCGACGGCGCCAGGATCGTCCAACTGCCGGCTGACGGCTCGGCCGGTCAGGAATGGACGATCGTCGGCCTCTGACCTCCCCGGTCCGGATGGCACGGCGTGGCCGTGCACGAGCTGTCAGTGGATATGGGTCACGATGAGTTCCGCCGCGGATTCCAGTCTGTATCCCCAAAGCGCGATCAACCGCACTTGAGGAGAGCATCATGACCGCCACTTACACATTCGACGTCTTTTCCAGCCTCGACGGCTTCGGCGCCGCCGGGGGCAACTGGACCGGATACTGGGGCAAACAAGGCCCCGAGCTCCTCGACCACCGCCTCGCCCTGTACGGCGAGGAGCAGCGGATGGTCTTCGGGGCCAACACATATCGGGCGTTCGCGCGGATGCTGGCCGAGAGCACCGAGGAGTCCGACGTGCGTGACCCGTGGGTCACACGCATGAGGAACCTGCCGGCAACGGTGGTGTCGACCACTCTGGAAGGATCCCTCGACTGGCCGGATGCGAACATCGCGAGCGGCGACGCCGTCGACGTCGTCGCCCGGCTCAAAGAGGAGTCCCAGGTGCCGTTGCGCTCGCACGGCAGTCTGTCGATGAACCGGGCGCTGATGGCCGCCGGTCTGGTCGACCGCGTCCAGGTGACGCTCTTCCCCGTGATTACGGGTCGGACCGGGCTTGACCCGATCTTCCGGGGCGGGGACGACTTCGACCTCGAACTGATCGAGTGCCGGACCCTGGACGGCCATATCCAAGAGCTCGTCTACCGGCCCACCCTGCATGTCTGAGCCCATCCAGCCATAGGTTCCACAGCTGGGCTGGTGAGTCGCTCGGTGGGACTGTAGGGCACATGGCCGCGTGGAGGGCGCAGCGTTCACGGCGCACTTGCGCCCGTGCGGTGCGCCACCTTGCGCGGAACCTCTTGACGCCTACGGCGCGGCCTCACATACTGACGGCCAAATCGATTTGGCCAAATCGATTTGGCCCTCCGTTCAAGGGCTGGATCGCGGCTGATGTCCGAGCGTGCCGTACGCCCGAATGGAGCTCCAACGTGTCCAGTCAACGCCAGTCCCCGCCCGGTACGGAACAACCACCGAGGCCGGAGCCCGCCCCATCAGGCGCCGATCAGCACCCTGCCGTCCACCCCGTCGACGAGTCCCGCCCCCTCGGGCGGATCATCCTCTTCGGGCTCCAGCACGTCCTTGTCATGGCGGCTACACCCATCTCGGCGATCTTCCTGATGAGCGCCACGCTCCGCCTCGACCCCGGGCTGACCGTCAATCTGCTCTCCGCGGCGTTCGTGCTCTCCGGCATCGGGTCGCTGATCCAGTCGCTCGGGCCGTGGAAGTTCGGGCCCCGGCTGCCGTTCATGATGCTGCCGGGCGGTGCGCCGCTCATCCTGTTCATAGCCATCGCCGAGCAGCACGGTCTCCGTACCGCCACCGGCGCGGTCATTCTCACCGCCGCGTTCTACTTCGTCGTCCTGCCGGTCTTCTCCAGGCTGCTCGCGTTCTTCCCGGCCCTGGTCATCGGCACGATGATCGTCATCGTCGGTGTCAACCTCGTGAAGGTCGGCGCGGTCCTCGTCACCGGCCGGCCCGGTGAGCCGGGATTCGCCGACCCGACGAACCTCGCGCTCGGCATGGCGACGATCGGCTTCACCGTCGTCTTCTATCTGCTGTTCACCGGAATCCTGCGGCAACTCGCCGTCATGCTCGGCCTGGTCGCGGGCACGGTCCTGGCCGGGTTCCTCGGCAGCATCGACTTCGGCCGTGCCGCCGAAGGCGATCTGATCAACCTGCCGCAGCTGATGCCGTTCGGCTCACCCCAGTTCAGTCTGATCGCCGCACTGCCGCTGATGCTCTACAGCCTGGCCTCCATGGCGGAGGCCACCGGCCAGACGGTCATCAACGCCGAGGCGGTCGGCAAGGAGATCGACACGCGTACCGATGTCCCCAAGACCATCCGCGGTGACGCGCTGACCTCCCTCGTCGGCGGATTCTTCGGACTGCCGTTGATGGTGACGAGCGGAGAGAACATCGGGATCGTCCGCGTCACCGGCGTCCGCAGCCGATTCGTCACCGCCGCCGCCGGTGTGGTCCTCGTGGTCATCGGGTTCCTCGCTCCGGTGACGCGCGCGATCAGCGTCGTCCCGTCCGCCGTGGTGGGCGGCACGGCCATGGTCGTCTTCGCGGTCATCACCGTGCTCGGCGTGCAGATGCTCGGCCGTTCGGACCTCGACAAGCACACCAGCACGTTCATCTGCGCCGTCGCCCTCGCGCTCGGACTGCTGCCGATTCTCATTCCCGGTGTGTACGCCGGCTTCCCGCCGAACATCCGCATCCTCCTCGAAAGCGGCGTCGCCGTCGGCGCGTTCGTCGCCGCCGTACTCAACATCCTCTTTCACCATGTCAGGCCGCGCATCGCCGCCCGGCTGACCACCGCACGCACGGAAAGCGACCGATGAACCAGCTTACCCGCGACGCCCTGGACACTCCGGGCCCGCTCCTCCTCGTACCCGACGCCGTGCTGCTGCCGGAAGGACCCACCGACGGATACGCGGTCGTCGTCGCCGACGGCTCCTTCCTTGCCGTCGGACCCAGCGAGGAACTGGCGCGCACGCATCCGCACCTCGATGTCGTACGGCTGCCCGGCCATCTCCTGATGCCCGGCTTCGTCGACGCCCACCATCATCTGACCCAGAGCTTCGGGTCCGCGCTCGCCTTCGGGGAGCCGTCGGAGATATTCCGCCGGGTCTGGGTCCCGCTGGAGAACACGCTGGATGAGGAATCGGCTTACGTGGCGGCCAAACTGGCGGCACTGGAGGCCCTGCGCGGTGGCTTCACCACCGTCACCGACGCCGGTACGCGCGCCGATGTGGACGTCGACGTCGTCGCGTCGGCTGCTCGCGACGCCGGAATCCGCTGCGTACTCGGACTCGTGTGCAATGACGTCCCCAACGACGCCGCAGCCGCTGCCGAGGACAGCACAACTGCCGCCGCCGTTCTCGAAAGCGCCGAGAAGCACCTCGCCCGGTACGAGGGCGATCCACTGATCCATCCCTCCCTCGCCGTCTCGATCCCCGAGGCAGCCACCCCCACGACCCTTCACCGCACCGCTCGTCTCGCCGCGGAAGCCGGGGCGACCGTGCAGATCCACGTCAACGAGCACCTGGCCGGCGTCGAGCGCTCCCTCGTACGGCACGGACTGCGCCCGCTCGAATATCTGCACCGGATCGGCGCGCTCGGCCCGCAACTGCTCGCCGCGCACGCCACTCTGCTCACTCCCCGCGAGCTGACCCTGCTCGCCGACACCGGGACCGCCGTCAGCTACAACCCCGTGGCCAGCGCCTGGAAGGGCAATGCCGTCGCCCCGGCCACCGCGATGGCCGAGCGGGGCATCCGCTTCGGGCTCGGCACCGACGGCACCCGGGGCGACGGATTCCGGCTCGCGGACGCGGCCGAGTTCGCCCAGCGGCTCGCCTACGGGCTGGCGACCGGAGACTCGTCGTGCGGCGCAGGCTGGACCTGGCTGGAGCACGCCACCGCCGGTGGCGCCGACGCGGTCGGCCTCGGTGCGCGCACCGGCACCGTCGCGGAGGGACTGGCCGCCGACTTCCTTCTCGTCGACGTCAACACCCCCGAGTTCGCGCTCTCCTGGGACCTGCCCTGGGAGCTGGTACGCCGGGGCAACCGCGACCAGATCACCGCCGTGTTCGTCGCCGGGCGGATGCGGATGTGGTGCGGCCTTCCCACCGGCTGGGACGGCCCCGCACTCGTCCGGCAGGCAGCCGAACTGGCCCGTACCACCGTCGAAAGGGCGCCCATCACACGCGCACACCCCACTTCCACGGTGGCACGGCAGCGGAGCACCGGACAGTGAGTACAGAAGCACTCGCGGTCCTCGCCGCCACGGTGGCCGTCGCCGCGTTCGTCCAGGGCAGCAGCGGTCTCGGCTTCGCCCTGATCGTCGCGCCCGTGGCCGGGATCCTCGATCCCGGCCTGCTCCCGGTATTCGTCCTGGCGGCCATGATTCCGCTCAACGTGTACGTCGCCTGGCGCGAACGCGCCTCGATCGACCTGCGCGGTGCGGGCTGGATCACCGGGGCACGGCTCGCCGCCACGCCCGCAGGTCTTGTGCTGCTCCTGCTGATCCCGGACCGCAGCATCGGCCTGTTCGTGGGCATCGCCACCGTGCTGGCCGCGGTCGTGAGTCTCGCCGCACCGGCCTTCACGCCCGGTCGGCTGGCCTACGTCGGCGCGGGCGCCGTGACCGGGCTGACGGAGACCGCGACCGGCGTCGGCGGACCTCCGCTCGCGCTCGTCTACCAGCACCGTCCGCCCGCGGAGCTGCGCTCGACCGTCGCGGCCTGCTTCCTCGTCGGCGAAGTGGCGTCGCTGGTCCTGCTGTTCGCGACGGGGGAGGGCCAAGCCGGAGACCTGGGGCTCGCAGTGGCGCTGTTGCCGGCGATCGCCGCGGGCGCGTGGCTGAGCCGTCTGGTGCACCACCGGCTGGACGCGCGCAGAATGCGCCTGTTCGTGCTCGTCTTCGCCCTGGTCTCCGGGCTTGTGCTCATGCTCGGGCTGTGACGCGCAGCGACGAGGCGCGCGGAATCACCTGCGGCGCGGGGGCCGGCGCCCCCCGGGGGGGGGGGGCCGCGCCGCGCCCCCGGCCCCGCCGCAGGTGCACCCCGGGGGGCGCCCCCCGGGGCAGAAGTAGGTGGTCGGCGGGGAGCGGCCGGGAGC
>NZ_JBSHFH010000049.1:0-58794 GCF_053617235.1 Streptomyces sp. NPDC055749 | reverse complement strand
GGCCCTGAAGAAGGGCCGGCCCCGCCGCTCGTGTGTCCGCGTCCGCGTTCAGCCCCCCGTAGCAAAACCCTCCCGATTCAACGAAATCCGTTGTCTGTGTTGCCCGTTGCTCCGAAGTCGTTGCCAAACAGATGAACCAGGCGCAGAATCCGGGGCAATTGGCTTGTTCGTGCAAGATTCAAGGAGCCCTTGATGGCGAAGTTCCTCGACCGCGAGCTCGGCATGCACAGACAGATCACCCGCAGGGACTTCCTCGACGGGATGGCCGTCGGCGCGGCCGGCCTGGCAGCAGCCACCGCCCTGCCCGGGATGACCGGCACGGCGGCGGCCACGCCCGGCAACGCCCACGGCCACGCCGCCTACCCGCCCCGCGAGAACGGCACGGTCGGGCAGGACACCACCGCCCGGGGCGTCGGACACGCGGTGCGCGACGGCAGTTTCCAGCCCGGCCAGGTCCGTGAGACCGGCGAGACGTACGACCTCGTCGTGGTCGGCGGCGGGCTCAGCGGTCTCGCCGCCGCGTACTTCTACCGCAAGGCCATGGGGCCCCGCGCCCGCATCCTGATCCTGGAGGCCCAGCACGACTTCGGCGGCCACGCCGCCCGTAACGAGTTCCAGGTCCGCGGGCGCACCATGCTCTCCAACGGCGGCACCGTCAACATGGACACCCCGAGCACCTGGACACCCGCCGCCCACGACCTGCTCACCAAGGACCTCGGCGTCGACCTCAAGGCGCTGGAAGCGACGATCCTGGACGACGCCTACGCCCCGTACAAGCTGACCTCGTCGACGTTCTTCAACGAGGAACGGTGGGGCAAGGACCAGCTCGTCGTCCGCAAGTCCGGTGAATCGACAGCCGCTTACGCCGCCCGCCTGCCCATGTCCGAGCGGGGCCGCGCCGACCTCGTCCGCCTTTACACCACCACCGAGGACTTCTACCCGGGGCTCGGCGACGCCCAGAAGAAGGCCATCCTCGCCAAGCTCCCGTACGAGCGCTATCTGCGCGACAAGGTCGGCCTCGGCGACGAGGCGTACGACTACGTGCGGCGCGGCACCAACTCCCTCTGGGGCGTGGACGCCGACCGCGTCCCGGCCGCCGACTGCTGGGCGACCGGACAGCCGGGCTTCGGCGGCCTCGGCCTGACCGACGCCCCCTGGCCGGGCGCCGGAAAGACCCCGCTCATGGGCCTCGCCGCGACCGAGGACGACGGCGATTTCTACTTCCCCGACGGCAACGCCTCCCTAGCCCGAATGCTGGTCGACCGCCTCGTCCCCGACTCCTTCCACGGCACCGGCACCCGCACCCGCACCCACGACTGGCGGAGCATCGTCACCGCCAAGGCCCGCTACGACCGCCTCGACCGCGAGAAGTCACCGACCCGCATCCGCCTGCGCTCCACCGCCTTCGACGTCCGCCACGACGGCACCCCGTCCCAAGCCCGCCGCGTCACCGTCTCGTACGCCCACGAGGGCCGCAGCTACCGGGTGACCGGCCGCAACGTGATCATGGCCTGCTGGAACTCCGTGGCCTCGTACGTCGTCCAGGGCCTGCCCGCCGAGCAGCAGGCCGCCATGCGCTACGGCGTCAAGGTCCCGCTGATCTACGCCCGCGTCGCCCTGCGCGACTGGCGGCCGTTCGCCGCCGCCGGGGTGAGCCGGGTGAGTACGCCGTCGATGTACTGGAACAGCTTCGGGCTCTCCCCGGTCAGCAGGATCGGCGGGTACGAGCTGCCGCACGACCCGGCGAAACCGACCGTCGTCACGCTCTCCAAGACCCCCTGCAAGCCCGGCCTGCCCATCCGCGCCCAGTACAAGGCCGGACGCGGCCAGCTGATGGCCACGGCCTTCGAGGACTTCGAGCGCGAGATCCGCGACGCGATGCTGCGCTCCCTCGGCGACCACGGCTTCGACCCCGGCCGCGACATCGAAGCGATCACCGTCAACCGGTGGGCGCACGGCTACGCGTACGAGTACACCTCGCTCGACGACCCGTCGCTCTATCTGCCCGAGTCCGAGCGCCCGTACGCGCTCGCCCGCCGCCCGCTGGGCCGCATCGCGATCGCCAACTCGGACGCGGAGGCGTTCGGTTACACCCACGCGGCGTGGAACCAGGCGTACCGGGCGGTCCAGGAAATCGTCTGATCTCTGTCCGGTGCCGCTGCGTGCACGCGGGCCACCTCTCAGACGGGGCCCGCGTGAACGTCACGCTGGCGAAGCTCCACCGCGAATCGTCCAGCGGTCACGAAATCGTTGTCGTTGTGCAGAACAACAAGCCCGTGATGAGCTGCGGTGGCGCAAATCTGCAGGTCGACCACCGATAGCGCCTGGTGCGTACCTCGCTCGGCGGCACGCCGTTGCAGGCCTCTGATCCACTGGGCCGCACTCTTCGGCACGGCTACGTCTTCGTAGAGTTCGTCAAGCATCGCGCTGTACGTCTCGTACTCCTGAAGCCCCCGCGCCGAGCGAAGGAAGTCCGCCCGTTGCGGGTAGCACGAGCGGACGTCACCATCCACGACGGTCGATCGCCAGGCGGCGTAGAGCTCTTTGTCCCGGAGCATGCGCCAGAGCGCTGTCGAGTCCAGAAGGTAGCGGCTCACTCCGACCGGACGTCCTTCTCAGCCCGGTGCGCCGCCTCTGCCCCCTCGACGTCCCACGCCTGGGCGAGATCGAAGTACCTGTCGTACGCCTCGGCTCGGGCCAGGCGCTTGTTGTACTCCTCCAGCGCCTTCGCAACAGCGGCCGTCTTCGTCCGATGCCCGCCCAGGCGCTTCGCCGTAGCCAGCGCTTCGTCGTCGATATCGATGTGCGTGAGGGACATGAACGTCTCCACATCTGTACATCCGTGGCTCATATCACTCCTCCCGAGTGTACATAAAGGCGCCCGGGCTGCGACTCACTCCCCTGCGGCGGTCCGCAGGAACCGCACCAGGTCATCCACGCTGTAACCCAGCCGGGGCCCGCGTTCCGCCGCCATCAGGAGCAGCTGGCCCACGATCTCCGCACCCCATCCGTCGGTGCCGTCGGCCGACCACTCCCAGAGCTTCTCGATCCCGAGGTCCGTCATCAGCACCCCGTGCTCGGCCCGGATCTCGGCGCACACTTCGGCGACCGCGGCGAGCAGCGTCTCCCCCGCCCTCTCGCACCTGAGCCCGAAGTACTCGCCCACGTCCTCGACCGCACAGCCCTCCGGCGGCTGCGCCCTGATCCCGTCGTAGCGGGAATCGTCGGCTCTGGGGTACTCCCCCACCGGACAGTGGATGAGGGTGAAGCGGTGCCGGCCCGGCGGGGGCGGCGACGGCCGCCTGTGAGCGGCCAACCCGAACGCTTCCTGCACCAGAGCCCCCGCCTCGTCATACGTCTCCGCGGTCACCGCCGCCGTCCGCGTGCCGTCATCACCCACCGCCGTCCACAGCCCGGAGCCCTCGTCACAGCTGAAATGGATCGAAAGTCCCATACCTCACCCTCCCACCCGCCACTGACAGTTGCCCTCACCGCGGCAGCTGCCCCTCCCGGTTGATCTCCCTCACCCGCGCCCGTAGCACCAGCCCCGGCGGCGCCGGCCGGACGGCGTCCGGCGGGCAGTCCCACTCCGCGCCACCACCGGGGGGCCGCAGCTGTACGTACGGTCCGACGCGCCCCATCACCCGTCCCACCCGCCCGTCCCTGGCATCCACGGCGAACGATCCCGGCTCCGGCGTACACGGTTCGAGCACCTCACCCGTCATGACCGGCCGCCCTCTCGCCCTGCTTCTCCTCCAGGACCTCGCTCAGCCGCTGCGCCGTATCGAGGTTGCAGCAACCGAGGTCGACCAGCGGCGACGGCTCGTTCCCCGCACACGACACGGGGTCGATCCGCAGCGAAGGCAGCTTCACCCCGACCTCCGCGAGCCCCTGCCGCAGTCGCGCCACGGCATCCTCCGCCATCCGCACCCTGCCCGCCGCCGCCCGGCGCCGCTCCGTCGCTGTCATGCCGTTCCACCTTCCACGCTGAGTAGTGGGAATGCCTACACAGCGTGTCCAACGCGCGGCTAGCCTGGAAGAGGCGCAGTTCCAACAACCGCACGTGTGCCACAGGGAGTTGTCATGCCAGGTCCCCGGAAACTCGACCCGTCCTCCTCGCCCCGCGCCCTGCTGGGTGCGGAACTCCGTCACCGGAGGGAGCAGGCGGGGCTCTCGCAGGACGAACTCGGAGCCCCGCTCTTCGTCAGCGGCTCGTTCATCGGGCAGCTGGAGATAGGGGTACGGAGGATGCAGCTGGACCAGGCGGAGAAGTTCGACGAACTCCTGGGAACGGACGGCTTCTTCGTCCGGAACTGTGCGGCGCTGAAGAAGTCCAAGTACCCGGAGCACTTCGCCGAGGCAGCGGATGCGGAGGCCCGCGCGACGGCCATCAAGGAGTACGCGTCCTTGCTGATCCCGGGGCTCCTGCAAACGGAGACGTACGCACGGGCGGTGTTCCGGGCGTATCAGCCGACGGCCATCGAGAGCGTGATCGACGAGCTGGTGACGGCGCGGCTGGAACGGGCGCAGCTCCTCGCCGATCCAACGAAGCCCCTGTTGTGGGTGGTTCTGGACGAGGCGGTTCTACGTCGAGTGGTGGGCGGACCGGTAGTGATGGCGGATGCGCTGCGCCACATCGCCACGCTGATCAGGCAACACCGCATCATCGCGCAGGTGCTCCCCTTCTCCGAGGGTGGTCACGCAGCCATGGGTGGCGGCCTCAAGCTGATGGCGTTCACAGATGCGCCGCCACTCGCCTACCTGGACGGCCTCGGTTCGGGGCAACTCCTGGACGATCCGCTCACGGTCAGCAAGTACGAACTGACCTACGATCTACTGACGGCCAGCGCAATCTCACGAGATGCGTCCCTGGCCTTGATCGAGTCGGTGGCGGAGGATTACGACCATGAAGATCAGCAGCTCTGACTACGACCTGTCGACGGCAACTTGGCACAAGTCCTCGTACAGCGACGGCAGCGGTGGCAACTGCCTCGAAGTCCTCGACGGACTCCCCGAAGTCGTCCCCGTCCGCGACTCCAAGGTGACCGACGGCCCGGCGCTCGTGTTCCGGACCGCCGTCTGGACGACGTTCGTGAGCGACCTCAAGCACGGCTGACCAGCGCGGAAGACTGAGGGGTGCAGGGCGGCGTCCCCCGCCCTGCACCCCTCACGCGTCCAAGGGCCGACGTCCGCGCGTCGCCTATCCCACGACGACGTTGTCCCCGGTCGACGACTTCGCCCCGGAGGTGGTGTTCCCGTAGTACGTCCACCGCCATGTCCCCGACCTGGTGGCCGTCACCGTGGTCTTGAGCGCCCCCGTACTGTTCGAGATCGCCTTCTTGACCGTCGTGTACGAGGAGGCGCCCGCCGCCTTGAACTGCAGGCTCACCGAGCGGCCCGCGTACCCCTGGTACGTGTGGGTGTCCCAGTTCGCCCGTGTCACCCGCCCGGTCACGGTGATCGTCTTCCCTTTCGCGACCGGCTCCGGCGAGGCGTTGACAGTGACGCGGGTGGCTCGCTTGACCTGCACCGGGAGGTTCTCGTCGTCGGTGTCCCAGGCGTCACCGGCGAGAAACACCCGCGCGGCGGTTCCCCAGGTACCGGCGTCCTCGTTGCCGAAGTCGACGTGCCGCGGGTCGATGTACAGCCATTCGTCGAAGTCGCAGATTCCGTTCGCCTTGTCCACGACCTTGCAGTCGCTGCCCATGATGGCGCTGTGCATGGTGTCCCCCGTGTCGAGCCTCCCTCGGTAGGGGTACACCTTCGGCCCGAAGTCGTACTTGAGCGTGGTCGTCATCCGGAAGGACGCATGCACCACGACCTCCTCCTGGACCCCGACCACGATCGGCTTCCCGCCGTTCACCGCGACCCGGGTGAAGGCGACCCCGCCCTCCGACGCCCCGGCCGGCACCGCCGCGACCCCTGTGAACACGGCCGCGGCCCCACCGGCCACCACCGCTCTCCACATCGTCTTCCTCATCCTGGAGTCCGCCCTTTCCCCTGCAGCCTGGACCGGCGCGTAGGCGCACCGGCCGGAGGTTCGTCCTCGCGGCTGACTGTGGGACAGGCGAGGGCTGCACGCGGTTGTATGCGGTGCGGCAACGATTGGATCACCGGCATGATCGCGGTCACTCATTCCGGTGCTTTCCGCATGCCCACCTGCGGAAGCATGCGCGTCTCACTGGAGGGGACTCTGGACATGGAACTGGGCGGCAGGACTGTGCACGTCGGCGTGACAGGCGACTACCGCGAGGCGGCCGGCGCGGAGATCCTGCTGTTCGGCCCCGAGAAGCACGACCTCGGCCCCGGTGCAGTGGCCCAGCTGTCGCGCTTGTCCCTCGTCGGTGACTGTGCCGAGCTGGGTGGCCGCGTCGAACTCAAGGTCAGCTCGACACAGCACTCCGGCGGCTCGCTCGGCGATGGCGACGAGGACAGCCTGAGCCGCGTCAGGTATCCCGCCGAGCTCCATTTCGCCACGCACCTTGAACTGCACACCCCGAGCGCCGCACTCCACGCCACCTCTGGCCTGTCTCTCGGGGGCTGGCTGCTCGATCTGGGGGCCTCCGGCAGCGAGTTGCGCATGGAAGAGGGCAAAGGCCAACTGGCGACCGCTGGCGGCGAGGTGCGCGGTCGACTGACAGGCGTGAGCTTGGTCATGGGCCACGCCGAGATCGCCGATCCCACGCCGGCCAACTAGCACGCGCTCGCGTCTAGAGCCGCTTCAGGTTCCGGTCCAGGATCGCCCGGAGCCGGTCCACGTCCGCCGGGTCCTGGGCGCCCCGCTTCGGCATCACCGCGATCCCGGCCGCGCGGTCGCCGCCCACCAGCACGAACAGGCCGGGCGTCTCCAGGTACTCCCGGAACACCGACCAGTCCGCACTGGAGGACGCCCGCTCGCCGGTGCTGACCGCGCCGTTCTCATCGGCCACCGTGCGGCACTGCCCGTACGGCTCCACGATGCTGAACATCCGGCGGGCCATGAAGCGCAGCATCCATACGATGCCCCAGGCCCCGATGCCCACCGAGAACACCAGCGTGATGATCCAGGCGATCAGCGGCGCTTCCCGCAGCACCCCGACGACGACCGCGGCGACTGCCGCCACCAGTGGCACCAGCAACGCCTCGACCCGCCCCGCCGGCGTACGCCGCGCTCGGGCGCGGAGCGCCTCCTCGAAGTCCGCGGCCGTGGGCCGGTAGACGAACTCCACGGTCGTGCCGCGATCCGTGTCCCGCCGAGAAGAGTCCCCGCCCATGCTGTCCATGGGCGGGAATCCTAGCCAGGCGCCCTGGCAGCGTTACTCGGCGGGCAGGGACTCCCGCGCCGCCTTCGCCGTGAGCGTCGCGTCGTAGCCCTCGGGGACGCCTTCGATCAGGATGATGTCGCCGTCGATGTGCCGCGAGCGCAGCGGTGCGATCTCCTGGTACGCGGGTGAGTCCCACCAGGCCCGCGCCTCCGCGATCCCGGGGAAGCCGATCATCACGATGCCCCCGGTCCAACTGCCTTCCAGCACCTCGTGCGGTGTGACGTGCACGAGGAAGCGCCCGCCGTACGGCTCGAACGTGCCGGGGATGCGCTCGATGTAATCCGCGATCTCCGGGTGCATGGCGGCGTCCTGCAAGCGGCCAATGACGTAGGCGGGCATGGTGTGTGTCCTTCCGGCCGGGTGGTCGATCTCGTACGCAAAGCTTGGCATCGCGGTGTACGAGCGTCGATTACCTGTCGGGTAATGGGCGGCGTCCGGACCGGCGCGAGCCCCCCGGTGAGGTGGCGTTGCGCGTGCCCGGCATGCGCGCGGCTGCGGCACGGAATGCTGATGGGCACGGGGCACCACGTACCCCCGGCGCTTGTGCCCGTCCCCCGAACGAACAGGAAGCACCTGTGTCCGTATCCATGCTCACCGCCGTCCTGACCGCCGCACTTCTCGTGCCGGCGGCCCACGCCCCGGCCTTCGCCTCCCCCGCCCAGGAGGACCCCCGCTTCGCCCTCCGGAGCAACCAGAGTCGGCTCTGTCTCGACACCGACGGCTCGAAGCTCGCCATGCTCGACTGCGACGGCTCCGCCGACCAGGTGTGGATGGCGAACGACGACGGCCAGTTCGAGAACGTCGGCAGGGGCGTCTGTCTGCACAGCGACGAGGCCGGGGCCGTCTCCCTCGGGGAGTGCCTGGACCTCCCCCTCCTGACGTGGAAGCCGCACACCCGCTCGCGGGTCATCAACACCGGTACGGGTTTCTGCCTCGCCGCGCAGGACGAGGACATCTCCTCCACGGCATGTGGCTCAGACCCCAGCCAGACCTGGACGCTCGTTCACAGCACGCTCATGGTCGCGACCTGACAGTGGGACAGTCTCCCACCCCGACGCCCACACGCCGTGACGCTGTGGGGTCGCCACCGGCACGGCGCCCACCGCTAGGGCCTGTCCGGAGGGGGGGCGCCTCACCCCAGGTGCGTGTCCCCCAGGGACATCAGCAACCGCCGCAACGCCCCGTCGAGCGCCACGCGTTCCTCGGCTGTCAGGCCCGCCAGCATCCGTTCCTCGTTCGCCACGTGATCGACCACGGCCCGGTCGACCAGGCCGAGGCCCGCCTCCGTCAGGCGGACGCGGATGGCCCTGCGGTCGGCCGGGTCGGGGAGGCGCTCGATCAGGCCCTTGCGCTCCAGCTTGTCGAGGCGGTTGGTGATCGCGCCGGAGGTCACCATCGCGGACTTCAGGAGGCCGCCCGCGGTGAGTTCGTGCGGGGCGCCGACCCGGCGGAGCGTGGCGAGCACGTCGAACTCCGCGAACTCCAGGCCGTGTTCGGCGAAGACCGGCTTCATGCCCTTGCTCAACAGGTGATCGGCCCGCTTGATACGGCCCACCAGGGCCATCGCGTCCAGCCCTTCGAGGCCCATGTCCGGGCGTTCGCGGCGCCACTGGGCGCGCAGTTCGTCGATGGCATCGGCATCCGTCCCGGGCCGCCGTTCCGCCTCACGCTCGCTCATTACCGCGCTCCTCCCTCTCCCATTCCCTCACCGGAACCAGATCTCTCAACGTTCAGATACTTGACGTTCGCAGACCTGGGGTCCATATTTATCTCAACGTTGAGAATACCAGCGTTGAGGGGAATCCGAGGGGGAGCAGCATGTCCATCACCGCCACCACACCCACCACACCCACCACCACCATCATTCGCACCCCGGCCGCCCAAGGCCCCCGTACCTCCACCAAGGCGGCCATCGGCATCGCCGCGCTCGCCGCCATCGGGCCCGCCACCTGGGGCACCACCTACGTCACGACCACCGAACTCCTGCCGCCCGACCGCCCCTTGCTCGCCGCCGCACTGCGCGCTCTGCCCGCCGGGCTCATCCTGCTCGCCCTCACCCGGCGCCTGCCGCGCGGCGACTGGTGGTGGAAGGCGTCCGTGCTCGGGCTGCTCAACTTCGGCGCGTTCTTCCCGCTGCTGTTCTTCGGCGCCTACCACCTGCCCGGCGGTGTCGCCTCGACGGTCAGCGCGATCATGCCGCTGCTGGTGGCCGGTTTCGGAGCCGGTGTGCTCAAGGTCCGGCCCACACGCCGCACCCTGATCGCCGGAGTCGTCGGGGTCCTGGGCGTCGGGCTGCTCGTCCTGCGCGGGAGTGCCGAGGTGGACCTCGCGGGGCTCACGGCGATGCTGGTGGCCACCGTGCTGATGGCTCTCGCCGTCGTCCTCAGCAAGCGGTGGGGCCGCCCCGAAGGCGTCTCGCTGCTCGCCCTCACCGGCTGGCAGCTGACCGCCGGCGGGCTGGTGCTGGCGCCCATCGCCCTCACCGCCGAGGGCCTGCCCGACCACCTCACCGGCGCGAACATCGCGGGTTACGCCTACCTCGGCGTGATCGGCACGGCGATCGCGTACGCCCTGTGGTTCCGCGGGATCGAACGCCTCCCGGCATCCTCCGTGTCGTTCCTCGGCCTGACGAACCCGGTCGTCGCCACGCTCGCCGGACTGCTGATCCTCGGACAGACGCTGACCGCCTGGCAGGTCGGCGGCCTGGCCCTGGTGGTCGCGAGCGTCCTGGTGGGCCAGAACCTCCGCCCGGCCCGAACCGTCTGAGCCCCCACCCCCACCAATCCCTCAAGGAGCAGATCCCATGCGCATCACCGTCTTCGGAGCAGCAGGAAACGTAGGCAGCCGCGTCGTCACCGAGGCCGTCACTCGCGGCCACGAGGTCACCGCCGTCGTACGCGACGCCGCCCGCTTCACCTCCCTCCACCCCGCAGCCACCCACCGCACCGGAGACGCAGGAATCCCGGAGCAGGTGGCCGAGCTGAGCGCCGGACAGGACCTCGTGGTCAACGCCACCCGCCCCGCCCCCGGCCACGAGGACCAGCACGCCGCTATCAGCCGGGCATTACTGTCCGGCCTCGCGGGCACCGGCGCCCGGCTGCTCGTCGTCGGCGGGGCGGGCAGCCTGACGGTGCCCGGCACCCGGGGCGTCCTCGCGATCGACGACCCCGCCTACGTACCCACCGCCTGGCGGCACATCGCGATGGCCTCCAACGCCCAGTTCGACGCCGTACGCACGGCTGAGACCGAGGTCGACTGGACCTACCTGAGCCCGTCCGCCCTCCTGGAACCGGGCCGCCGCACCGGCGTCTTCCGGCTCGGCACGGACGAGCTCCTGGTCGACGCGGAGGGCAACTCGGCGATCTCGATGGAGGACTTGGCCATCGCGATCCTCGACGAGGCCGAACACCCCAAGCACCACCGCGCCCGCTTCACCGCCGGATACTGACGGGCACCGTACGGCCCGGATCAGCCTGTTGCGGGGCTCTTGGGCCGGAACTCGTGACAGCTGCACGGGGGGCCGTATTTCTGCTGGCTGTTGCCGTAGCTGTCGTTGTTCCAGGTGTCCGACCCGTAGTAGTGAAGGCATCGGGTGTACTTGCCCGTGGAGTGCACGGACCGCGAGTGCCCGCACGTGTCGCACAACGGGTGGAAGACCACAGGGCGCAGGATGGATCCGCTCCGCAGAATCACCACTCCAGCCACTACACCCGCGATGATCACGACGACTCCGACGAGACCCACGACGTGCTCCGCGCTCATGTTCCGCCCCCGCTGTCAGTGCCGGTCAGCCCTGCGAACCGCCCGTCGACGGGCGGTTCGCACGCTACGCGACAGGACTGACATATCAGCGGGCCTGCGAGTTCCTGATCACTTCGAACAGGCTGGTGAAACTGTCGTCGCCCCGGCCGGCCGCCATCCCGCGCTCGAAGTGCTTCAGGACCGCGGCGGGCAGCGCGGTGTCGATGCCCGAGTCCCTCGCCGTGTGCACGATGTGGTCCACGCTCGCCACACCCATGGCCAGCCGGTCCACTTCACCCCGGTGATCCCCCGCGTCGATCCGTGGCGTGTAGTACGCCAGGAAGTCCGGCATCGTGGCCATCGTCGCCGAGGCGTACGGCAGGATCTCGGCTGCGCTGATGCCGTTGGCCCTCGCCAGCGCCAGCGCGTGCAGCCAACTCAGCGCGGAGGTCCAGAACATGTCCATCTGGATCTGGTAGTACAGCGCCGCGAGCCCCGGGTCCTCGCCTCGGTAATCGGTGCCGGTGAGCACCTCCAGCGTCTCGCGGTGCGCCTCGAAGACCTCCTTCGGACCGCTGTAGAAGGTCGATCCGTCGGGACGCCCGATACCGGCCGGCGACACCTGGACCCCGCCGGTGAGGTGCTGGGCACCATGCCCGGCCGCCCATTTCGCCGCCTCCCGGGCCTTGTCCGGCGTGTCCGAGCTGAGGTTGACCAGGACACGGCCGGGCAGTGCGCCGGTGGCCGGTTCGAGGATCGCGTACATCGCGTCGTAGTCCGTCAGGCTCAGGACCACCAGCTCGGCGGCGGCGAGCGCCTCCTCGACGGTGGCCGCCAGGACGGCCCCCTTCGCCACCAGGTCGTCCGCCTTGCTCGCGGTCCTGTTCCAGACGGTCACCGGGTGACCCCGGTCCAGGAACGCGTCCACCATCGCCCTGCCCATGGGGCCGAGTCCGACAACCGTCACCGCTGCGTGCTTATCCACAAGAGACACAAGAGCCACAAGAACCTCCTAGAACGAACGCTCTATCTAGTCAGGAACGTAGCACAGTTCTAAAACGAACGCTCTACCCATTACATTGGAGGGGTGAAGACGAAACCGGCAGACGCAACACCCGCCATCGGCACCCGCGAACGGATCGTCCGGGCGACCTCGACGCTGATGCAGCGCCAGGGATTCGACGGCACCGGGATCAAGCAGATCTCCCAGGAGGCCGAGGCGACGCTCGGGTCCGTCTACCACTTCTTCCCCGGCGGGAAGCAGCAGTTGGCCGTCGCGGCGGTCCAGCACGGCGACCGCGAGTTCGCCGACCTGCTGCGCGAAATCCTCGACAGCGAGGACGACGCGGCCGAGGCGATCATCGCCTGCACCCGGAGCCTCGCCGAGGGACTGCGCGACTCGGACTGGATCGACGGCTGCCCGGTCACGGCCACGGCGCTCGGGACGGCGGGCCGATTCCCCGACATCCAGCAGGCCGCGGCAGAGGCGTTCGCCCGCTGGCAGTCCATCGTCTTCGAGAAGCTGCGCGCCACGGGCATCCCCGACGACGACGCGAACGACCTCGCCGCCACGGTGATCAGCACACTGGAAGGCGCCGAACTCGCGGCCCAGGTCTCACGCGACGCCCGCCCACTGGCGGTCGCGGGCCGCCACCTGGCACAACTGATCGAGCTGCACCGGAATCCACCCGGGGCTCAAGGGGCGAGTTCCGAGCGCTCTTAACAAGGATTGGGTGGATGGGTCAGTTGTCCCACCCACCCACCCTGCCTGCGGAGTTGACTTCTTGTGACCGGCTTGCCACGGATGGTCATCACGCTCTAGCGTGCGTCCCAGACAACAAAAACGACCCCCGCAGGTGCGGGAACACCTGGCAGGGGTCTAACCATCACGATCGTTAGGAGCGATCCATGGCTGACGCCCAGCTTAGTGCTGCCCCCTGCGCCCCGCACGTATCCCCGCCCACCGCCCCGCACCCGATGGCCAACCCGGGTTACGGGAAGCGCTCGGCGCCGTACGAACGCCCCCGCACCGACAACGACTTCGGGCACCTGCTGCCCCGTGACGCCGCCATCGCCGGCTACATCGACCGGCTTCCCGACGGCTCCGACATCTCCGTGAAGACGCTGGCCAAGGAGCTTCCGTACGGGCAGTGCGCCGTGCGGACCACGCTCAACCGGCTCCAGGACGCCGGACATCTGCGCCGGGGCAGCGAGTGCGTCGCCACGGATGAGGTGCTGCTCTGGGTGACACGGACGTTCTTCTCCCGTACCGCCCGGGACGACGAGTGGTGGGTGGCCTTCATCAGGGGCGACGTACCGAAGGAACAGCAACGGCCCACCCGTTCAAGGGCGTTCATCCTGCTGGCCTCGCTGGGCCGGGCCGCGCCCACCCTGACGCTCTCCTCGGCGGACTGCGTGGACCTGGAACCGCAGGTCAGCGAGTGGTTCGAGCGGGGCGCGACGGAATCGGAACTCCTCCACGCCCTGACCGCCGGCCTGCCCACCCCGGTCCACCACGCCGCGTCGCTCGTACGCAGGCGGCTGCGGGACAAGATGCCACCCGAACGGGTAACCCCGGTCCACCGAACCGTCCTGCGCACCCTGGAATGCAGCGAGTGCAGGGCCCCCGGCAGCCCCGAAGCGCTCCTGGGCGGCCGGTGCGCGCCCTGCCGAGGCGCCGAACCGGACGCGCACTTCGGACCGCCCGGCGCGGTGCAGGCCACCGAGGTGCGGGGCCGCATGAGCAGCGTACGGGCGGCATTGGTACCCCGGTCCGAACGGACATACCGGTGACATACCGGTGACGTCACCGCGGGAGAGCGGGCGTCAGTACGGCGACAGGATGGTGCAGATCCCGTCCTCGCCGCAGTCCTCCGGGTCGGTCCGGGCCGCCCGCTGAGCGAGGTCCCGCAGCGCGGTTCGGGTTTTGCGGAGTTCGGCCAGGCGCTGTTCGATGTCGGCGAGGTGCCGGCCGATCAGTTCGGTGACGTGCCCGCAGGGGCCCGCCGGCGGTGGCGAGTTCCCCGATGCGCATGGCTCCAGGCTACGCCTTGACCTTCCAGTGCACTGGAAGGTCTAACGTCGGTCGCACGAACCCCGAGCCGGAAGGTCACGCAATGCGCATCAGTGTGCTGACGGTCCTCGACTGCCCGAACGTGCCACTCGTACAGGAGCGGATCGCCGCCGCGCTGGACGGCCGGGCGGCGGACGTGGAACTGATCGAGGTACGCGACGAGGCTCAGGCCGCGGATTACGGGATGGCCGGCTCGCCGACGATCCTGTTCGACGGCATCGACCCCTTCGCACCCGATGGCTCGTCGCCGAGCGTGTCCTGCCGCCTGTACCGGGACGCGGACGGCGCGGTCTCCGGGGCTCCGAGCGTGGCCGCCCTGCGCGAGGCGCTCGCGGGCGCGGTCCTGCCGCAGGCCGCCGAGCCGGGGGACTGCTGCGATACCGATGCGCTCGATGTGGTCGGCCGGGACGGCCGGGGGCGGCGGGCGCCCGCCGAGCGGGGACTGCGCGCGGTGCACCAGGCAGTGCTGCGGCACTTCGCCGCCAACGGGGCCGCTCCGGAGTCCGCCGTGCTTGAGCCGGTCGCCGCCGAGGCGGGCAGGCCGGCCGGGGAGGTGCTGGACGAGCTCGCCGCCGAGGACTTCCTGACTCTGGACGAGCGGGGACGCATTCGCGCGGCCTACCCCTTCTCCGCCGTACCGACGCGGCATCGGGTACGGATCGAGGGCGGCGCCGAGGTGTGGTCGATGTGCGCCATCGACGCACTCGGCATCGCCCCGATGCTCGGCCGGAACGTGCTGATCTCCTCAACGGACCCGGTGAACGGCGGGGCGGTCACCGTCACCACCCGGGGCGGGGCAACGGTCTGGGAGCCGAAGGGCGCCGTCGTGTTCGTCGGGCAGCGCCCTGGCGGCGGACCGGCGGCCGTGACGTGCTGCGACGCGCTGAACTTCTTCACCGGCGACGCCTCCGCCCGCACCTGGGCGAAGACGCACCCCCAGGTGCCAGGCCGCGTCGTCGGTCAGGGGCAGGCTCTGGAGGTGGCACGGCAGACGTTCGGCCCTCTGCTGACCCCCTGACCGATCCGGCCGTCAGGCCCCGGGTTCTTGGTCCTCCCGGGGCCTGCGTGTGCCTCAATCCGTGTCAGGTACGGCGTCGGCGCCGGATGACCGTGTAGCCGATCGCACCGGCCGCTGCACCGACTGCGAAGGTGAGTCCGACACCGGTTTCCTGGTCGGTCGGGCCCGAGGCTCCGCCGATGCCACCCTGGGCTCCGCGCGTCGGCATCGCGGTGGGGCTCACCGTCTGCGGGGTGGCGGTGGGGCTCAGCGGCTCCGGGGTCGCGGTGGGGCTCAGCGGCTCCGGGGTCGCGGCGCTGCCTCGGCTGGGCAGCCACTCACACGCGATCTGGTCGTCCAGGCCCTGGTCCTCGTCGAGCCGGTTCGGGTCGCTCGGGTCGCTGTTGAACTCTGCCTGCGCGTCCTCCTGGGAGGCGAAGTCGCTGCAGTCGAGATCCTGCGCGAACGCGACGCCGGAGAGAGGAACGACGGAAGCCGCGGCCAGGACTATGCCCGCCACAGCGGTACGACAGTTCATTGGATCCTCCTTGGCCGAATGGCCTCGACCCGACCCTAGGAGCGGCAGGGCCGCACGGCGCGGAATGCTAGGCCGAACGGGCTGGCAAGACGCCTCTGACCAGGCAGAACAGCCATTCACCGACTATCCGCCGGGCCCGGGTCCATCATGAACGCGAACCGTCACGCAGTGGACAATTGCGTACGGCCAACACCTGTCGTGGTTTCCGTCGTTGGCCGTGTCGACCGATCTTCCCCTCCTGAGGACGCGACATGCGCCGACGCATCACCATGTCCCGCACCGGAATCATCTGCTCGGTGCTCGTCATGGCCACCTTCGTCGGGTTCCAGCTGACGTCACTGACCGGGCGGGATTCCCCCGACTCCAAGAACTACCTCTCGTACGCCCTCCGGCTGAGCGGCGAGAGCCGTGCGTCGGCCACCGCTCAGGCCATCGACTACACGTGCGCCGACGAGGCCGGTGAACCCTTGGTGCGGGAGTGCGTGCGCAAGCTGACCAAGTCGACCGTGTACTGGACGGAGCACGGCAATACCTCCGGCATGACCGGGCCGTTCTTCAACTCCCGCTTCATGGCGATCTATGAGGCGCGCCCCGGATACCCCCTGCTGCTCGTGCCGTTCATCGCCGTGTTCGGCCTCGTCCTGGGCGTCTGGCTGACCGGGGTGGCCGTCGCTCTGGCGGGCAGCCTCTTCGTCCTGGCGACACTGCGCGCCGCCGGTGCCAACTGGGCGGCTGCGCTGTGCGGGCAGATCCTCTATCTGACGCTGCCCACCGGGGCGATCGCGATGCTCCCGATGGCCGACGGGCTCACCCTGGCCTGCACGGCGGCCGTGGCACTCGGCTGCACGCTGGCCTTGAGGGGGGAGCGGGAGCGGCCGACGGCCGGGACCGCCCTCGTCACCGGTGGTCTTGCCGTGGCCTTCCTCGCGCGCTACTCCCAGGCGCTCCTGCTGGCCGTCGCCCTCACCGCAGCCCTCGGCGGACTCGCCTGGTACCGCAAGCGCCACGGCCGGTCGCCGCACTCCGCCCTGCGGCTGTTCGCGCTGTGCGGCGCCCTGGCCGTCGCGATGCAGTCGACCACGTACGTACTGGGGTGGCCGTCCGGATACGACAGTGCCCAGGACCTCCTGACCCACCACTACCTGCGCCCGGACGTGCCCGACCCCTGGCCCGGGTTCCTCGCCGCGGAAGGAACGTTCTGGCCGGCCTGGGCGGACCACCAGACGCGGGAGCCCCTGCTCCTGATCGTGCTGGTGCTGGCGGCCTGTTCCGTGCTCCGGCGTCCCACGCACCTCGGCGTGCTCGCCGCCGCCACCGCCGTGGGCGGCGTACTCAACCAGGCCGGACATCCCAACCTCGACATGCTGGCCGGTCAGCGGCTGATCGTCCTGATCTGGTTCCTCCCGATCCTGACGATCCCTCTGCTCCTCACGGGACGCCGTTCTTCTCCGTCTCCTTGACACCCTCGTCACATCTAGAGTCCTATAGTGCTAGGAACCTAGATGAATAGAGATGGACAGTGATCGAGTTTCACCTCGATGCCCGGTCCGGTGTCGCGCCCTACATGCAGCTGATCCACCAGGTACGTCAGGCCCTGCGGCTCGGCCTGCTGTCCGAAGGGGATCGGCTGCCCACGGTCAAAGACGTCGCGACCAAGGTGGCGATCAACCCCAACACCGTGCTCAAGGCCTACCGCGAGCTCGAGTACGAGGGCCTGGTCGCGAAGAAGCCCGGCGTGGGCACGTTCGTGTCCGGGACCCTCAGCGACGCCTCGCTCTCCGAGCACGAGCCGCTGCGGCAGGAGTTGCTGCGCTGGCTGGACAGGGCCCGGGGCGCCGGGCTCAACGAGGAGAGCATCGAGGCCCTGTTCCTGAGCACCTTCCGTACGCCTCGGCACCCCGAACCCCAGCACCCCGAAGAGGAGAAATGACCGCCACTCTGGAAGCCAAAGGGCTCGGCAAGCGGTACGGCCGCCACCAAGCGCTCACCGACTGCACCCTGAGCGTGCCGTCCGGGCGGGTGGTCGGCCTGGTCGGTCCCAACGGGGCAGGTAAATCAACCCTGTTGCAGTTGGCCTGCGGCCTGCTCACCCCGACCTCGGGCACCATCGAGGTCCTCGGCGGGCGCCCCGCGTCCGGCCCTGAGCAGCTGGCCAAGGTCGGCTTCGTCGCCCAGGACACACCCACGTACACGGGCCTTTCCATCGCCGACCACCTGCGCCTCGGCGCCCGTCTCAACCCGGGCTGGGACGCGCAGTTGGCGGAGAGCCGGATCGCGAAGCTGGGCCTGGACCCCGCCCAGCGGGCCGGCAAGCTGTCCGGCGGTCAGCGCGCGCAGGTGGCCCTGACCCTCGCGGTGGCCAAACGGCCCGACCTGCTGATCCTCGACGAGCCGGTCGCCGCGCTGGACCCGCTGGCCCGGCGCGAGTTCCTCCAGAGCCTGATGGAGTTCGTGGCCGATCACGGCGCGACGGTCATCCTCTCCTCGCACCTGGTCTCCGACCTGGAGCGGGTCTGCGACTACCTGATCTCGCTCGTCGCCTCCCGCGTCCAGGTCTCGGGCGAGGTCGACGAACTGCTCGCCACCCACTTCCGGCTCACCACCGCGCGGCGGGAAGCCGACAGCCTGCCCGACGGGATGCGGGTCATCGAGGCCACCCACACCGAACGGCAGAGCACCTTCATCGTGCGCGCCGCCACCGCGATCCACGACCCCGCCTGGGCCCTGGAGCCGCTCAGCCTGGAGGACCTGGTCCTCACCTACATGGCCCAGGCCTCGGCCGAGCCCGGCCGCCGACCCGTACTGGAGACACAGCGATGATCTGGCTGACCTGGCGCCAATACCGCGTACAGACACTGGTGGCCCTCGCCGCCCTGGCCGTGATCGCCGCCGCCCTCGTGGTCATCGGCGTCCAGTTGCACGACACCTACGACAGCACCGTCGCCAACTGCACGAGCGGCTGTGATTCGGCCAGGGACGTGATCCGCGCCGATTACAACGTCCTGTTCTACTTCGTCGCGGGGCTGCTGATCGCCGTGCCCGGCATCATCGGGATCTTCTGGGGCGCGCCGCTGATCGCCCGCGAGCTGGAGACCGGCACCCACCGGCTCGTCTGGAACCAGTCCATCAGCCGCACCCGCTGGCTCGTGGTCAAGCTCGCCGCCGTCGGTCTGACCGCCGTAGCGATCACCGGGTTGCTCAGCCTCCTGGTGACCTGGGCGGCCGGCCCGCTCGACAGGATCAACGTGGACCGGTTCACACCGCTGGTGTTCGACTCGCGCGGCATCGTGCCCCTCGGCTACGCCGCGTTCGCCTTCGTCGTGGGGGCCTGCGCCGGCATGCTCATCCGCCGGACCGTGCCCGCCATGGCCGCCACCCTCGCCGTCTTCATCGCGGTCCAGATCCTCGTGCCCTTCGCGATCCGTCCGCACCTCATGTCCCCGGAGCGCACCGACCTCGCGCTCAGTTCGCTGGCCATGTCGCGGATCGGCCCCGACGGCGAGCCGGGCGCCCCGGGACCCGGCTGGGAGGCGGGGCTGTTCCGGATGAAGGGTTCCGGTGCCGGCGCCCATCTGACGATGACCGTCACCAAGTCCGGCGCCTGGGTCGTCTCCGACGCAAGCCCGGTGCTCGACTCGGCGGGCCAGGTCGCCACCGGCAGCCAGACCTGCCTGAACAGCGGCCCCGACGACCTCATGCCGTGCCTCACCAAGTCCGACCTGCACATGGAGGTGGCCTACCAGCCCGCCGACCGCTACTGGACCTTCCAGTGGATCGAGACCGGGCTCTTCCTCGCGCTCGCCGGGCTGCTGACCGGCTTCAGTGTCTGGTGGCTGCGCAGCCGCCTGGCCTGAACAGGGGCGGGTTCCCGAAACGACTTCGGCCCCCGGGACGAATCCCGGGGGCCGAAGCTTGCGACGTACTGATGCTGCGTACCGCTGCGAAACAGCTGAGCAGCTATGGAGCTACTGATCCGGAGAGGATCAGAAGTCCATGTCACCGCCCGGCATGCCGCCCGGGGCAGCCGCGCCGGCCTTCTCGGGCTTGTCGGCGATGACGGCCTCGGTGGTGAGGAAGAGCGCGGCGATGGACGCGGCGTTCTGCAGAGCGGAGCGCGTGACCTTCGCCGGGTCGATGATGCCCTCGGCGATCATGTCGACGTACTCACCGGTCGCGGCGTTGAGGCCGTGACCGATCGGCAGGTTGCGCACCTTCTCGACGACGACTCCACCCTCGAGACCACCGTTGACGGCGATCTGCTTGAGCGGGGCCTCCAGCGCGAGCTTCACGGCGTTGGCGCCCGTGGCCTCGTCACCGGTCAGGTCGAGCTTCTCGAAGACGGCCGTGGCCTGGAGCAGAGCCACGCCACCACCGGCGACGATGCCCTCCTCGACGGCGGCCTTGGCGTTGCGCACCGCGTCCTCGATGCGGTGCTTGCGCTCCTTGAGCTCGACCTCGGTCGCGGCGCCGGCCTTGATGACGGCCACGCCGCCGGCCAGCTTCGCGAGGCGCTCCTGGAGCTTCTCGCGGTCGTAGTCCGAGTCGGAGTTCTCGATCTCGGCACGGATCTGCTTGACGCGACCCTGAACCTGGTCGCTCTCGCCCGAACCGTCGACGATCGTGGTCTCGTCCTTGGTGATGACGACCTTGCGGGCCTTGCCGAGCAGGTCCAGGCCGGCGTTCTCCAGCTTGAGACCGACCTCCTCGGAGATGACGGTGCCACCGGTGAGGATGGCGATGTCGCCGAGCATGGCCTTGCGGCGGTCACCGAAGCCCGGAGCCTTGACGGCGACGGACTTGAAGGTGCCACGGATCTTGTTGACGACCAGGGTCGACAGAGCCTCGCCCTCGACGTCCTCCGCGATGATCAGCAGGGGCTTGCCCGACTGCATGACCTTCTCGAGCAGCGGAAGGAGGTCCTTCACGTTGCTGATCTTGGAGTTGACGATCAGGATGTACGGGTCGTCGAACGACGTCTCCATACGCTCCATGTCGGTGGCGAAGTACGCCGAGATGTAGCCCTTGTCGAAGCGCATACCCTCGGTGAGCTCCAGCTCCAGACCGAAGGTCTGGGACTCCTCGACGGTGATGACGCCTTCCTTGCCGACCTTGTCCATAGCCTCGGCGATCTTGGCGCCGATCTCGGTGTCAGCAGCGGAGATGGAGGCGGTCGAAGCGATCTGCTCCTTGGTCTCCACGTCCTTCGCCTGCTCCAGCAGAGCGGCGGAGACGGCCTCGACGGCCTTCTCGATGCCACGCTTCAGAGCCATCGGGTTGGCACCCGCGGCGACGTTGCGCAGACCCTCGCGGACGAGAGCCTGGGCGAGAACGGTGGCGGTGGTCGTACCGTCGCCGGCGACGTCGTCCGTCTTCTTGGCGACCTCCTTGACCAGCTCCGCACCGATCTTCTCGTACGGGTCCTCGAGCTCGATCTCCTTGGCGATGGAAACACCATCGTTGGTGATCGTGGGCGCGCCCCACTTCTTCTCGAGGACGACGTTACGGCCCTTGGGGCCGAGGGTGACCTTGACGGCGTCGGCGAGCTGGTTCATCCCGCGCTCGAGACCGCGCCGTGCCTCCTCATCGAACGCGATGATCTTGGCCATGTGAAGTGGTCCTCCCGGACAGGGGTGGATTTCTCCGGACCGAGAGGCGCCCGCGACGGACGGCCAGAGGCTGTGCGGTTCCTTGCCCCGCACAACCTGCGAGCCTCACCGGCCCGGTCCAAGTTTCTGTCACTCTCACCTGGAGAGTGCTAACGCCAATGATTAGCACTCGACCCCTGCGAGTGCAAGCGTCCCCCTCGGGATGTGGACAAACACGAGGGCCGGATCCGGGACGCGCGACTGGGTCCAGGACGCACGAAGGGCCCGCACCCCTGGGGGTACGGGCCCTGCGCGCGTGAGTAGTGTCGTTGGCCGACCGCGCCGAGCTCAGCCGACGGCGAGCTTGACCATGTCCGCCTGCGGCCCCTTCTGGCCCTGCGAGATTTCGAATTCAACTCGCTGACCCTCTTCGAGGGTGCGGTACCCGTCCATCTGGATCGCGCTGTAGTGGACGAAAACATCCGCACCACCGTCGACCGCGATGAAGCCGTACCCCTTCTCCGCGTTGAACCACTTGACGGTGCCCTGAGCCATGCCTAACTCCCCTATTACTGGCCCTTGCACAGGACCGCACTTCGCGGGCCCGGGTCAGAACTCACCCTCCGACAGGAGAGGGTGTGTGCGCCGGAACGCGTCGACCGCGGCCGAATGTATCTGCCCAACTGCCCTCTGCAACAGGTCAATCGGACGAGAAATCTGGGCACAGCCGATCGCCCCTTTATGGGGAATTCATGAGATTCCTGGGCAAGTCGGGCCCGACAAAGGCCACTTATGACGCAAGGGGGTCGAACACTTTGGCTGCTTCTTATCGCGACCGGGCGCATTCTCATATGCGGGCGGCACAGGCAGCGGAGGGGACTTCCCAACTCTACCGCGTCTAACCATGCAGAATTGCCCCCTCCGCTTCTCTCGCGGAGGGGGCAACAGGGGTAACGCTGCGAAGTCAGCAGCCGCCTGCGACGGCCGGGATGATCGAGACACCCGCGCCGTCCGGGGTGGCCGCTTCCAGGCCGCCCTCGAAGCGCACGTCGTCGTCGTTGACGTACACGTTCACGAAGCGGCGGAGCTTGCCCTGGTCGTCCAGGACGCGGGCGGCGATGCCCGGGTGGTTCTTCTCCAGGGAGTCGATGACCTCCGAGAGGATCGCGCCCTCGGCCGGTACCTCGGCCTGGCCGCCCGTGTAGGTGCGGAGAATGGTGGGGATGCGGACCTTGACGCTCATGGTGGGTGCCTTCCTTCGGTCTCGGGTGGTCAGCTCGTAGCCAGGCCGGCGTCGCGGAACGCGTCCAGGCTCGGCCGGATCGTCGCGGTCGCCTGCGAGGTCGCGGCCACCGCGTCGAGCGTCTTGAGGCCGTCACCGGTGTTCAGGACGACCGTGGTCAGCGTCGGGTCGAGCAGACCCGCCTCGATCAGCTTCTTCGTCACGCCGACCGTCACCCCGCCCGCGGTCTCCGCGAAGATGCCCTCCGTCTGCGCGAGCAGCTTGATCGCGTCGACGATCTGCTCGTCGTTCACGTCGTCCACGGCGCCGCCGGTGCGGCGGGCGATGTCCAGCACGTACGGGCCGTCGGCCGGGTTCCCGATCGCCAGGGACTTGGCGATCGTGTTCGGCTTCTGGGGGCGCACGACGTCGTGACCGGCCTTGAAGGCCACCGAGACCGGGGAGCAGCCCTCGGCCTGGGCACCGAAGATCTTGTACGGCTTGTCCTCGACCAGACCGAGCTTGATGAGCTCCTGGAGCCCCTTGTCGATCTTCGTGAGCTGCGAGCCGGACGCGATCGGGATCACGAGCTGGTCGGGCAGCTGCCAGCCGAGCTGCTCGCAGATCTCGTACGCCAGGGTCTTGGAGCCCTCGCCGTAGTACGGGCGCAGATTGACGTTGACGAAGCCCCAGCCCTCGCCGAGCGGGTCGCCGATGAGCTCCGAGCAGAAGCGGTTGACGTCGTCGTAGTTGCCCTCGATGCCGACCAGCTCACCGCCGTACACCGCGGCCATGACGACCTTGCCCTGCTCCAGGTCGTGCGGGATGAACACGCAGGAGCGGAAGCCGGCGCGGGCGGCGGCGGCGCCCACCGCACCGGCGAGGTTGCCGGTGGAGGAGCAGGACAGGGTGGTGAAGCCGAAGGCGCGGGCGGCCTCGACGGCGATCGCGACGACGCGGTCCTTGAAGGAGTGCGTCGGGTTGCCGGAGTCGTCCTTGACGTACAGACCGCCGGTGACGCCCAGCTCACGGGCGAGGTTGTCGGCCTTGACCAGCTTGGTGAAGCCGGGGTTGATGTTGGGCTTGTCCGCGACATCGGCGGGGACCGGCAGCAGCGGCGCGTAGCGCCAGATGTTGTTGGGTCCGGCCTCGATGCGCTTCTTCAGCTCGTCGGGGGAGCCGCTCGGCAGGTCGTACGCCACTTCGAGCGGCCCGAAACAGGACGCGCAGGCGAAAAGGGGGCCGAGCTCGAAACGCTCGCCGCACTCGCGGCAGGAAAGTGCCACGGCGGGACCGAGGTCCACAGAGGAATTGGTGTTCGTCTCAACAGTCTGCACAGCCATGATGGCGGAGGCCCTTTCTCCTCATCTTCCTCGTGACGCATTTCGCCACAAGACGGATTTGGCACCTTCCCCACCGTGACCTCGCGGTCGGTGGGGGGGTTGCCGGGACTTCAACGGGCCGTTCCCTCAGTCCCTCTGGATGAGCGCTGTGGCACTGGATCACCGATCCAGGCATTTGTCGGCGGGCGGACCCCGGGATGCAAGGGCCGTTCGCGTTGTTCAAGACTGTAACCGAAGCCTCGGACGGTTGAGATAGTCGTCCGAACCGCGAGATGGATCACATACAGGGAGTATCGACCGTGCTGGAAGAGGTGGAACGCTGGCTGACCAGGCGTTCCTGGTCGGCTGCCGATCGCCCGCTGGATCGTCTCGCAGCCGCCAGGACACGCGATCCGCACCGCGCGAGTGTCAGTGTCGTTCTGCCCGCCCTCAACGAGGCGGAGACGGTCGGCGACATCGTGACGACGATCCGGCGCGAGCTGATGGAGCGGATCCCGCTGGTCGACGAGCTGGTGGTGATCGACTCCGGTTCGACGGACGCCACCGCGAAGGTCGCCCGGGAGGCCGGCGCCCGGGTGGTCCACCGGGACGAGATCCTGCCCCGGATACCCGCCGTGCCCGGCAAGGGCGAGGTCCTGTGGCGGTCACTGCTGGTCACGAGCGGCGAGATCGTCTGCTTCGTCGACGCCGACCTCAAGGACTTCTCCGCGGACTTCGTCTCCGGCACCATCGGACCGCTGCTCACCGATCCCTCGGTGCAGTTCGTGAAGGCGATGTACGACCGCCCGCTTGGCGACACCGCCGGTCAGGGCGGTCGTGTCACGGAACTGGTGGCGCGGCCCCTGCTCAATCTGCACTGGCCGCAGCTGGCCGGATTCGTCCAGCCGCTCGGCGGCGAGTACGCGGTGCGGCGCTCCCTGCTCGAACAGCTCCCTTTCCCCGTCGGTTACGGAGTGGAGCTGGGCCTGCTCATCGACGCGCTGCACACGGTGGGCCTCGACGCGCTGGCGCAGGTCGACGTCGGCGTACGCAGACACCGCCACCAGGACGGCCAGGCGCTGGGGCGGATGGCGGCGACGATCTACCGCACGGCGCAGCTCCGGCTCTCCCGCGGCCATCTGGTGCGGCCCGCGCTCACCCAGTTCGAGCGGGGCGAGAGCGGCTTCGTACCGCGCACGCATGTGGTGGACACGGAGGAGCGGCCACCGATGCGGGAGATCGCGGAGTACATGTCCCGCCGCGCGGCGTAACACGTTTAGTCATAAAAATTACCTAGATTTACTTTTATGGCATTTCCTCGCTTTATGGCACTGTCCCTGCTGAGCTCCGCCGTGATGGTCCTGGTTACGGCCGCCCCGAGCTCCGCGCACGGATCGATGGCCGAGACCGGCAGCAGCGGTGAGCGGCTGTGGCTGCTCGGCGGCCTCGCGCTCGCCCTGACGGGGGCCGGAGTGGTCGCCCGCGCGGCGGCCCGCGGCCGTGGACGCCAGCGCGACCACGGCTGACCTGACCCGCCGTACTCACGTTTGGGGGGTTACGGAACGGGCTAGATTCCGCTACATGGTCTCCGAGCACGCTGCCCAGGTCCTCGTCGCGTCCAACCGCGGCCCCGTGTCGTACGCACAGGGCGAGGACGGCTCGCTCACATCGAAACGGGGCGGAGGCGGCCTCGTCTCCGGCCTCAGTGCCGTCGACGACAAGCTGTGGGTGTGCGCGGCCCTGAGCGACGGCGACCGCGAGGCGGTCAGGCAGGGGGTCGCCGAACCGGGTGTACGGATGCTGGACATCGACGCCGGCCTGCACGCCGACGCGTACAACGGCATCGCGAACTCCGTGCTCTGGTTCGTCCACCACATGCTGTACCAGACGCCGTTGGAGCCCGCCTTCGACGCGGAGTTCAGGAGGCAGTGGGCTTCGTACGAGGCGTACAACCGGGCCTTCGCACAAGCGCTCGCGCAGGAGGCCGGCGAGGGCGCTTCGGTGCTCGTGCAGGACTACCACCTGGCGCTGGTGCCCGGCATGCTCCGCGAACTCCGCGCCGACCTGCGCATCGGCCACTTCTCGCACACCCCGTGGGCACCCGTCGACTACTTCCGCCTGCTGCCCGACGACATCGGTGAGCAGCTACTGCGGGGCATCCTGGGCGCCGACCGGGCGGCCTTCCTCACCCGGCGGTGGGCGGACGCCTTCATCGGCTGCTGCACGGAGATCCTGGGCGGCACCGGCCGCACCCGGATCGGGGTGCACGGTCTCGGCGCGGACGCGGAGTTCCTGCGCCGCCGCTCGCACGAGGCGGACGTGGACGAGCGGATGGCGGCGCTGCGGGAGCAGGTGGGTGAGGGGCGCCGGACGATCGTGCGGGTGGACAGGACCGAGCTCTCCAAGAACATCGTCCGCGGCCTGCTCGCCTACCGCGCCCTGCTGGACGCGCACCCCGAGTGGCGCGGCCGGGTCGCCCATATCGCGTTCGCCTATCCGTCGCGGCAGGACCTGGCGGTGTACCGGGAGTACACGGCGGCGGTGCAGAGCCTGGCCGACGAGATCAACACGGCCTACGGGACGCCTGATTGGACCCCGGTCATCCTGCACGTCAAGGACGACTTCGCGCGCTCGCTCGCGGCGTACCGGCTGGCCGACGTGGCACTGGTCAACCCGATCCGTGACGGGATGAACCTGGTCGCCAAGGAGGTGCCCGTGGTCTCCGACGACGGCTGTGTACTGGTGCTGTCCCGGGAGGCGGGGGCGTACGAGGAGCTGGGCGACGCCTCGATCGTGGTGAACCCGTACGACGTGTCCGCCACGGCCGAGGCGCTGCACCAGGCGCTGTCGATGCCGCACGGCGAGCGGGCGGACCGCACGAAGGCGCTGGCCGCAGCGGCGACGGCGCTGCCGCCGCAGCAGTGGTTCCTGGACCAGCTACACGCGCTGCGCGAGGGCTGACAGGAAGCCGACGACGGCCGCCGGGCCCGGCAGCAACAGGTCTGCCCGCTCGGCGAGTTCGGGCACTTCGTTGCCGCTGCACAGAAGGAGTCCGGGGATGCCGTCCGGGCCTTCGGTGCGCAGCTTCTCCACCGTGGCGTACGCGGCGAGGTCGCCGAGGTCGTCGCCCGCGTACAGCACGGACTCGGCGTCCGTCTCGCGTACGTACTCGGCGAGGGCGACGCCCTTGTCCATGCCGGGTGGGCGCAACTCCAGCACCATGCGGCCCGGTTCGACGATCAGCCCGTGCCGGGCGGCGAGCTCCCCGAGGGGGCCGCGCAGCGACTCGAAGGCGGCCTGCGGGTCTTCGGCACGGCGGGTGTGTACGGCGACGGCCTGCCCCTTCTCCTCGATCCAGGTGCCGTGCCAGGCACCCAACTCGTGGAGCACCCCGGGGAGTTCGGCGCGCACGGTGGCGACGCCCGGGTGCGGGGCGGGGGCGTGCACGGTGCCGGACACGGCGTCCCAGCGTTCGGCGCCGTAATGACCGAGGACGACGAGGTGATCGAGCCCGGCCACCCCGGCGAAGCCGCCGTACCGCACGGCGACCCCGGCGGGCCGCCCGGTGATCACGGCGACGGACGCGACCCGCGGCGCGAGCGCGGCGAGCGCGGGGCCCGCGTCGGGGTGGGCGCGGGCCTGTTCCGGGTCGGGGACGATGTCGGCGAGCGTGCCGTCGAAGTCGAGAGCGACCACGGCCCGGTCGGGCCGGGCGAGAATCGCGGCGAGACCTTCGCGGCCGGCCGGGGTGGTCGGGGTCGGCAGGTGAACGGGGTGACTGCCCATGCGCCGACCCTATAGCGGCGCGTCCCCGCAGGGGTATCTTCCGGCCGGTCCCGAGATGGCCGAGCTCGTCAGCGGCGGTCGCGGCGGGCGGCGCGCACACCGCGCAGGCGGTTCACCGTCACCGGGTCCTCCTCCAGCGCCCGCCGGTCGTCGATCAGCGCATTCAGGAGCTGGTAGTAGCGGACCGGGGACATCCCCAGTTCCTCCCGGATCGCCCGCTCCTTCGCACCCGGGCTCGCCCAGGAGCGCCGCTCCAGGGCGAGCAGGGCCCGGTCCCGGTCGGAGAGTGGGGCTTCTTCGGTCATATGAACAACCTAATGGCCCGCACGGACACCCGCGCCACTCCCCCGAGGCGACCGGCGCGGCCCGCCCCCTCTACTCCGCCTGCTCCGCCTGCGCCGCCCTCCTGGCTATCTCCCCGAGCACGGCCTCCGGATCGCCGTTCGGCTCCACCGCGGTGCCGATGCTCTCCTTGATGGCCTCGCTGGCCTGGGCCCAGGACCTCTTGGCGTACGGGTAGAACTGCGAGTTCGGCATCGCGGCCAGGAACTCCCGCAGCGGCTCGTGCCGGGCGTCGGACTCCATCACCGCGGCGGCGCTGTCGGTGACCGGCAGCATGTCGTACTCGTCGGCGAACGCGAGCACGTTCTCGTCGTTGTACGCGAAGTCGAAGAACTTGCCGATCTCCGCACGGTGCTTGTTCTGCTTGAAGCCCATCATCCAGTCGGCGACGCCCATCGATCCCGAGGTCGGCCCGTCGACGCCGGGCAGCGGCACCATGCCGACCTGGACGCCCTGCTTCTCGGCGTCCTCCATCAGCGTCGGGTGCCCGTTGAGCATGCCCACCTGGCCGCGGGTGAAGGCGTCGAACGCCTTCGCCCGGTCGAGCTTGCCGGGGGCGACGGGCCCGGTGAGCCCCTTGCCGACGAGGTTGTCCTTCAGCCAGGTGAGCGTGGCGACGTTCTGCGGGGAGTCGATGTCGTACCCGCCGACGTCGTCGGTGTAGCCACCGCCGCCGCTGAGCATCCACATCAGAGTCTCGGCCTGGGACTCCTCCGGCCCGAGCGGCAGGGCGAAGGGATACGTGACACCGCGCTGCTTGAGCACCGCGGCGTCGCCCTGGATGTCGGCCCATGTCCTGGGCGCGTCGAGCCCGGCCCGGCTGAACAGCTTCTTGTTGTAGAAGAGCAGCCGGGTGCTCGCGATGAACGGCAGCCCGTACTGCTCGCCGTTGACCTTGCCCGCGTCGCTCAGCGAGGGAAGGAAGTTGGCCTGGGTGCGGATGGCGAGCATCTGGTCGGTCGTGTAGAGCTTGTCCCTTTTGGCGTAGTCCGCGTACGCGCCGATCTGGGCGATGTCCGGGGCCTTGTCCTGCTCCACCATCTCGGAGACCTCGCGGTCGACGTCCTTCCACGCGTAGACGTGGACATCGACCTTGATGCCGGGGTGGGCGGCCTCGAACTTCCGGGCGAGACCGTTCCAGTAGATCTTGGAACTGTTCGCCGCCCCGGTCCCGTAGTCGGCCGCCACGAACTTCAGGGTGACGTCACCGGAACCGGCGCCGCTCCCGCAGCCCGACAACGTTGCCGTCATACCAAGCGCGGCCACTGCCGCGGTCACACCGAAAAAGCGCCGCTGCACAGCCTCGCCCGTCCTCATTGGTCGCATCGCCCCCGCCGAATCGCGATTTTCCCCCGTGTTCACCGAGAGGTCTACACCACCGGCATCTCGCTTCGGCAACGTATCGGGATGCTCACGTTTTGTATGGAGCCGCAACAAACCACGAAAGTGGACTAGACCTTTTTGGGCCGACGGGCGAAACTGTCTCCCGTGAGACATGTCATCGCCCTCGATGTGGGCGGCACAGGAATGAAGGCCGCCCTGGTGGGGGCCGACGGCGCCCTGCTCCACGAGGCGCGGCGGGCCACCGGCAGGGAGCGCGGTCCCGACGCCGTCGTGGACACGATCCTCGACTTCGCCGCCGACCTGCGCGCGTACGGCGAGAAACACTTCGGCGCCCCCGCGCTCGCGGCAGGCGTCGCCGTACCCGGCATCGTCGACGCCGAGAACGGGATCGCCGTATACGCCTCGAACCTGGGCTGGCGCGACGTACCCATGCGCGCCCTGCTCGGCGAGCGCCTCGGCGTACCCGTCGCCCTCGGCCACGACGTCAGGACCGGCGGCCTCGCCGAGGGCCGGATCGGCGCGGGCAAGGGCGCCGACCGCTTCCTCTTCGTACCGCTGGGCACCGGCATCGCCGGCGCCATCGGCATCGGGGGCTCCATCGAGGCGGGCGCCCACGGCTACGCGGGCGAGATCGGCCACATCGTGGTCCGGCCGGACGGCCCGGACTGCGGCTGCGGCCAGCGCGGCTGTCTGGAGACCCTGGCCTCCGCCTCCGCGGTGACCCGGGCCTGGGCCGCCGCCTCCGGTGACCCCGACGCGGACGCCGCGGACTGCGCGAAGGCCGTCGAATCCGGCGACCCCGCCGCCGTACAGGTCTGGCAGAACGCGGTCGACGCACTCGCCGCGGGCCTGGTCACCGCGCTGACCCTGCTGGACCCCCGCATGCTCATCATCGGTGGCGGTCTGGCCGAGGCGGGGGAAACCTTGTTCACACCACTGCGTGCGGCTGTCGAGGAACGCGTCACGTTCCAGAAGCTGCCTCACATCGTCCCGGCGGCCCTCGGGGACACCGCCGGATGCCTGGGCGCAGGGCTGCTCGCCTGGGATCTTCTCTCCACGGAGGTATCCGCCTGATGGCCGGACGCGCAGACAGCACAGTTCTCGCAGGCGCCCGGGTGGTACTGCCCACCGGCACGGTCGAGAACGGCCGGGTGATCGTCGAGGGCGGCAGGATCGCCGGCAGCACGTCGGATGGCGCCCGCACCGTCGACCTGTCCGGCCACTGGGTGGTCCCCGGCTTCGTCGACATGCACAACCACGGCGGCGGCGGCGCGTCCTTCACCTCCGGCACCGTGGACGAGGTCCTGACCGGCGTCCGTACGCACCGCGAGCACGGCACCACCACCCTGGTCGCCTCCATGGTCACCGGCGAGATGGACTTCCTCGCCCACCGGGCCGGCGTCCTCGCCGAGCTCGTGCAGCAGGGCGACCTGGCCGGTATCCACTTCGAGGGCCCGTTCATCTCCCCGTGCCGCAAGGGCGCCCACAGCGAGGACCTGCTGCGCGATCCGGACCCGGCCGAGGTCCGCAAGCTGATGGACGCGGCGCACGGCACGGCCAAGATGTTCACCCTCGCCACGGAACTGCCCGGCGGCATCGAATCGGTGCGCCTCCTCGCCGAGCACGGCGTGATCGCGGCGATCGGGCACACCGACGCGACGTACGAGCAGACCGTCGAGGCGATCGACGCGGGCGCCACCGTCGCCACGCACCTCTACAACGCGATGCCGGCCCTCGGCCACCGCGCGCCGGGCCCGATCGCGGCGCTCCTGGAGGACGAGCGGATCACCGTCGAGCTGATCAACGACGGTACGCATCTGCACCCCGCGGCCCTGGAGCTCGCCTTCCACCGCGCGGGCGCCGCACGCGTCGCGCTGATCACGGACGCGATGGACGCGGCCGGGTTCGGCGACGGCCGCTACCAGCTGGGCCCGCTCGCGGTCGAGGTGAAGGACGGCGTCGCACGCCTGGTGGAGGGCAACTCGATCGCCGGCTCCACGCTCACCCTGGACACCGCGTTCCGCAGGTCCGTGACCATCGACCGGATTCCCGTCGGCGATGTCGTCCAGGCCATCTCCGCCAACCCGGCGCGGCTGCTCGGCGTGTACGACAGGGTCGGCTCGCTGGAGCCGGGCAAGGACGCGGACCTCGTGGTCCTGGACGAGGACTTCGTCCTCAAGGGCGTCATGCGCAAGGGCGAGTGGATCATCGAGCCCCAGCTGGGGTGACCACGTAACGAAGAGACGGCGGTTGACCCGGAGACCTGGGCCGACCGCCGTCTCTTTGACATGATCGTCGCGGCGGGAACCGCCGGGGGGAAAGCGCGTACTGGTAGGCGCTACAAGGGATCGGAGGCCGGTGCAGGTGATCCTGACCGTCACGCTCAACACCGCGCTCGACCTGACGTACGCCGTCCCGGCACTCGTCCCGCACACCAGCCACCGGGTCACCGACCTCACCGAACGCCCCGGCGGCAAGGGCCTCAACGTCGCCCGGGTGCTCGCCGCGCTGGGCCACGAGACCGTCGTCACCGGCTTCGCGGGCGGCCCCACCGGAGCCGTCCTTCGCGAACTGCTGGCCCCGCTCCCGCCACGCGACGCACTCGTCACCGTCGCCGGGAACACCCGCCGCACCATCGCCGTCGTCGACGCCGCCACCGGCGACACGACCCAGCTCAACGAACCGGGCCCGCACATCTCCGCCGAGGAATGGGCCGGCTTCCTGCGTACGTACGAGGAACTGCTCACCGGAGCCGACGCGGTCGCCCTCTGCGGCAGCCTCCCGCCCGGCATACACGTCGGCGCCTACGCCGAGCTCGTCCGCTCCGCCCGCACCGCCCGCGTCCCCGTCCTCCTGGACACCAGCGGCGAACCCCTGCGCCGGGGCATCGCCGCCCGCCCCGACCTGGTCAAACCCAACGCCGACGAACTCGCCCAGCTCACCGGGGCCCGCGAACCCCTGCGCGCCGCCCACGACGCCCGCCGCCGCGGCGCGCACAGCGTCGTCGCGTCCCTGGGCGCCGACGGCATGCTCGCCGCCACCAAAGACGGCGTCTGGCGCGCCTTCCCGCCCGCCTCCGTGCGGGGCAATCCGACGGGCGCGGGCGACTCCGCGGTGGCCGGACTGCTCTCCGGTCTCGCCGAGGGCCTGAGCTGGCCGGACCGGCTGAGGAGGGCGGTGGCCCTGTCGACGGCGACGGTGCTGGCGCCTGCCGCGGGTGAGTTCGACAGCACGGCGTACGCGGATCTGCTGACGCGCGTCGGCATCGAGCAGCAGGCACCCGCCGCCTGATCTCCCCGGAAACGCCTCGTCCCGGCTCGCGCGGGGCGACAACCGGGACGGGGGCGTTTTCGAAGGGGCCGGGCTACTGGATGTTGCCCGCCTTCAGCGAGAGCTGGTCGAGATTGGCGTCGCACTGGTCGCCCGTCTCGCACGAGAGCTTCAGCGTGTTCGAGCCCTTGGTGAGGTTGACGTACGCGTACGTGTTCGTCCACCCCTTCTCCAGATCACCCTCCGCGGCGTTCGCGAAGTTCTTCATGTTGATGGAGCGGGGCGCCTCGCCGTTGACCGTGAGGGTCGTCTTGGCGTCCTTGCCGGGTACGCCGTACGTCACGTACAGCGTGTAGGGCCCGGCCTCCGGCACCTCGACGGTCCACGTCGCCGACCGGCCGACCTCGTTGAGGCTGATGTACTGGCCGTTCGCGCTCTTGGCGCCCTTGACCGTGTTCTCCAGGGCCGCCGTGCCACCGAGCGACAGCGTCGCCGCGTCCTGCTTCGGGAGCTCGGCCGGCTCCTCCTGCTTCTTGGACTCCTTGGGCTTCGGAGACTCCTCGACCTCATCGCCGGGACCGGCCGACGTACCGGCCTCGCTCTTCTTCTTGTCGTCGTCGCCGTCGCCGTCGGGCGAGAGAAGAGCCGTACCGATGCCGATGAGCACGACCGCGACCACGGCGACCGCCGCGATCAGCAGTGCCTTGGTGTTGGGGCCGCCCCTGCCGGGACCGCCGCCCCTGCCGCCCTGCTGCGGGACCTGCGCGGTGGACGCGCCACCGGGGTAGGTCTCGGGGGCCGCATACTGCGCGTTCGGCTGGCCGTACGGTCCCTGGGGCGGCTGGCCGTACGCCTGCTGATGCGGAACCTGCTGCCCGTACTGGCGCTCGCCGACGGTCCGCACCTGGTTGTACGAGGTTCTGGGCACGCCGGGCTGAGCGGCCGGACCGGGGTAGCCGTAGCCTCCCTGGCCAGGCGCCTGGGCGCCTGCCGCTTGTCCGTCCGCGTACAGGTAGCCGAACGGATCGTCGTCCTCGGGCTTGCTCGTGCCGTTGTTCCCGGCCGTCATCCCTGGGTCACTCCTCACCATGTCGCCAGCCGTCGCCGACCGGCCGAGCCTACCCCGAACGGAGCACGCCTCTCATTGCCGTCGGACACACCAGGACGGCTTCGGAAACCGGGGCGGGGTAAGGGATGGCCGTGCCGTAAACCTCAGCCGGCTCTGCGGTGAACCTTCGACCGGGAGCGCTTTTCGACGTACATCCGCTGGTCGGCGGAGCGCAGGACCTCTTCCACGGTCATGCCGCACTCGGCCCAGCCGATGCCGAAACTCGCACCTACCCTGACCGCCCTGCCATCCACCCGGATGGGCGGAATGATGGCATTACGCAAGCGTACGGCCAGGTCTGCGGCATCCGCGGCCCCGAGACCGTCCGCGAGGACGACGAATTCGTCACCTCCGAGCCGCGCGACCGTGTCCCCGTCCCGCACACAGGTGGTGAGCCGCCTGGCGACCTCGATGAGAACCGCGTCACCGGTGTGATGTCCGAAACGGTCATTGATCGACTTGAAGCCGTCGAGGTCGCAGAAGAGGACCGCGAGGCCCTTCGAACCGTCGTCGTGCTCCGTGTCGGGCGCCGCCGTGTGCACATGGTGGTCGTAGGGACCGCCGCCGGGCACCGGGTCCGCGTCGTAGCCGTCGGCCTGGAAGCCGTGCGTACGGGAGGTCTCGACGTCTCCGTACGCCGCGTCCAGCGCCTCGATGGCGGTGGACGCCACCGAGTGGGGCCTCTCACAGAGCCGCGCGCTGAGCCGGGACCGCAGCTCGGCACTGTTGGGCAGACCGGTGAGGGCGTCGTGCGAGGCGCGGTGCGCGAGGTGCAGCTCGTGACGCTTGCGCTCCTCTATGTCCTCGACGTGGGTGAGGAGGAAGCGGGGGCCGTCGGCGGTGTCGGCGACGACCGAGTTCCGCAGGGAGACCCAGAGGTACGTGCCGTCGCGGCGCCCGAGCCGCAGCTCGGCCCGGCCGCCCTCGGCCGACGTACGCAGCAGGGTGCCGATGTCCTCGGGGTGCACGAGGTCGGCGAAGGAGTAGCGGCGCAGTACGGAGGCGGGGCGGCCCAGGAGGCGGCACAGGGCGTCGTTGGTGCGGAGGAGCCTGCCGTGCTGATCGCCGCCCATCTCGGCGATGGCCATACCGCTGGGTGCGTACTCGAACGCCTGGCGGAAGGACTCTTCACTGGCCCGCAGCGCCTGCTGTTCGCGTTCGAGGCGAACGAGGGCCCGCTGCATGTTTGCTCGGAGGCGAGCGTTACTGATCGCAATCGCCGCCTGTGACGCGTACATCTGGAGCGCTTCGCGCCCCCACGCGCCCGGTCGGCGCATGTTCCGCGGCCGGTCGACGGATATCACGCCGAGGAGATCGAGTCCGCCGCCGGACGCGTACATCGGGGCGTAGAGCCGGTCCAGGGGGTGCCACTCGTCCTCGAAGCGGGGCTCGGGACCGTCGGTGTGCCACTGCGGTACGTCGTCGTCGAGGAGGACCCAGCCCTGGGTGTGGGGTATGAAACGGAGCTCGTCCCAGACCTCGCCCATGGCCAGCCTGCGCTCCCAGGAATCACGGGAGCCGACCCGGCCGGTGATCAGGGCCTCGGCGGCGGCGTTGCCCGCGAACGCGGCGACGACGAGGTCACCGTCCGGCCGCACGAGATTCACGCAGCCCAGTTCGTAACCGAGGCCGGAGACTATTCCGTCGGCCACGGTCTGCAGGGTGTCCGCCAGGCTCCGCGCCGTGTTGAGATCAGCGACGGCCTGGTGCAGCTGCCGCATGGTCGCAAGACGGACGTAGGGCTCGGACTCGGCCTCCATTGCTCGCACTCCCCGAGACCTCGACAGCAACTCCAGGTTTCATATCGACGTACTTGTTGCAGTGTCACGGCCACTGAATCACAGTGAGCTGCGCCTTCGGTACACAGGGTCAACAAATATTGCCCTCTGTGAGCCAAGTCACAACAGGTGATGAAGGGGATGGGGGACACCTCTGGGGCCGTCCGTCGTTTTCTTGAACGCAAATCTGTACGTTGCAGTCGGTTGCGGTCCGTTTCCAAGCATCTTGCGGTTCGTTGCATGCTCCCGGGGTCCTAGGACCTGGCTGGTCCCCTGGTCCGATGCGGCCGGGCACGCCACGGCACTAGCGTGCCCGATGTGTTGCAGACGAAGCCCCCCACCCCACGCCCCGCACCCATCCCCCATGCTGAGGGGGTGAGCAACGACGAGTTCCGCGCCGCCCTCGCCCGGCTGGCCGCCGGCGTGGTGCTGATCACCGCCCAGGAGCCGCCGCTCGACGAGCACGGCCGCGGCGAGGACGTCGGGATGACGGCGACCGCCTTCGTGTCCGTCTCCCTGGACCCACCGCTGGTCATGGTCAGCCTGCGCAACGACTCCCGGATGGACGACCTGCTGGACGAGCAGCCCCTGTGGTCGGTCTCGGTTCTCGCGGAGAGCCAGCGCCACATCGCGAGCCGGTTCGCCATGAAGGGCCGGATCAGCGACCGGCTGCTGTTCGAGGACATCCCGTACGTACGGGGCGAGGTGACCGGGGCTCCGCTGATCGGCGGAGCGCTCGCCACGCTGGAGTGCCGTACGGAGCAGCGGGTTCTGGCCGGTGACCACACCCTGGTGATCGGCCGGGTGCTGACGGCGGACCTGCCGAGCGCGGACGGCGAGCCGCTGGCCTACTTCAAGGGCCGCTACCGGCAACTGGGCTGAGACACCGTCGGGCGCTGCCGGGCTTGCCCCCGGCCCACTTCAGACGTCGCGGCTCACTTCACCAGTCGCGGCCGGAGCGACCGCGCTTCGTGTCGCCGCGCTGCTTCTTCTCCCGGAGCCGGCGCTCGTTGATCCCGCGCGGAATCCTGCGCTTCACGCGCGCCTTGGGCGGCGGCGCCGTGGCCTCCGCGAGCAGTGCGGCGAGCCGGACGGCGGCCGTTTCGCGGTTGCGCCACTGGGAACGGTGCTCGGACGCCCGTACCGCCACGACACCGTTGACGAGCCTGCTCGCCAGCCGCTCCAGCGCGCGCGCCTTCCACACCTCGGGGAGCGACTCGGTCGCCGCGAGGTCGAAGCGGAGCTCCACCTGCGTGTCGCTGGTGTTGACGTGCTGCCCGCCGGGCCCGGAGGACCGCGAGAAACGCCACATGAGCTCGGCCTCCGGCAGGGAGACCGCACCGCGGATGACATAGGGCCCGGACATGACACCCATGTTCCCTGGCCCACAGCCTGTTCGTCACCTTCTTTTGCCGTACTCGCTGACGGGATTGGGCCAGAAGTTCGGCAAAGAAAGTAAAGGGAACAGGAACCTCGTGGTCTGTTGCCTGCGTTAGGACGGGTGACGGTAGTTTTCGTGATGGCACGAAGCCCGTATACGACGAGGAAAGGGACTTCCCATGGCAGTAAGCCTGTCCAAGGGCGGCAACGTCTCGCTCACCAAGGAGGCACCGGGCCTTACCGCCGTCACGGTCGGCCTCGGCTGGGACGTCCGCACCACCACCGGCACCGACTTCGACCTCGACGCCTCGGCGATCGCGGTCAACACGGCCGGCAAGGTCTTCTCCGACGGCCACTTCGTCTTCTTCAACAACAAGGCGACGCCGGACCAGACCATCGTCCACACCGGTGACAACGTCACCGGCCAGGGCGAGGGCGACGACGAGCAGATCAACGTCAACCTGGCGGGTCTGCCGGCCGACATCGAGAAGATCGTCTTCCCGGTCTCCATCTACGACGCCGAGACCCGCAGCCAGAACTTCGGCCAGGTCCGCAACGCGTTCATCCGCATCATCAACCAGGCCGGTGGCACGGAGCTCGCGCGCTACGACCTGAGCGAGGACGCCGCCACCGAGACCGCCATGGTCTTCGGCGAGCTCTACCGCAACGGTGCCGAGTGGAAGTTCCGCGCGGTCGGCCAGGGCTACGCATCGGGCCTGCGCGGCATCGCCCAGGACTTCGGCGTCAACCTCTGACATCACCGCTCGGGCGTCCTCGGCGGTGATCCGCCGGGCAGGCCCTGGTCCTCCGGGAGCCCCCGGCCGCGTCCTGTCGGCCGGGGGCTCCCGCGCGCGGCGCGGGCGTTAAGGTGCGCGGCATGATCGTCGAACCGCTGGGCCTCGGCACGGGTGCTCACGACATCCCCGGTCCGCTGCTCACCGAACTCACCGCGCTGTACGTGTCGAACCGCGCCTTCCAGCAGCTCAGCGGGGACTTCCCGGACCCGGACGACATCCGTCCTGAGCAGGTCGCCACCGCGCTCGCCGACGAACTGGCCCATCCGGACGCCGAAGTGCTCCTCGCCCGGTCGAAGGGCCGGCTGGTGGGCGTCGCCGTCACCCTCGCGCACCACCCCGACCCGGCCGACCCCGATCCATGGATCGGCCTGCTCATGGTCGACGCCGGGCAGCACCGTTCCGGGTACGGGAAGGAACTGGCGGGGCACGTCGAGGAGCGGTTCCGGGCGGCGGGGCGGCACGGGGTGCGGCTCGCGGTCCTGGAGAACAACCCGAAGGCGCTCGCGTTCTGGACGGCGCTCGGCTACGAGGTCCTCGCGCACCGCCGCGACCGGCAGAAGAACCGTCCGTGCGCGGTCCTGCGCAAGCCGCTGACGGCTGCCTGACACCTGCTCGCCGTCAGGGCGTGAGCGGCTCGTCCGGGTCGTCCGGGCGCCCGTCGCCGTACAGCCAGGTGTCCCACAGCTCGGTCAGGTCCAGCCCGGTCTCCTTCTCCGCGTACGCCGTGAAGTCGTCCGTCGACGCGTTGCCGTGCCGGTGTTCCCGCGCCCAGCCCGCGAGCAGACCGAAGAACACCTTGTCGTCGTCGACCGTCTGCCGGAGCTTCTCGATCACCATGGCCCCGCCCCCGTACACCGGCGGATCGGACAGCTCCGCGTCGCTCGGCGGGTCCGCGGGGGGAAACGCCCAGTTGATGTCGTTCGCGAAGGCCACGTCGAAGCTCTCCCGGGTCGGGGTGTCCTCCTTGTCCTCGGCCCAGAGCCACTCGGCGTACGTGGCGAAGCCCTCGTTGAGCCACATGTCCTGCCAGGTCGCGGGCGTGACCGAGTTCCCGAACCACTGGTGGGCCAGCTCGTGCACGAGGAGCCCGGTGCTGGGCGTGCCGGGGAAGACCGGCCGGTTCTGGGTCTCCAGCGCGTATCCGGAGTCCTCCGGCCGCTCGATGATCGCGCCGGTGGAGGAGAAGGGGTACGGGCCGAACCTCCCCGCAGCCCACTTCATGACCTCGGGGATGCGGTCGAGAGCCGGGGCGCTCGCGCGTGCCGTCCTCGGGTCCACGGCGGTGAACACGTCGACGCCCTCGGGGGTCTTGGAACTCTTCGTGGTGTAGCGGCCGACGGCGACCGTCGCGAGATAGCTCGCCATGGGCTCGGTGGTGCGCCAGTGGTACGTGGTGCGGTCCCCGTTCGTCCGTCGGGAGACCTGTTCGCCGTTGGAGACGGCCTTCAGGCCCTTCGGGACGGTGACGGAGATGTCGTACGTCGCCTTGTCGCTCGGGTGGTTGTTGCCGGGGAACCAGGTCATGGAACCGGTCGGCTGGCCCAGCGCAAGGGAGCCGTCGGCGGTCTTCAGCCAGCCCTCCTCCGCCTCGTCCCCGCCGGTGAGCGTGCGCGGGGCGCCGGAGTAGTGGACGACCGTGCGGAACGTGCGGCCCTCGCGCAGACGGTCCTCGACCTCGGCGTCCGGACGCAGGGTCAGCTCGCTGCCCGCCCGGTTGACGGCGGCCGGGCGCCCCTCGACGCTCGCGCCCGTGACATCCAGCCCTGCGAGGTCGAGGTTGAAGGAGCTGAGGTCCTGGGTGGCGCGGGCGGTGATCGTCGCGGTGCCGCGCAGCTCGTCCCGGCCGGGGCGGGCCGCCACGTCCACATCCAGGTCGAGGTCGTAGTGCGTGACGTCGTAGCCGCCGTTGCCGAGCCTCGGGAAGTACGGATCGCGGAGCCCGGCGGCACCGGGCTTGCCCTCCACCCCGCCCAGCCCGCCGGCGACGGCCGTGCAGCCGGTGGCGGCGGTCGTCAGGGCGAGCAGCAGGGCGAGGGCCGGCACCGCTCGCCGTATCGGATTTCGCCTGTCCACACGGGTGATCCTATGTGCGGAATGTCGGATTGGGCGCGTCGGTGGGGGTCAGAGGACCGCGATGCCGAGAGGGCGCTCGCCCCCGCTGACCCGGACCGGCTCGCGGTCGCCCGTGAGGTCGACGACGGTGATCCCGTTCCAGTACCCGTCGCGGGTGAAGCCGCCGGTGACGTACGCCGTAAGGCCGTCCTTCGACACCGCCACGTCCTCGTGCGGTCCGTCCAGCGGGACGATGCGCTCCTTGCCTTCCGGGGTGCGGATGGTGAGGGAGGCGGCCTGGTCGTCGGAGGCGATCGGGCCGGTGCCGACGACCAGGAGGGTGCCCTCCTTAGTGAGGGCCGCGCCGTGCTGGTGGGTGTCGGCGGTCATCTTCTCGATCGCGACCTTGCCGGTGCGCGGGTCGAGGACGGCGAGCCGTTCGCCCTCGAAGGGCAGGAGCAGCTTTCCGTCCTCCGGGCGTACGACGGCGTAGTGCGGCTTCAGCCAGGAGCCGAGGCCGCCCTCGGTGCCGTACGGGGCGACCTCCATGCGCCGGCTCTTCAACGTGTCCGTGCGGACCGCCGTGACGTCGAACGAGTCGTGGCCGGTGGCGTACACCTCGCGGCCGTCGGCCGAGACGTCCACGTCGAAGGGGCGGCGGCCTACCGGGACGGTGTCGGTCACCTCGCGGGTCGCGGTGTCGATGACCTCCAGCGTCCCGTTGCCGCCGGGCACATTGACTCCGACGTAGACGTGCTCACCGTCGGGGGCGAGGGCGATGCCCATGCCGCCGCCGCGGTACTCACCGGTCGTGACCGGCCCGGTCTCCGTCTCGTACGGGATGAGGGCGAGCCGGGTCCGGGTGGCCGTGTCGACGACGGCGACGCCTTCGGCGGTCGCCACCCAGGCCCGGCCGTCCTTGCCTACGGCGAGACCGTAAGGGGCGGTGCCGACCTCGACCGAGCCCTCGGCGGGGCCGCGCGCGCCGGAGTCGGGGGCGGGGTTCAGGAACGTCACCGTGTCGCTGCCGAAGTCGGTGACGAGGAGGGTGCCGTCGGGGGCGGTCGACGCCGATGATGACGTGCCGGGCGCCTCGGGGGTGCTCGCCGCGGTCGTCGCCGAAGGCTTCGGGGTCCCCGTCGCCGGGTCCGTCGCCCCGTTCGTCGTACCCGTCGCGCACCCGGCGAGTACCGCCGCCGCCGCGAGTGCCAGCACTGCCCGGCGGGCGCTCATCGGTCGCTCCCGGCGCCCCGGAGCAGCGTCGCGATCTCCTTGAAGCCGCGCCGCTCCGCGTGCTCCAGGGCGGTGACTCCTTCGCCGTCCGGCAGGCCGGGCCTCGCCCCCGCGGCGAGCAGCAGCGCGACGATCTCCTGGTGCGCCCGGCCGCCCTCGCCGAGGATCACGGCCTCCAGCAGGGCGGTCCAGCCCAGCCGGTTGACGTGGTCGACGTCCGAGTCCGTGCAGCGCAGCACCTCACGTACGTACGCGACGTGGCCGCGCTCGCTCGCCGGGATCACCGAGATGCCGCCGAACCTGTTGCGGAGCGTCACGTCGGGACCGGCCGGCAGCAGGACGTGCAGCATGGCCACGCTGCCGGTGACGCCGGTGGCGAGCCAGGGGCTCTCCTCGCGCCGGTCCTGCGCGTCGGGGTCGGCGCCCGCCGCGACGAGCGCCCGGGCCGCTTCGATGTGGTCGCCGAGCACGGCGAGGAGCAGCGGAGTACGCAGCTCCTCGCCGCGGGTGTCGACGCGTGCGCCGCCCTCGATCGCGGCCCGCACCGCATCGGTGTCGCCGGTGCGTGCTGCTTCGAGCAGTTCGTGATCGAGGGCCTTCATGCGCGTTCTCCTGTGTGAGCCGGGCGGTTCGGTGCCGGGGCCTGGTTAGTTGGCGAGGGCGGCGACGCCCGCGCGGGCGAACTTCTCGTCGAGGTCGCCGCTGGGGGCGCCCGCCACGCCGATGCCCGCGACCGGGGCACCCTTGACCTGCACCGGGGCGCCGCCGCCGAGGAACAGTGTGCCGGGGATGTCCTTCAGGTTCGGGGCCTGCTCCAGGCGCTTGACCAGCTCGGACGTCGGGGCGTTCCAGGAGACGGCGGTGTACGCCTTCTTCACGGCCGACTCCGGGGACTGCGGGCCCGCGCCGTCGCCGCGCAGCGTCACGATGGTGTTGCCGTTGCGGTCGACGACGGCCACGGAGACACGCTGGTTCTCCTTCTCCGCGGCGTCCAGGGTCGCCTGCGCGGCCTCGGTGGCGGCGGCCACGGTGAGGTGCGTGGTCTGCTGGAGATTCTCGTTCGTGGCGTCGGCCGCGATGGCCGCCGCGGGGGCCGCGGCCGGGGCGGAGGCGTTCGCGGACATCGCACCGAAGGTTCCGGCGCTCAGCGCGGCGGCGGCGACGGCGCCGGTCAGGACACGGGTGCGCAGCGACATCTTCTTCATGGTGGCTCCTCGGAGTGGGTCGTTCGGCTGTTTCGCTCTGCTATCGATCCTCCGGCCGGAACCGGCCCCGTACCGTCGGCGTACCGGCTCGACGCGGGGCCCGGGACGGTTGACGGCCCCATCGGCCGATCGGTTGATGCGGGGGTGGCCCCAAGGGGTAACCATGGAGGGGTCCGCGCAGGTCATCGGCAGGGAGCACGGGGTACGCGGTGCAGCACCGAAGCGAACCGGACCCGATCGCGGACCCCGACGCACGGTGGCTCGCGCTGCTCATGCACGCCGCATTCTTCCTGCTGCTCAGCGCCTCGCTCGCACGCTTCCTGATGCGCCACCCCGGCGAGGCCCGCACCCCGTGGATCATCGCGCTGTCGGTCGGCCTCGCTGTGCTCTATCTCCTCGGCCCGGTGCTCGGCTCCCGTCCCACCCCCCGCCGGCTGGTCTGGCTGGGCGTCCTGGTCGTCGTCTGGATGGTCCTGGTCGTGCTCGCGCCGAGCTTCGCGTGGTGCGCGGTGCCGCTCTTCTACACCGGGCTGCGGATTCTGCCGCCACGCGCCGCGTACGCCCTCGTCGCGCTGCTGACCGTGTTCGTCGTCGCCGCGCAGCTGAGCCTGGCCGACGGCTTCGATCCGAACCTGCTGCTGGCCCCGCCCGCCGTCGCCGCCGTCGCGACCGCCGTCTTCGTCCAGATGCAGCGCCAGGCGGCACGGCAGCGCGAACTGATCGACGACCTGTTGCGTACGCGGCGCGAACTGGCCGCCACCGAGCGCCGCGAAGGCACCCTCGCCGAGCGCCAGCGGCTGTCCATGGAGATCCACGACACCCTGGCGCAGGGCCTGTCGAGCCAGCAGATGCTGCTCCAGGCCGCCGACCGCACCTGGGACGCCGACCCGTCCGCCGCCCGCCGCCATGTCCTTACGGCGACGGGCATCGCGGAGCGCAATCTCGCCGAGGCGCGCCGCTTCGTCCACGATCTGGCCCCGGCCGATCTGGCGGAGGGCGGCGGTCTGGAGGCCGCGCTGCACGCACTCGCCGCCCGCGAGACGGTCCAGGGCCGGATCACCGTCCGCTGCCATGTGGAGGGCACCCCGCACACGGCGCTGCCGGACCGGGTCCAGTCCGCGCTGCTGCGGATCGCGCAGGGAGCCCTGTCGAACGTGCGCGAGCACGCGGAGGCGACGGCCGCCGCGGTGACCCTGACCCATCTCGGCGACCGGGTCGTCCTCGACATCGCCGACAACGGCCGCGGTTTCACCCCTGCCGCGCCGGTGGTCCGCCCGCCCGGCGGCGTACGCGGCCACGGGCTGCCCGCGGTGCGGGCGCGCGTCCAGCAGCTCGGCGGGACCCTGACGATCGAGTCCGCACCGGGCGAGGGCACCGTCCTGTCGGCAGCGATCCCCCTCTACCCTTCGCCCACCCCGCCCCCGTCACCGTCACCGGAGGAACCCGAATGACCTCGAACGCCCCCGGAGCCGTACGCATCCTGCTCTGCGACGACCACGCGGTCGTACGCGCGGGACTGCTCGCCCTGCTCGGCAGCGAACCGGACATCGAGGTCGTCGGAGAGGCGGGCAGCGGCGAGGAGGCCGTCGCACTGGCCGGCAAACTCACCCCGGACGTCGTGCTGATGGACCTGCAACTGGGCGAGGGCATCGACGGCGTCGAGGCCACCCGCCGCATCGCGGCCACCGGCGGCGTCCACGTGCTGGTCCTCACCACGTACGACACGGACGCCGACATCACCCGCGCGATCGAGGCGGGCGCCACCGGCTATCTGCTCAAGGCCGAACGCCCGGAGGAGCTGTTCGCCGCGATCCGCTCGGCGGCGCAGGGCCGCACGACGCTCTCCCCGCCGGTCGCCAGCCGAGTCATGGCCCGGATGCGCAAGCCGCTGCCGACGCTCACCGAGCGGGAACTCGACATCCTGGGCCAGCTCTCGCAGGGGCTCGGCAACCGTGACATCGCCCGCGCGCTGTTCATCAGCGAGGCCACGGTCAAGACCCACCTGGGCCGCATCTACGACAAGCTCGGCGTCGACACCCGCGCCGGCGCGGTCGCCGTGGCTAAGGAACAGCGCCTGCTGCCGTAGGGACACCTGTCCGTCACAGCACTGGCCAAGGCCACCGCACCCGGCATGACACCATCGACACGTGCTCGACATCGGCTACTCCCTCTCCCGACGCTTCCCCGATCCTCCGCAGACCGACTACCGCCGCGCGGACGTCCGTGCCCTGCGGCACGACCTGTTCTCCGGGGACGTCTACCTCGCGGACACCAAGGCGGACCGCGAGCTGTCCACGGCCTGGGGCTGGGTTCCGGTGCTCGACTTCGCGTGGGCGCTGTGCGACATCGTCGAGCAGATCGACCAGGACCCCCGCGGCAACCGCTCGCACCGCCAGCAGTACGCCGAGCTGGACTTCACCGAGTCCTCGGACCGGATGATGTTCGAGCGCCGCTTCGGCTGGGTCGACGTCGAGGCCGACTGGATGCCCGGTGACGAGCCGCCGCTCACCTTCGGCCACTCCCTCCTGCGCCGCGAGGCCCGCGACTTCCTGCACGACCTGATCGCCGACCTGGCCGATATGCACGAAGGTCTCGCCGACAACCCCATCGTCTGGGACCTCCAGGCCCGCTTCCCCCGTATGTGAGACCCCCCGCGTTCACGCCTCCACCCGCACCCCGATCTGGGCGGCGAACGCCGGGGCCAGCTCCATCAGCTGCGACGGACTGATCACCGCACCCGCCAGCTGCTCCACGCCCCGCGCGATGTCCAGCTCGGCGACCGTCCGCAGATCCACCGACTCCATCCGTACGGAACTGAAGTCGGCCCGCTTCAGCACGCAGTCCCGGAACTCCACCCGCACCAGGTGGGCTCCCCCGAAGTCCGGCTCGGACAGCACACAGCCCTCGAACACCACGTCCTTGAGCCGCGCCTTCCGCAGATTCAGGTAGTCGATCTTCCCGCCGCGCACCAGCACCCGCTCCAGCACCGCGCCGTGCAGCTGCACCCCGCCCAGCCGCGCGTCCACGATCTCCACGTCACGCAGCGACGCCCCCGCGAGGTCGGTGCCCACACCTCGTACGCCCGTGAGCACCGAGTCGATGAACCGGGATCTGGTCAGCTCCGTACGGTCCAGTGCGCAGCCGTCCAGCGAGCAGTCCATGAAGCGCGCGCCCGGACCCGACTGGTCGGCCAGGTCCACCCCCTCGAAGTGCACGCTGTCGTAGTCCCCGTCGGGCTCCAGCTCCTCCCCGTCGTACGCGATGAGCGGCGGCAGCCGGACCTCCGCCCGCCGCGCCGCCGCAATGGCGTCCTTGCCGCCCGCACTCCTGCTGCCCCTGCCCGTGGTTCCTGCCATTCCCCCATCGTGACCTACGCCACTGACAACGCCCCGGCGCGGATGTCACGAACGGCGCCCGCGGACCGTCACGTACGCAGAAGCGTCCCCTGTCGCCCCACGGTCAAGGAGCTCCGGACATGCAGCGCATCCACGTCGTCGGCGGAGGTTTCGCCGGTCTCACCGCGGCCGTCACCGCCGCGGAATCCGGCGCCCTCGTCACCCTCCACGAGGCCCACCACACCCTCGGCGGGCGGGCCAGGACGGCCGAAGGCCCCTACCTCACCAACGAAGGACCGCACGCCCTGTACTGCCGCGGCCCCCACTGGACCTGGCTCCAGCAGCGCGGTCTCCTCGGCCCGATCGCCTCCGTACCGCCCCTCGAAGGGGCCCGCTTCCTCTTCCGCCGCGACGGCGTCCGCCGCAGGGTCCCGCCCCCGGCCATGCTGAAACTGAGCCGCCGCAGCCCCCGGGAGGCCCCCGTCGGCCGCGACTTCCTCGGCTGGGCCACGGAGCAGGTCGGCGAGGAGGGCGCCCGCGCCGCCGCGCACTACATGGGGGTGGCGCTGTTCCACCACGACCCCGGTTCGCTCTCCGCCGCGTTCGTCCAGGAGCGGCTGCGCCGGGCCACCGCGCTGCCGCCCGAGGCGCGCTACCCGGTCGGCGGTTGGGCGCAGGTCATCGACCGGATGGCGGGCCGCGCCTGGAATCTGGGCGTACGGATCGAGACCACCGAGCGCGTCGACGCCACCGCGCTCGCCGCCCTCGCGCAGAACGGCCCGGTGATCGTCGCGACCTCGCTGGACGCCGCCCGCCCCCTGCTCGGCGACCCCACCCTGGCCTGGGAGAGCGGGCGGACCGCCCTGATCGACCTTGCGGTACGGACCCGGCGCGGCGACGCGTTCGTCGTCTCCGACCTCGACGCACCCGGCTGGATCGAACGCTTCACCGCCCAGGACCGCACCCTCGCCCCGGCCGGCGAACAGCTGATCCAGGGCCAGATCCCGATCGCACCCGGCGCCCCCAGGGCGGACGGCATCGCCCGCGCCGAGCAGCTCCTCGACCTGGGCTTCCCCGGCTGGCGCGAGCGCACCACCTGGCGGCGCGAGGCGCTGGCCACCGGCAGGACGGGCGCGGTCGACCTGCCCGGCACGACGTGGCGGGACCGTCCGGCCATCGACCGGGGCGACGGGATCTTCCTGGCGGGCGACCAGGTCGCGGCCCCCGGGCTGCTCAGCGAGGTGTCGTTCAACAGCGGTATCGAGGCCGCGGTGCTCGCGTTGAAGGGAGTGGAAAGGCGTTCAGGAAGAGGACTTGACCTCAAGGGCGCTTGAGGTCGGAGGCTGGTCCCACCAACCGAGAAGCAACCGGGGAGCCCTCATGCACGCCATCCGCCTCCACGCCTTCGGCCCGGCCGAGAACCTCATGTACGAGCGGACGGAAGACCCCGTCCCCGCCCCCGGCCAGGTCAGGATCGCGGTCGCGGCGGCGGGTGTGCACCTGCTCGACACCGCGCTGCGCGAGGGCATGACCGGCCCGTACCCGGCCCCCGCCGAACTGCCCACGATCCCCGGCCGGGAAGTCGCCGGAACCGTCGAATCGCTCGGCGAGGGAACCGACCCCGGCTGGCTCGGCAAGCGCGTCGTCGCCCATATCGGCATGGCGCCGGGCGGCTACGCCGAACTGACCGTCGTCGACGCCGACAAGCTCCACGAGATCCCGGCCGGACTCGACGAGGCCGCGGCGGTCGCCATGATCGGCACCGGTCGCACCACGATGGGCATCCTGCAGTTCACCGAGCTCGGCCCCGACTCCGTCGCGATCGTCCCGGCCGCGGCCGGAGGCATCGGCACTCTGCTCGTGCAGTACGCCAGGAACGCCGGGGCCACCGTCATCGGTCTGGCGGGCGGCCCCGCCAAGGTCGCCACCGTCCGGGCCAACGGCGCGGACCTGGCGGTCGACTACACCCTTCCCGACTGGCCCCGCCAGGTCCGGAGCCACCTCGAACAGCTGGGCCGCGGCGCCACGGTCGTCTACGACTCCGTGGGCGGAGCCACCGCGCGCGCCGCCGTCGGCCTCCTCGCCAAGGGCGGGCAGCACATCGTCTTCGGCTGGTCGGGCGAAGGGCTCCACGACGGCCAGGCACTCGCCTTCACCCCCGAGGAGCTCGCCGAACGAGGCATCACGTCCGAGGGCGTGCTCGGCCCCGTCATGATCCAGAAGGGCGGTGGGCTGCGCGCCCTGGAGGAACGCGCCCTCGCCGAGGCCGCGTCGGGCCGGCTGCGCCCGGCGGTCCAGCGCTACCCGCTCGCGGAGGCCGCCGCCGCCCACCGCGCCCTGGAGAACCGCGGCACGATGGGCAAGGTCGTCCTCGTACCGTAGAAGCGCGACGTCACCGCCCGCCGAGCTCCGCGAGCGCACCGTCCGTCAGCCGGTACACCGTCCACTCGTCCTGCGGCCGGGCACCCAGGGACTCGTAGAAGGCGATGGACGGTGCGTTCCAGTCCAGGACCGACCACTCCAGGCGGCCGTAGCCCCGCTCCGTACAGATCCGCGCCAACTCCCTGAGCAGCGCCTTCCCGTGGCCGCCGCCGCGCCGTTCCGGGCGTACGTACAGGTCCTCCAGGTAGATGCCGTGCACCCCGCGCCAGGTCGAGAAGTTGAGGAACCACAGGGCGAAGCCGACGACTTCGCCGTCCTCGTCGGAGACCGCGATGTGCGCGTACGCGGCGGGCCGCTCGCCGAACAGCGCCTCGTGCAGCTGCTCCTCGGTGGCGTTGGCCTCGTCCAGGGCCTTCTCGTACTCGGCCAGCTCACGGACCATGGCGTGGATGGCGGGGACATCGGCGGCGGTAGCGTTACGAATCATGGGGGCAGCGTAGACAAGCGCCCCCGAAGGCTGCCGCGAATTACCCCCGTGCGCGATGCTGCGGCCTACCTCCGCCCCAGCAGCCGCCGGGCGATCTCCAGATGGTCGGGGGCCGGTGACCGTTCCCCGTCCTCGATCGCCCACACCGACTGCTGCAGGACCCGTCCGAGCGTCCAGGCCCGCGCCCGCTCACGGTCCAGGCCCAGCACCTCCGTCATCAGGTCGAACCGCCACAGCACCTCCTCCGCGTCGAAGAGGTTGTCCAGCGCCGGAAACAGCTCGAACCCCGGGTCCCCGGCCAGCGGCTTCGGGTCCAGGGCGATCCACTCCCCCGCCCGTCCCTCCTCGGCACGCCCCGCGAGGATGTTGTCGTAGTGCAGGTCCCAGTGCAGCAGCCGGTCCCCCGGCTCGCGCGCCACCTCCCGCAGCGCCGCCGCGCAGTCCCCCAGCAGCCGCCGGTCCCGCTCGTCCGCCAGCGTCGAGATCTCTCCGGGCGCCGCGCCCAGCAGCCATCCCGCCACATCGCCCAGACCGCGCAGCCCCGTCGGAGCGGGTACGGCCGTCAGCCGGGCCAGCAGCTCCGCGAGCACCCGCACCGCCTCCCGCTGGTCCTCCAGCGCGGACAACGGGCGCCGCTCGTCCAGCCGTTCGAGCAGCATGGTGCCGGTCTCCGCGTCGTGGTCCAGCAGCCCCACCACCCCGGCCCCCGCGGCGCCCCACACGCGCAGCGCCATCGGCTCCCCGGCCGTCTCCTCGTCCAGCGCCTGGAGCTTCAGCGCCGCGGGACGCCCGTCCGCCTCCCGCACCACGGGCAGCACGAGCGCGCACATTCCGTACATGGCGGGGCCGTCCAGCCGCAGCCCCCACTCGTCGAGGAACCGGCCGGCCAGCCCCGGCAGCGCGGCGATGAACGCCCGCCCGGCCTCGCCGCGGTACATGGACTGAGTGACGATCAGCTCATCCGGAATGTCGATCACGGTCTCGATCGTAGGCCCGTGCGTCAATCGGTTATGGCCCGAAACCGTCCGGTCGCGCACGCCCTCACCGCGGTCCGCCACTGGATCACCGGCGCCCCGGGCACGTACATCTGGCTGACGCTCCTCCTCCTCACCACCGCCGCCACGCACTGGCTGCCCACGGACTTCGAGGAAGAATTCCTGCGGCAGCACTCGACCGACGTCCACGAACTCGCCCGGACCCCGGTCCGCGTCCTCATCTCTGGCGCCCTGCGCATCGACGGCGCACACTGGCTCCTGTACGCCGTCCTGTTCACCGTCTTCCACGCCACCGCCGAGCACTGGCTCGGCACCCTGCGCTGGCTCACGGTCGCCGCCGCGGCCCAGCTCATCGCCCCGTTCGTCGGCGCGGCCGTCCTCACCTGGACCATCCACCACGGCCACGCACCGCAGTACGCGGAACACACCCTCGACATGGGGGCCGGTTACGCGCTCGCGGCGGTCGCCGCCGTCCTCACGTACCGCATCCCCCACCCCTGGCGGGCCCTGTACGCCTTCGCCGTGCTCGTAGCCCACGGCATCCCGCTGATCAGCGGCCGGACCTTCGGCGATCTGACCCACTTCACCGCCGTACTGATCGGCTTCGGCTGCTACCCGCTGACACGGGGTCTTCCCCGGGGCGAGACGAAACCGGCCACCGCGCAGTAACGTCCCGCCACAGAGACTCGGCTGCACACCGAACAAGCAGGGAAAACATGAGCACCGTCAGTACCGTCAACGGCGGCATATCGTTCTGGTACGCGCAGGAGGGCACCCCCGCCCCACGCGAACCACTGCCGGGTGACGCGACCGCCGACATCTGCATCGTCGGCGGCGGATACACCGGACTCTGGACGGCGTACTACCTCAAGAAGGCCGTCCCCTTCCTCAACATCACTGTCCTGGAAGCCAAGTTCTGCGGTTACGGCGCCTCCGGGCGCAACGGCGGCTGGCTCTACAACGGCATCGCGGGCCGCGACCGCTACGCGAAGCTCCACGGCCACGACGCGGCCGTCCGCCTCCAGCAGGCCATGAACGACACCGTCGACGAAGTCGTACGGGTCGCCGCCGATGAGGACATCGACGCCGACATCCACCGGGGCGGCGTACTAGAAGTCGCCTACACACCCGCGCAGCTGGCCCGCCTGAAAGCCTTCCACTCCGTCGAGATCGCCTTCGGCGAGAAGGACCGCGTCCTGCGCGGCGCCCGCGAGACCGCCGAACGGATCAGGGTCACCGGAGCGGTCGGCTCCTCCTGGTCCCCGCACGGCGCCCGCCTGCACCCGGTGAAGCTGGTCAAGGGGCTCGCCGACGCCGTGGAGGCCCTCGGCGTCACGATCCACGAGTCGACACCCGTCACCGAGATCAAGCCCAAGCACGCCATCACCCCGTACGGCACGGTCCGCGCCCCCTACATCCTGCGCTGCACCGAGGGCTTCACCGCCGGCCTCAAGGGCCAGCGGCGCACCTGGCTCCCCATGAACTCCTCCATGATCGCCACCGAACCGCTGCCCAAATCCGTGTGGGACACCATCGGCTGGGAAGGCCGCGAGAACCTCGGCGACATGGCCCACGCCTACATGTACGCCCAGCGCACCGCCGACGACCGCATCGCCCTGGGCGGCCGTGGCGTCCCGTACCGCTTCGGCTCGAAGACGGACAACGACGGCCGCACCCAGCCCGCCACGATCGAGGCACTGCGCGATCTCCTCGTCCGCTTCTTCCCCACCACGGCGGGCGCCCGCATCGACCACGCCTGGTCCGGCGTCCTCGGCGTCCCGCGCGACTGGTGCGCCACCGTCACCCTGGACCGCTCCACCGGCCTCGGCTGGGCGGGCGGCTACGTCGGCTCGGGCGTCGCCACGACCAACCTCGCGGCCCGCACCCTGCGCGACCTGATCCAGCAGGACTCCGGCCAGGCGGGCCCCACCGACCTGACGGCCCTGCCCTGGGTGAACCACAAGGTCCGCCGCTGGGAGCCGGAACCCTTCCGCTGGCTGGGCGTCCACGGCATGTACGCGGCCTACCGCACGGCGGACCGCCGCGAAACGACGTCCCCGCGCCCCGGCACCGACCCGATCGCGAAGGCGGCGGACCGGATCTCCGGCAGGCACTGAGCTCAGCGCTCGCGCGGCACCGGCTGCCGCAGCGCGCGCAGGTAGCGGCGGCGGTACACCCGCTGGGCGACCAGCAGCACGGGGAAGGCCCGCCGCCACACACCCCGGGGCGCCCGGCTCGTCAGGGACCGCAGCGTCAGGCTGACCCGCCCGTCCGGACTCCGGCTCACGACGAACGCCTCCTCGCCGGAGACCGGGTGGCCGGGCAGCGTCCCGTACGCGAAACCGCACCGGTCGGGAGTGTCGACGACGGCCACGACCAGCACCGGCTCATGAACGACGAACGGCCCCCACCCCGCCGTGATCCGGTACTCACCGCCCTCGGCGACCCGCTCACCGGCGCCCCCCAGCGGGGTGACCCGGAATCCGCTGCGCCGCTTGACCCCCCACCGCAGCACGGCCTCGGACGCCGCACGCCAGTCACGGTCACCGTGCCCGATGACCACGGTCCTCTCGTAGCGCCGGTGCCCCGCGACCTCCGTCACCCACCGCCCCTCCCCGGGACACGTCGCACCGGCCGGAGCGTAGGTGAGGGCGTCGGCCGGACTGTCCGATGGCACGGGAGGGCTCCTGTCGGGGCTGAATCACAGCGGGATCACAAAGGGCCCAGGCGGACAGTTTCCGGCCTGGGCCCTTCCAGAGCCCCCTATCGGATTCGAACCGATGACCTACGCATTACAAGGGCCTGAAAGGTCATGACGGATAGTGCCAGGCAGTGGCGGTGAATCCCATTTCAGCAGGTCAGAGAGCTAGGCCGCTTGATGCGCGTCCCGCGCCATCCACCCGGTGCCGCCCCGTCCGCTCACGCAGCGCTCACGCACGCGGGTTGACTGTTCCGTTGCCCATCTACCGCGACCGCAACGTGGTCGAACGATGCTTCGCTCGCCTCAAACAGTTCCGCGCGATCGCGACCCGATACGACAAGCGCTCCGATCGCTACCGCGCCGGAGTCGTCCTGGCCTCACTGATCCTCTGGCTCCGTGAACCAGCCCAATGATCACTTAGGACGTGTCTCGGTCGCCCCCGGCTGGCTGCCGCTGCTTGACCGCTCGGCTGCTCGGCGAACAGCAGTGCGGAGATTCTCGTCGGGCTCGTTCCGCCTGAGTACGGATTCGAGAGAAACCTGCGCTGCCGCCCGCACATCGGGATCCGGGTCGGACAGTGCGGCGGCGATGATCGGCGCGTGTGCTACGGCGTCGGGGCCGAAGATGCCGAGGCCCTCGATCCCCGCGCGCCGCAACATCGCGTCCTGTGCCGCGGTAGTCGCCACGAGTAGTTCCAGGGCCTCAACAGGGGCCTCCGCGCACAAGAGCGCCAGGCCAACCAGCGCCTGCTCGAACTCCGCAGTGTCGTGGCGGGTAGCCGCGGCAAGCCGCTCAAGCGCCTCGCTCACCGCCGGCGGACAGGCTGCACGAAGGCTGAACTCGTCAACCGGAGTAGGCGCGGTGTCGTCGTCCATCCAGCCATCCTGCCAGCAACCAGGACCTCCTTCCCCCGGCTGAGGAACAGCCGGCCCGGCCATGGATATCCAGCCGCCCGCACAGCTCATGTGGTCGGGTTCAGCCAGACCGACGGGCCAACGATGGCTCCGGACGGTGGCCCTGCGCGGAGCGCGGGAGCCGTTCAAGAGTTGTTGCAGGGACAGCCGGGTGGGTGCGCTCACTTCGCCGCAGTGGCCGAGCTCTCGGCGGGGGCGGCGGGCTGGCCTGCTTGCCGGGAATCGGATCGCCATCAACGGGGTTGGTGGGGGATGAGCCGTTATTGGAGGGCCATGCGAGCGATTCAGGTGTACGAAGTGGGCGGTCCCGAGGTGCTGCAGGAGGTCGATGTGGACCAGCCGCGGCCGGGTCCGGGCGAGGCGGTCGTGGAGGTCGCCGCATCCGGGGTCAACTTCCTCGACGTCTACCACCGCGAAGGCCGGTACAGCCTCCCGCTGCCCTTCACCCCGGGCGCTGAGGGCGCCGGCACGGTCGTCGAAGTTGGACCCGGCGTCGCTGACGTCGCAGTCGGGGACCGGGTCGGTTGGGTGGAGATTCCCGGCACGTATGCCGAGCGGGCGGTCGTGGACTCCTCCCGGCTGGTGCCGCTGCCCGACGATATCGGCTTCGAGACAGCCGCCGCCGTGCTCCTCCAAGGCATGACCGCGCACTATCTCGTCAAGGACGCCTACCCGGTTCAGGGGGGCGACACGGTGCTCGTGCATGCGGCTGCTGGTGGCATGGGGCTGCTTTTGACCCAGCTCATCACCCATCTCGGCGGCAGGGTGATCGGCACGACGTCGACCACGGCGAAGGCTGAGCTGGCGAAGCGTGCCGGGGCCGCTGAGGTGATCCTTTCCTCCGCAGTCGACGATCTCGCAGCCGAGGTGAGGCGGCTCAACGGCGGTCAGGGACTGCCGGTTGTCTTCGACGGCGTCGGCGCGCACACCTTCGATGCGAGCCTCGCCAGCCTGCGAACCCGCGGCCATCTCGTGCTCTTCGGCGCGGCAAGTGGTGCCGTGCCGCCGTTTGATCCGATTCGGCTCGCCCACGGCGGTTCGCTGACCCTGATCCGGCCCAGCCTCGGGGACTTCATCGCCGATCGGTCCGAACTGCTCCGACGGGCCGCCGATGTGTTCGAGTGGGTGCGCTCCAAGGCGCTTGAGGTCACCGTAACGGGCCGCTACGCATTGTCCGAGGCCGCCCGGGCCCACAGCGATCTGGAGGCTCGGCGTACCACCGGCAAGCTGCTCGTCGTACCCGATGCGGCCGCTATTGGACGCCGCTAGGAGACGCAGAGCTGATCGCGGGTGACGAGGTCGGGGATCTTGGAGACTGAGATGTCGAGGGCATGGCCGACCGTCATCGCCAAGATCCCCGACAGCGTCAGGCACTCAGCAGGCCAAGATCAAGTTCTGGCGGGTTTCTGGCGTATCCGGGTCACACCCCTTCAAGATCCCTCAGCCGAGACCTGGCTCACCCGTCCACAACCTCCCGGGACAGAACATCTAGCGCTCCAGCCTCGCTGCCGAACCTCGGTCAGTCACTGACGGCCAGTTCGCCGAGGTCGCGGAACGACGGGCGGGTCAGTCCAAGCGCGGTGCCGATCTCACGGATCAGCTCCACCTCCGCCACGGTCAACGGCTCCTCATCGTCCGACAGAGTGTCGCAGAGCTGTTCGAGGCCGACCTCAGCCTCGCACGCATCCACGTAGCCGAGGAGTTCGTCCACCACCTCTGCGGATACATGCGGAGCAAGCAAAGCGGCCAGGGCCCGCAGTTGCTCATCGAGCTGCTGAGTCCCGGCCCTTCTGGACACGTCCGCCGCCCATCGCATCCGGCACGGAAGATCCCGCCTACCGGCGATGGGTCACCACACTGCCGACGGCCTTGTCGTGTATGCCCTGCAAGGTCGATGGCTACGGCGGCGCAGCGTCGCATGACGTCGGCCGGCGCACCGGGGATCGCCCGCGCCTTCACCGTCCTGCCCACCGACGGAAGAGGGCCGAGATCGTCGCCTACTGAGGACATCTTTCCGAACCTAGTCTTCTTTGCACTTTCGATCATGCAGCCGGCCCTGACTGTCACAGGAAGGGGCAAGCGTCGGCCAAATTCTACGATGCGGCCAATTTCATAGACCCAAACGATGTGCCACCTGATCGCGTTCCGCGGTCTGCGGCGAGGCGAAGCCTGCGGGCAGCCCTGGTCGGAGACCAACCTCGACACCCACTCCCTCACCGTCTCCTCACAGCTCGTGCAGGACGGATGGGGTGTCGAGACGTCCGTGCCAAAGACCGACAGCGGCTACCGCGTGGTCGCGCTGGACGACGCCACGGTCGATGTCCTGAAGAGGCACAGCGAGCATCAGGCCGCAGACCGCGAGCAGTGGGGATCCGCGTGGGTCGACACCGGCCTCGTCTTCACTCAGGAAGACGGCTCCTGGCTGCACCCGGGCAAGGTGACCGATCTCTTCGAACGACTCGTAGCAGCCTCGGGCCTCCCGCCGATACGGCTGCACGACCTCCGCCACGGAGCCGCGACGCTCATGCTCGCCGCCGGCATCGACGCGAAGATCGTGTCGGACACGCTCAGGCACAGCGACACCCGCATCACCCGGGACATCTACCAGAGCGTCCTCCCCCACGTCGGGAAGAGCGCGGCCGAGGCCACCGCCAAGCTGGTCCCACTCCAGCGGAAGGCCAAGGCGGAGGAGGTTGCCCGCAAGGCAGCGAAGGCCCGGAAGAAGACACGGCGCACCAAGAAGGCCCAGGCCGAAGGCAAGAAGAACGTGAAGCGGAAGAAGCCCGGGAAGTAGAGCGCGGCGGCTCTCCGCTCACGCATCGCTCACGCAAGCCACCCCACGGCGTCTCGGCCTGCGACGCGTCATGCCCCCGAGCAAGCGAAAAGGCCAGGTCACGGGCTATGTGACCTGGCCTTCGCGGAGCCCCCTATCGGATTCGAACCGATGACCTACGCATTACAAGTGCGTTGCTCTGGCCAGCTGAGCTAAGGAGGCATTCCGGAGCAGTGTAACCAAAGACCCGGGGTGGACAGGACGGGATATTCGAGTGTTCTGGACTACTGACAGATTCCAAATGGCCAGGTAGCGTCGCGGAAGGTTCACTCCGGTGGACCAGACCACTCCCTTACTCGGATCGTCCGGCACGTTCCTGCCGGTTGAGGAGAAGCATCGCCATGGCCAGTGTTACGTTCGACAAGGCTTCCCGCGTCTACCCCGGCTCCACGAAGCCCGCGGTGGACCAGCTCGAGATCGACATCGCGGACGGTGAGTTCCTCGTCCTCGTCGGTCCCTCCGGTTGTGGCAAGTCGACCTCCCTGCGCATGCTCGCGGGTCTCGAGGACGTCAACGGCGGTGCGATCCGCATCGGTGACCGCGACGTCACGCACCTGCCGCCGAAGGACCGGGACATCGCCATGGTGTTCCAGAACTACGCGCTCTACCCGCACATGTCCGTCGCGGACAACATGGGCTTCGCGCTGAAGATCGCCGGTGTGAACAAGACCGAGATCCGGGCGAAGGTCGAAGAGGCCGCCAAGATGCTCGACCTCACCGAGTACCTGGACCGCAAGCCGAAGGCGCTCTCCGGTGGTCAGCGCCAGCGTGTGGCGATGGGCCGCGCCATCGTGCGTGAGCCGCAGGTCTTCCTCATGGACGAGCCGCTGTCGAACCTCGACGCCAAGCTCCGTGTCTCGACGCGTACGCAGATCGCGTCCCTCCAGCGCCGCCTGGGCATCACCACGGTGTACGTCACCCACGACCAGGTCGAGGCCCTCACCATGGGCGACCGTGTCGCGGTCCTCAAGGACGGTCTGCTCCAGCAGGTCGACTCGCCGCGCAACATGTACGACCGCCCGGCGAACCTCTTCGTGGCCGGCTTCATCGGCTCCCCCGCCATGAACCTCATCGAGGTCCCGATCACCGACGGTGGCGTGAAGTTCGGCAACAGCGTCGTCCCGGTCTCCCGTGAGGCGCTCACCGCCGCCGCGGACCGCGGCGACACGACCGTCACGGTCGGCATCCGCCCCGAGCACTTCGACATCGTCGAGCACGGCGGCGCCGCCGCGAAGTCGCTCGCCAAGGACTCGTCCGACGCCCCGGCCGGCCTCGCCGTCTCGGTCAACGTCGTCGAGGAGCTCGGCGCCGACGGCTTCGTCTACGGCTCCTCCCGCGTCGGCGGCGAGGACAAGGACCTGGTCGTCCGTGTCGGTGGCCGCGCCGTTCCGGAGAAGGGCACCGAGCTGCACGTCGTGCCGCGCCCGGACGAGCTGCACGTCTTCGCGACCTCGACCGGTGAGCGCCTCACCGACTGACGCCGTCCGCCGACGCCGTCCGCCGACGTCACCCGCGCAACGTCCGGCCCCCGCACCCGTACCGACGGGCGCGGGGGCCGTTTGCGTGGTGGCCGATGTTTGGCGTTTCGATCTTGGCTGTCGACAAATACCCCGGCACACCGGGCATTTCGCCCGGGTTCGTCAACCGGGGATTCGAAAAGACTCCTCGAACCATCCCTCGCGAGGGTGACGAAATGTCGCCAAATCATCACTGACCGCTACGCTCGCCTGCGTGACCCACACCGCGCGCCGCTTCGGCCGAACTCTCGCTCTCGTCCTGCCTGTCGTCATGGTCCTCTCCGGGACCCTCGCGGTGACCCGCGTGCCGTGGGCAGCTGCCAGCCCCGAGTCCCAGCTGCTGACCGCGGCATCGGAGACCGTGTCCAAGCCCGCCAAGGCCCGCGCCCCGCAGGACATTCTGCGCGACAAGCTGCTCGTGGAGCTTCAGGAGAAGGACCCGGGTGCCGCGTTGACGGACCTCCAGCGCGCCGTCGAGGCCCGCCCCTCGCTCGCAGGACACTGCATGTCCATCGCCAGGGCGCTGGGCAAGGCAGCGGTCGAGCAGTACGGTCCGACGCGCGCCCACCGCTTCTCCCGCCCGGTCTGCGACACCTCGTTCGCCTCGGGCGTCGCCCGGTTCAGCTGACCGTGGACGCACGGGCACGGCATATCGTGCCTGGCATGCATACGTATCCGACACAGGCCGTCATCCTGGCAGGTGGCCAGGGCACGCGACTGCGCCCGTACACCGATGACCGCCCCAAGCCGATGGTCGAGATCCCAGGAACCGGGACCCCGATCATCGGCCATCAGCTTTCCTGGCTGGCCGCCGAGGGCGTCACGGACGCCGTGGTCTCGTGCGGCCATCTCGCCGAGGTGCTCCAGGACTGGCTGGCCTCGGCCGATCTCCCGCTGAACGTGACGACGGTCGTCGAGACCGAGCCGCTGGGGCGCGGCGGCGGCCTCAAGTACGCCGCCGCCCGGCTGCCCGACCCGGATCAGCCCTGGTACGCCTCCAACGGCGACATCTGGACGCGCTTCTCGTTGCGCGAGATGGCCGCGTTCCACGCCGAGCGCGACGCCACCGCCACCCTGGCTCTCGCCCGCCCGCGGATTCCGTGGGGCGCGGTCGAGACGGACGCGTTCGGCCACATCACCGACTTCATCGAGTCGCCGCCCTCGCCGTATCTGATCAACGCGGGTGTGTACGTCTTCTCCCCGACGTTCACCACACTGCTGCCCGAGCGCGGCGACCACGAGCGGACGACCTTCCCCGGCCTTGCCCGCGAGCGGCGCCTCGCCGGGTATCCGCTGCCGCACGGGGCCTACTGGCGGGCGATCGACACCGCGAAGGACCTCACCGAGGCCGCGAAGGAACTCGGCGCGCACACGGGCAGGTAGCCGCCCGGACGGGTACGGCGGTACGTACGTGGAACAGCCAGGAGGGGGGGGGGGCGCGCGGGGCGCTCAGTCCCCCCCCCCCATGTGGAGTTGTTAAGAACAACCGGACGCCCCGCCGCTGGGACGGCCCCCCCCCCCCCCCCCCCCCCCCCCCCCCCCCCCCCCCCCCC
>NZ_JBSHFH010000048.1:0-58835 GCF_053617235.1 Streptomyces sp. NPDC055749 | reverse complement strand
GGCTGGCTGTACTCGATGCGCTCGGCGAGCCGGCGGGTGGTGACCGCGTCCCAGCCCTGCTGCTCGGCGAGTTCGCGGGCCGTCGCCACGATGAGGCGTTCACGAACCGCCCGTTCGCGCTGCTTGCGTTCCTGTACTGACATGATTCGATCCTAGCACCGCTAGACAACCGAGCGGCAGTAGGTCTAGCGCCGCCTCGCCGCCTAGCTGCGCTAGACCCCAGGAGGTAGCCGGGCATCCCGAACGCGACTGAGCCGCGTTTGAGCACTGGGCTTCATCGGTCCAGGTCCCGTTCGGCTCATCCGCCGCGCGGACAGTTCTCACCCGTGGTGACCTATTGATACCTCAGCGTCACATATGGGACTTGCGGACCATGGATATCGCTGCTCAGAGCGAGACACAGGCATGAGCCCCATCTGGCGCTTCGAGCGCCCCCAGCTCTCAGCCGCCACACCTCCTGTTTACGGAGGGCCGGCGGCTCCCACCGGAAACGGATGCCCGATGCAGTCCTCCCGCTTGTCACGACGGAAGCTCCAGGGCCGCCGGATGGAACGCGGCCTTGCCGCCTCCGGCACCCTCGCCCTGGCGACCGCCGTCGCGCTCACCGGCCTGACGCCCACCACCACCTCTGCCTCCAGCCACCGCGAGGCGCCACTGACCGCAGGTGACCCGAGGGCCGACAACACCGACGTCTACGCGTTCACGAGTCCCGATAAACCGGACACGGTCACACTGCTGGCGAACTGGCTTCCGTTCCAGGAACCCAACGGCGGCCCGAACTTCTACCCGTTCGCCAACGACGCCCGTTACAACATCAAGATCGACGGGAACGGCGACGGAAAGCCCGACACGACCTACACCTGGAAATTCTCCGACCACATCCGCGACGACGCCGACCAGTTCCTGTACAACACCGGCGTCGTCAAGTCCGTGGACGACGAGACCCTGAACTTCCGCCAGACGTACGACCTGACGGTCACCGACGGCAGCGGGAACACCAAGACGCTGGTCAAGGACGCCCCCACGGCCCCCTCGAACGTCGGCAAGGCGTCGATGCCCGACTACGCCTCCCTGCGCAAGGAGGCTGTCGTACCGCTGCCGGACGGCGGTCACACCTTCGCCGGGCAGGCATCCGACTCGTTCTTCCTGGACCTGCGGATCTTCGACCTGCTCTACGGGGGCGACCTCAAGGAGACGGGCCACAACACGCTCGCCGGCTACAACGTCAACACCGTCGCCATCCAGGTGCCCAAGTCCACCGTGGCCCTCAAGGGCGACGCCACCCGCAACCCCGTCATCGGTGTGTGGTCCACCACCGACCGCAAGGGAACGGTCGTCGCCGGCGCGGGCAGCAAGGGCAACGAGAACTCCCCGGCCGGGGACAGCAAGGCGCAGGACGGGCCGAACGCAGCCGTGACGGGCGGAGAAGGCGGCTGGCGCCAGGTCTCACGCCTCGGCAACCCGCTGGTCAACGAAGTGGTCGTCCCCCTGAAGTACAAGGACGCCTTCAACGCGCTGACCCCGGACAAGGACAACACGGTCACGCCGGTCGTGGACAAGGTCAAGGACCCGATCGTCCCCAAGCTCGTCGAGAGCATCTACGGCCTCCCGGCGCCCGCCACCCCTCGCAACGACCTCGTCGAGATCTTCCTCACCGGGATCTGCAAGGACTGCGGCCCGATCAAGGCCGACCTCAACTCGCAGCGGCTCAACGCCGACGTCGACAAGAACGAGTTCGTTCCGGCCGAGGAACTGCGCCTGAACATGGCCATTCCGCCCGCCGCCAAGCCCAACCGCCTCGGGGTGCTCGGCAAGGACCTGGCCGGCTTCCCGAACGGCCGCCGGCTCAACGACGACGTCGTCGACATCGAGCTCCAGGCGCTCCAGGGCGCCGCGCAGACCGGCAAGATCGTGCCCGCGCTGGCAGCGGGTGACGGCGTCGACACCCCCTACCGCGAGCCCGGGGACACCTTCCCGTACGTGGCGCTTCCCAACACCGCGGCCGTCAACCAGGCCGATGCCCTGCACCCCGACGGCGGCGTCGGCGCGGGCCTCGGCGGCACCGCCTTCGGCGGAGGCTTCCCCGTCGTACCCGTCACGGCCGTCGGTGGTGGCGCCCTGCTGGCGTGCGCCGGCGTTCTGGCCCTGCGCCGACGGCGTGCCGGCCAGGCATGACCGGCCCCGCCTCCACAGGTCGCCCGCTCTCCTCACTCGAGAGCGGGCGACCGCCGCGCCACAACTGGCCCCGCCCCGCCCGCCGTCGGCGAATACTCGCGGTGACGGCCTTCGCCATGGGCATAGCCCTGGCCGCCTTCGGCGTCTCCACCCTGGTGACGGCCCCGGCCCCGGGCGGCTCGCCGGCGCGAGTGGACATAGGAACGCTCCCCGCGAACCACGGTACGAGCGAGGGCACTTCGGCCGAATCTGGTCCCGCGGCACCGATACGCATACGCATCGCCTCCATCGGACTGGACAAGACCCTCATCGGCCTCCGGGTTCAACAGGACGGGCGCCTCGCTGTACCCAAGGATCCGGCCGATGTCGGGTGGTGGAGCGACGGCCCGCGGCCGGGCGCCCCGGGCGCGGCGGTCGTCGTCGGCCACGTCGACTCGGCCACCGGTCCCGGTGCCTTCCACGGCCTCTCCTCGCTCCGTCCCGGAGACAAGATCACTGTCCGCCGCGACGACCGCACCAACGTCACCTTCACCGTCCGGGCGCTGCGGCAGTACGAGAAGGACGCCTTGCCCGACAGCCAGGTGTACGCGACCTCCGGGAACCCGGCGCTGCACCTGATCACCTGCGGCGGCGCCTACAACCGCGAGCGGGGCGAGTACCGCGACAACCTCGTCGTCTACGCGACGCTCGCCGACTGAGACCCGGCCCCACTCCCACCGGATCAGGAATTGACCATGCTCCTCCGTCGGCTCCCGAAATACCGGCGCTCCCTGCTGTCCGCCACTGTGGCCACCGCCCTCGGCCTGGGTCTCTTCCTCGCCGGGGGACTTGGCCTCGCGCCCTGGCCCGCGCCGCGCAGCGACCCGGACACGGCCGCGGAAGCGGGCGGACCTGTGATGTCCTCGGACCCGCTGTCCGAGGACATCACCGCCCTCCAGGCCCGGCTGCGCCGGACCCCGCGCGACCCCGTCGCCCTGGGCGCGCTCGGGCTGAACTACGTCCAGCAGGCCAAGACCACCGCCGACCCGACGTACTACCCCAAGGCGGAGAAGGTCCTCAAGCGCTCACTGGCACTGGACACGGCGGACAACTACACCGCGATGGGCGGCATGGCCGCTCTGGAAGCGGCCCGCCACAACTTCAGCCGATCCCTCGACTGGGCCGAGCGCGCCATCGCCGTCAACCCGTACAACTCCACGCTGTACGGGACCCTCGCCGACGCGTACACCCAGCTCGGCCGCTACGGCGATGCCGCGGACGCCGTGCAGAGGATGGTCGATCTCAAACCCGGCACACCGTCGCTGGCCCGCGCTTCCTACGCCGCCGAGCTGCGCGGCGACACCGACATCGCCCGCAGGGACATGCGGCGGGCCCTCAAGAACGCCGGCGGCACGGCGGACCAGGCGTTCGCCCGCTACCACCTCAGCGAACTCGCCTTCAACAACGGGGACCCGGCCACCGCACTCACCGAGGCCGAGACGGGCCTGCGCGCCACCCCCTCCCACACCCCCCTGCTCCAGATCAAGGCCAGGGCACAGGCCGCACTCGGGAAGACCGACGAGGCCGTAACCGATCTCGCGCGAGCCGTACAACAGCTCCCGCTGCCCGAGTACGTTCTCCAGCTCGGCGAGCTCTACCAGTCCCTCGGCCGTCGCGAGGAAGCCGCCCAGCAGTACGAGATCTTCAAAGCCGAACAGAAACTCTTCGCCGACAACGGCGTCAGCTCCGATGCCGACGCCGTCCTGTTCGAAGCCGACCACGGAGACCGCGAGCGCGCCCTCGTCATCGCCCGCCAAGGCATCGAGAAACGTCCCTTCCTGGACTCCCACGACGCCCTGGCCTGGGCCCTGCACGTCAACGGACAGCACAAGGAAGCCCTCGCCGAATCCGACCGCGCCCTGGAACTCGGCACCCGTAACGCCCTTTTCCACTACCACCGCGCGATGATCCAGCAGTCCCTCGGCAACACCTCCGCCGCCCGGAGCGAACTCACCGAGGCCCTCGCCATCAACCCGCACTTCCATCCCCTGCACGCCCCCAAGGCACGAGCGGCCCTGACCGCCATCGGACCTGCGGGCAGCGAGCGGGGATAGCCCTCACCCAATACAGCCGCGCATTCACCAGTGACCGTGATAAGCGAGGTTCACGACCAGAGCGGCCGTGGGCAGGCAGAAGAACACGAACCAGGGGCCCAACACATAGTCGCCGAGCCGGAGATGGACCCAGAGGGCGCCGATGAAGTACAGCACGAGACCGGCAGCGGCGAGCACCCCCAGCACCGGCACGACAAACCCGGCCAGCAGCCCCAGCGCGCCCGCCCCCAGCAGTATCCCGAGCGGTCGCATCCAGGAGTGGGGCACGCCCAACTTGTCTGCCTGGCTCTTCGGGTAGTCGTGTCCGATGAGGTTGGCGACGGCGGCCATGCCATTGACGACCGAAGCGAGGAGGGTGACGACGAGGTAAGCGGCGAACACGTGGGTCTCCTTCTTTCTGCGCGCGAAACGACAGCTGGATGTTCACCACATCGACGAATCGTGCCCCTGAAACGTGACATGCCAGATGCCACAACGGGCCCTTCCCCAACCACGCTCGCCCCCTGGCAGGGCGGCATCGCCCTCGTCAGCGATGCCGGCCGGCTCCGTCGTTGCACTCGCCGATGAGGAAGCCTCGATGCGGCGACAGCCCGCCGCAGCGCTCGTAGGATGCCTGGATGCCTAAGCCAATACGGAGGAGCCGCCGCACGTGGGTTGTCGTGTGGGCGGTGCTGTGCGCGGCCGGCCTCGCCGCCACTGCCGAACTGAAGGCCTCCTCGGCACCGGACCCGCAGCCCGAGAAGCCTGTCAGCGCCGAGTGCGGCGAGTACATCGCGGACATCGAGATGCAGCTGGCCAAGGCAAAGCAGGAAGGCAAGGGAGACGGAATACTGGCCTTCTCGCGAGTACCGGTCGGCACCGGGGACGACTGCCGCGACGAGCTCCGCAACCTCTTCCGTGGCGATCAGTGAGCAGCGGTAACAACGTATCCGGCTGAGTCGAGCGGACCGTGGACGCGCACGGCTGGTTCAACCTCGCCAAGCACCGAGTGAAGATCCGCGCAGAAACGCGCGAAGACGCTCCCTTCACCCCTTCGACGTCGGCGAGCGTCCGAGACTTCTCGGCGCCCGCGCCGCGGCAACGCAGTCGCCACCACCGCCGCTTGCCGTCACCATCGAGCGGAAGGCCCCGCGCGACGGCGTCGTCATGGTGTCCCGCCAGCGTCTGCGGGACGATGCCGAGGTGCTGCGGTGGTGGTCTAGGTTGACCGGCATGAGCGTGCCGCGGCGTTACCGGTATGTCGGACCAGCTGAAGTGAGGGCTGCCGTCCAACCCGGGCGCGGTGGGTTCCGCATCCGCTCCGCGGCTGACTTCGCGACATGGGTTATGGCGCGGACGGCGGAAGAACTAGCTGATCCCTTCACCTTCGTCATCGCCTCTGACGGGGTCTTGACGCTGGCTCCCCGCCAAGGTGAGCACGTGGCCTGCGCGAGCGGGGAACCGGTGCTGAGCGCCGGCGAGGTGAGCTTCCACGACGACTCCGGACAATGGGTAGTTGACGGAGTCAGCAACCAATCGACCGGCTACTGCCCGGACACGGCTTCCTGGCCAGCCGTAGCGCATGCGCTGGACCTGGCCGGCCTGCGGCACCCGTCCGGGTTCACGCACGAGGTGGTGTTCCGACGCTGCCCCGAATGTCAGGAGCACAACATCGTGAGGGAGGAACACTACGTCTGCGTCTTCTGCGACGCCGACCTTCCTCACCACTGGAACGTCGACTCAATTGCAGCCGGCCCAGTGGCGTCCTGACCACCGGTTCGGCTGCCACCGCCCGCCCGAACCACTCCCTCACCGTTCATTTCGTGTGCAACGTCTTCTCGGTGATCGAGAAGGACACCGGGGAACCGCTGGAAATGGGTCGACTGGAACCGCGCCTTTGCGATGCCGGGCATGTGCAGCTCCCTCGACCGCCCCGCAACCGGGTCAACTCGCCGGGCTGGTCAGGACGCAGTTCGGATAGTCGTTGTCCGGATCGCCGATGGCGGCCCAGAGTTTCAGGACCTTGCCTTGCCTCAAGGCGGCGTAGGCGTCGGGCTCTCGCTCACGCACTTCGGGGTGATCGGCGTCGAAGGTCACACCGACGAAGGTTTGCTTCTTGTCGGCGCCTCGCTCCCACGTGCCTGTTCCGGACCAGGCCAAACTGTCGTACCAGCCGACGGCGACGCAGACCTTATCGGCGATGAACGTCCCGTCCTGCTTCAGCGTGAGGGTGCCGCCGTCGGCATCGGTCCACGTGGTCGCAATTTCGGCCGGCTTCAGTACGACCGGTTCGCCGTCGGGCGGCGGCATGACGGTGAACCTGCCGCAGGCCGTCAGGGCGAGGGCCATGGCGAGCAAGATCAGCGCTGCACGAAAGGAACGCAACACACTCCACCCCTAGCGGGTTCCGCAGGCCGCATGCGCGACCGATGGACTCATCTCAAGAACTCATGCCGTACCCTGGCACGAAGTTTGAACACGTTCAAGTCTCAGTCTTCGGTGACCGCTCTTCACGAGGCGAGGCGTGAGGCAGCACGGCAGCGAAGTACCGCCACCCCAGCGGCCGATCGCGGTCGGGCCGCAACAGCCCATGGATCACCTTCCTCGCGAACCGCATCCTGAGCCGACTGTCTGTGCCTCTCTCGGAGCATTCCTCCCTCGATCCGAATTCGCGGACAGTGTCGATCATCCGGCGGGGCCGTGCTTTCCGTGCGAGCGGAGGTGGGTCGTTCCGAGGCGGCCCGAAATGCAGCCTGGCTCCCAACAGCGCGCCCATCGCTTCGCGAAGCTGCACGCAGGAGGGTGGCTCGCCCGCCGACGGCCACCACCTGTCCCAGCCGCGGAGTAACTGCTATCGGCCCCGCAGGAGTTCAAGGACTCCCAAAGAGCAGCTCCACCCACTACAAGCAGGGACAGCTGCGTAACTGGGCACGAACCCGAAAGGCGGAGAAAGACGGATTAGCTCAGGCCAGTGCCCTGCCCAGGACATCACCAACGACGCGTTGGGCAGCATGGGTAGCGACTGCGCTACCGGCCTGTGTGGGGTCGCGATCACTCTGTCGTCGGGTGAGGTCGTTGAGCCAGATCATGGAGGCTCGGAGGTGGAGGCCGACGTCGTAGCTTTCGGGGGTCTTGTCGTAGCGGCTGACGGCGGCGGCCCCGGCCCGCCGCCGGAGGGCCATGACATCCGGCAGGTAATTCCGTTGTACGGGGCCGACGTTGTGGGAGATCATGCGCGTTTGTGACCTCGCGAGCAGATGAACCCATCCACGACGCGGCCCCGCCCGCCCCCGCCGTGGCCGTCACCCCCTCCACCCCGGTGCACCGGGACGGCAACGTCCTGCGCTGGCTGATCGCCTACACCTTCTCCGTGGTCGGCGACGCCGCCTACTTCATGGCGCTCGGCTGGGCCGCGCAGAAGGTGGCCGGACCGGCCCAGGTCGGCCTGGTGATGGCGGTCGGCGCGATACCCCGGGCGATCCTCATGCTCGGCGGCGGTGTGATCGCCGACCGGTTCGGCCCGCGCAGGGTAGTCATCTCGTCCGACGCGGTCCGCGCTGTGGTGATCCTCGCGGCCGCCGCAGCGCTCGCGTTCAGCACCCCCGGCCTCTGGTTGCTCGTCGCGCTCGCCCTCGTCTTCGGCGTCGTGGACGCCCTGTTCATGCCGGCGGTCGGAGCCATGCCGCCCCGGCTCACCGGCCGCGACCAGCTGATGCGGGTGCAGAGCCTGCGCAATCTGGTGCAGCGGTCCGGCCACATCGCCGGTCCGCCGCTCGCCGGATTCTCGATGGGGCTCGGCGGCCCCGCCGCCGCGTTTGCCGTGACCGGCGTCCTCTTCACCCTCTCGCTGTTCCTCCTGGTCGCGGTCCGGCTCGCCCCGCTGCCGCCCGAGGAACAGCCCGCCGCGGACTCCACCGCCCGCCGCGACCTGGTCGACGGCATCGTCTACCTGCGCCACGAGCCCGTCGTCGGCCCGCTCGTCCTCTCCGGACTGCTCTCCATGATCGGCTGCATCCCGCCGATGGCGATCGGCGTCATCATGCTCGCCGAGGAACGCGGCTGGGGCCCCTCCGGGGGTGCCTGGGTGAACGCCGCGCTCAGCACCGGCGTCTGCACGACCTCGCTCCTGCTCGTCGTGCGCGGCCGCTTCCCCCGGGCCGGCCACTGGCACAACGTAGCCCTGCTCGTCGCCTCCGCCGGCATCGGCCTGATCGGCGTCATGCCGAACCTCGCCCTCGCGGTCGCCTTGGCGCTCGTCTCCGGCCTGGTCTCCGGCCTCTGCGGCGGTCTCGCCCTGGCCCTGATGCAGGCCAACACCGCCCTCGCCTTCCAGGGCCGGGTCGCCTCCGTCCAGGCGCTCAGCGCGGTCGGCATCACCCCGGTGATGTTCCCGCTCTTCGGCCTTTTGGTGGAAGGGTGGGGTGCCGGCCCCACCTTCCTCCTCTTCGGCTGCATCAGCATGCTCGGCGCCACGGTCTCCACCGCCTCCCACGCCGTCCGCCATGCCGACCTGGACTTCACGAAGACCGCGGACTGACTCCGGCCCCCGGCCGGGGCCCGCTACGGCCTGTGTGACGTTGTGATCAGTGCTGAGTTCTGCCCCGTTGAGAGGCTGGAGCCGATAGAACAGGGCTGTGACGCGTAGGCAACTCACGGACAGACATTGGGAGTTCATCGGGCCGTACATGATCTGGATGGACGACCTCCTGCAGACCACCAACTGATCACAACGTCACACAGGCCCTGGTACGCCAGCTATCGATCACGACCTTCCTCGTGGCTTGGGTGGGTCGGCTTGATCAGTCGCCTGTCGGCTACGGTGCAGGCCATGGACAGCCGCGTGTACGTGCCCTGGTTCTCAGTAGGAGAAGCCGACGAGGACGCGTTCGAGACGCTGGATCGCACACGGCGCAGGTTCGTGTCCGTACTACGCGAGCGCGCCGTCACCTGGCCGTGCGACCCGGACGACACTCTTGTCCTCCGCCCCGAGGAGACGGGGTTCGAGCATCTGCTGGCCCTGCTCTATGCGGTGACGCCGGAAACCAATGTCATTTCCCATGTCTTCGGTGCGTTCTTCGACGGGCAGGGCGTGCTCGGCACCGAACTCCACGACCAGATGTACATCCCTCTCCAGGGGTCTGTCGTGGGGACACTCCGCGTGGCCGGTTCACCTGGTCGATGCGCAGAACTGACTGCGGACTGGTTCGAACGCATTGTGCGCGGCCAGGCCGGCCCCCTGGCCGCCCCAACGTCGTGATCTTCATGTCCGAGGTGCAGCTTGTCGCCGGTAATGACAGTTGCGTGGTCATTCCTGATGGCGGCGTCGCCAGTGGTGAAGAGGCGGTGGATCTCGTTGCAGTCGCACCGCGTCCGGCCGAGAGCTTCTGCCCGGCCGTCTTCGGCACCTTCTCGGCCAGCGCATCGGCACGGAACCCGCCCGCACCGGTGGTCGTTTCGGCAGAGCAGGCCACTGCGCGAACGTAGCCGATGCCGCGTTCGATCATCGTGCGGGCCGGCTCCGGCCTGGTCGCGAAGGCGGTGCTGGGCGGCGACGGGCGGGTGCCCTTCTTCATGTCGCCGGTCTCCGCACGTCATCACGGATGGCGTCGGCGTCCCAGACGGCCCTGGGCAGCAGGTGCTGCATGCCGTGCGGGCTGCTCTCCCCGACGCACTCCGAGGTGGTCCAGGAGTAACTTGTGCGGCAGGCCGGACAGCAGCCCCACTGACCCCGCGCGCGCCGCTCACCTGTTTCGCGCGTTGCTCGTCCTGACGAACATCGAGGCCACTACCGACAATTGATCTCTACCGCAGGTAGCCCACGATCAGCACATGCCCCCAGGACACCATCAGCGGGCCGGGATCGGCTGAGTGAGGTTCACCGGGTTGCCGTCGGGGTCCTGAATGTGGGCGACGCGCTGTCCCCACGGCATGTCGTTGGAGCCGCCGCGGACCGAGCCGCCCAGCGCCTCCACCCGTCCTAGCGTCTCGTCGACGTCGTCCACACCGATGCTGAGCAGGATCCGCGAATCCGCCCCAGTCCCCGGGTTCTCCTTGGCCACCAGCCCGAGGTCGGTATCGCCGATGCGCAAGCCGAGATAGAAGGCCGGTCCTTCCGCCGGAATCCGGAAGATCTCCTCAGCGCCGAACAATTTCGTATAGAAGCCGAGCAGAACGTCCTGGTCGGCAGTCACGATCACTGGCTGGATGGTGGACATGGCACTCCTGTCGAGAACGGTCGTGTCGCTGGGTAGACCGTTCAACGGCGGTGAACTCATCGGCAGAACCACATCGCCGGACGGTCTACAACACAGATTGCCGCCCACGACCAGCACGAGCACCACGCTGACCAGCCACTTCAAGATGACGGAGCTTCGCTGCGAGCACAAGCATTCCTCGGTGGCCGAAGTGCTGCACCGCACAAGATCGTTGACGGTCCCACGACGGTCTGACCACCAAGATCCACCTCGCTGCAGTCAGTCGCTGCCTCCCACTCGCGTTCGCCATCACCCCCGGCAAGGCCGGGACGCACCCGCATTCCCCGAGTTCATGGCCTGCTGACGAGTACCCCGGCCAGTCGGCCGACCCAGAACCACGCCGGACATGGTCCTGGCCGACAAGCCCTACTCGTCCCGCGCGATCCGGACCCATCTCCCTCGGCGCGGAATCCTGACACTGATCCCGCAGCCCGCCGACCAGGCCGCCAACCGCAAACGCCGCGGCAGCCACGGCGGCAGACCGCTGGCCTTCGACCGCGATGCCCATACCTACGACTGCCGGGCGGAGCCCGCCCAGGCCCTGAGCACGCTCCAGGCCCGCGTCCGGGCCTCCTTCGAGGTGGGTGCCCTGGCCAGCGGCGCGGAATCGGTCCACGGAGGGAGACCTGGAGCCCGGGCCCCGAAAGCGGGACCCGGGCCCGTAGCTCAGCGGTTGGGCTCCTGCATCGTGACGCAGTGCGCGCCACCACCCCCGTTGCCGTAGAGATTGTCGAGGTTGAGCTGGACGACGGGCCTGCCGTAGGCGGCGGCGATCGCCGTCTTGGCCGCCGCGTCCTTGGCGGTGTCGCCGAACTGGGTGGTGATCACGGCTTGGTTGGTCACCGTCCAGTTCATGTAGGAGCTGAGGAAGTCCGCCCGCTTGCCCGCAGGTATCCGGGGCAGGGTGTCGGGTCCTTCGATGGTGAGGACCTGCAGGCGGCGCCCCTTGGCGTCGGTCGAGTTCACCAGTACGTCATGGATGGCCCGGGCGTTTTCGGTCCAGACGTCCGGCCGCACCGCTCCGGCCAACTGCACCATCGCTACACCGGGTTTGATGTAGCGGGCGGTGCCGTCGATGTGGCCGTCGGTGACGTCCTGGCCGGTGACGCCTGGCAGCCAGATCATCTTCGAGGCGCCGAACCGGGACAGCAGCTCTGCCTCGATCTGGCTTCGCGACTTGCCGGGATTGCGATTGCTGTTCACCCAGCAGCTCTCGGTCGCCATCAGGGTGCCGTCGCCGTCGTACTCGACGCCGCCGCCTTCGCCGACCACGGAAGCCTTCGCGAACGGGACGCTCGTATAGGCGGCGAGCCTCTGCGCGACTGCGCGATCCTTGTCGTAGGCGGAGGCGGGGATGCCGTAGAACCGGGTGGCGTTCTCGCCCCAGGCGTTGAAGTTCAGGCCGAAGGCGTCCAGACCACCGGCGTCGTCGACGCGGAACAGCGGGCCGGTGTCCCGCATCCAGCAGTCCGAGACGGGAACCGAGCCGATGACCGTGACGGTGGATCCGCACATGCTGCGGGCCTGCGACGCGGCCGTCGAGCCGTCCGCGCACATGACGACCGGCTCGTACTTGGCAACTTCCCTGGCGAGCTTGGCGATGTCGGCCTGGATCTTGGACAGCGTATTGCCCCAGATCGTGTAGCTGGACGGCCAGGACATCCAGGTCCGCTTGTGCGACACCTCTTCCCCCGGCACTCGCCAGGACGCGGCCCGGGCCGGCTGGATGCCGCCGAGTACAGGCCCTGCCGCCAGCGCGGCCGCGGCCGCTCCGGTTCGGGCCAGGAGGGTTCTGCGGCTCATTCCGGGTCGGTCGCCGTCGTTCTCTGTCTTCACGTGGTGCTCCTTCTCACGGAGGTTCCGTACGTGCGGGCGCGGGTTGCTCAGTGGAGTGGTGCCAGCAGTCCCTCCTCCCGGACCATCCGGCGTTCGGTGGCCAGATCGAGGCTTCGGGCGAAGGCCCAGTAGAGGACGCCGGCCACGGGCAGGCCGACGAAGATCGAGCAGTCGACGCCGCCGAAGAACTCCGCGACAGGCCCGACATAGAGTCCGGTGATGACCATGAACGGGGCCATGCAGGCCAGACCGATCCCGTAGGCGAGGTTTCCGCGCCATCCCCATCGGCCGTAGATGCCGTTCGGGTTGAAGATCTCCTTGACGACGTACTGGCCGCGCCGGACGAGAAAGAAGTCGACCAGGTTGATGGCCGTCCACGGGATGAACAGGTATGTCAGCACCACCACCACGTTGGCGAAGAACCAGTTGAACTGGTCGATGCCGACCACGGTGGAGACCGTCCCGACGGCCACCAGCATGATCCCGATCGTCACCACCCGGATGGTCCGTGTCGGCTTGACCGGCCGGAACGAGTCCATGATCGAGATCATGGTGAGGCTGCCGCCGTACTGGTTGATCGCCATGATGGAGAGCAGCCCGACCAGCAGGACGACGACCGCGACCGTGCCGAACCCGCTGAACAGTCGGTCGGCAGCCAGCTTCAGGGCCGTCACCGGGTCGGTGCCCTCGGGGGCACCGGCCGAGACCACGGCACCGAGGAGGAACACCCAGATCCCGGAGATCGCACTGGGCAGGTAGGTCCACCAGAAGGTGCTGCGGACCGGGACGTCGGGTCTGAGGTAGCGCGAGTAGTCCGAGACGTACGGCGCCCAGCCCAGTTGGAAGCCTGCGACGAAGACGAACACGAGCATGAACGGGGCGAGGTCGAACGGGCCCGCGTCCCACACTCCGTCCGGCAGCCCTCCGCCGAACAGGGCGGACACGGTGATCGCCGCGGTGACCACGACGAAGGGCCAGGTGAGCCACTTGTTCAGCCGGTGGATCCACTCGTACCCGAACAGGGCGATCACGGTAGCCACCCCGGCGGCCAGCACGTAGCCGAGCCCGTTGGGGATCCCGGTGAGCAGGTTCATGGCCTGGCCGGACAACAGGGCGTCGGACGTGTTGAAGCCGACGTAGTTGACCAGAGCGAACACCCACACGGTGAGCGCGGCACCCAGGTACCCGAACTGTGCGCGCGACTGGACCAGTTGGGGCAGTCCCAGCTGGGGTCCCTGAGCCGAGTGGAACGCCATGAAGAACGTACCGAAGAGTGAGCCGAGGACGGTGGCGACCACCGTCCAGACGAGCGAGGCTCCCATCGAGAGGGTCACGACACCGGTCGCCAGGCCGGTGAGGTTGAGGCTGCCGACGAACCAGATGGCCCCGACGTTCGAGGGTTTCCCGTGCCGTTCCGAGAGGGGCACCCAGTCGATCGAGTGCTGTTCGATGCCCGCAAGCGGTGCGGAATCATCCATCGGCGAGTCAACTGGCCCCATTTGGGCTCCTGTCCAGGGGTGCGTCCATGAATCCGCTCGGCGACCATGACCTTCCGGGGCCGACCGGGTGCGCTCACCCTAGGGACTGACTTAAATTTCAGTCAATGCCTAGGACAAAGGGAGTTGACGAAAATTTCAGTTCGGCTGTTTCTTGGGCGTCAAGGGCGGTGACGTTCAGAAGTCGGACAAGAGGCCCTCCCGTCGGCGCGCGCCGACGACCGCCTCGACATCTCCTGCGTGCTCGTCCTCGCGGTCCACGGCCCTCGGATCAAGTCGCCGGGGACGGAAGAAGGAACGCCCTCCCCGGAGCCGCGCGATGGTCACCGGTACCAGTCCGAGGGCGAGCGAACCGAGGCCGATGGCCAGTTGCGTACCGGTCAGCCTCGGAATCGACGCCGCGAAGATCCAGATGTTGAAGACCGTGCCGGCGAGCGGCCACAGGCCGAGGAGGATCAGGTTCCCGGCGGATGCGAACAGCAGGCTCCGGTAGGCGACCACGACCGCGATCCCCGCCAGCGCGTAGTAGAACGCGACGAGTAGACCGATCCCCATCAGTACGTCCTCCAGGAGGACCACGCCGGCGTCTGCGACAAGGACGCAGATCAGGGACGTCACCGCGATCGCGCCGACGGTCAGCGTCGAGGCCACGGGGGTGCGCCGCCGGGGGTGGATCCGGCCGAGGAACGAGGGAACCGTGCGGTCACGGCCCATGGCGAACAGCGTGCGGGTGGCCTGGAGGAGCGTGGTCTCCAGCGTGGCGACCATCGAGAGCGGCACGGCGATGACGAGGAGCGTACCCCCCACTCCGGGCCACGCGGCGTCGCCGAGTTGGACGAGAAAGCCTCCGTCCTTCGACGTGGCGGCGTCCGGCCCCAGGATCACGTTCGCGCTGACGGTGAGAGCGAGGAGTGTCATGGCAACGACCAGAAGGCCGATCAGGCCGCCGAGCCCGGATGCGCGCCGGCCACCGCGGGTCTCCTCGCTGAGGTTGGCCGTGACGTCCCACCCCCAGTACAGCGCGCCCGCGACCAAGGCGCCCGCGGTGAAGGTGTGGGTCGCGTCGTAGTGCCCGAAGCCGAACCAGGTGAAGGAGAACGCGGCCGCGTGCTCGTCCCGCATCAGCGCCGCGACCGCGACGGAGAACAGCAGGGCCAGCTGGGTCCCGACGGCCACGGCCCGAACACGAGCGGCGACCCTGGCCCCTGATGCGACGAGGGCCGCGATGAGCAGGACCCAGCCGAGTCCGACCGCCGTGGCCACGACATCGTTCTCGGCCAGTTCTTCGTCGATGAGCGACAGGGTGGCCCTTCCCGCGGCTGCCGTCGACGCGGTGATGAACAGAGTGGTCGCGGCGACCACGGCCCACCCGCTGAGGAATCCGAGGAAGGGGTGCAGGGTCCTGGCGACCCAGGAGTAGGAGGCACCGGAGTTGACGTCGAGTCGCCCCAGGTGCCTGAAGGCGAGGGCGATGCCCACCATCGGGATCGCGCCGTAGAGCAGAGCCGCGGGGGCGGCCAGGCCGACCGCTGCGACAAGTGCGGGAATCAGTGCGACGACGGTGTACGCCGGTCCACAGCCGGCTACTGCCATGACCACAGTGTCGAACGTTCCCAGGGCATTTGTTCTCAGCCCGTGCCCACCGTTGCCGGTTCTGTCCATTGGCTGTAGGCCTTTCCGCGGTTGTGTCGAACAGGGGCGGTCCGGTCGGCTGTTCTCAGGCGACGGGCTGCTGCTGGGTCACGCAGTGGATGCCGCCGCCACCGGTGCCGAGGCGGTCGATGTCGATCTGCTCGATGACGCGGTCCGGGTAGAGGCGGGCCAGGGTCGCCTTCGCGGTCCTGTCCGCCTGCGCGTCGCCGAAGTGGGCGGAGATGACGGCGCCGTTGCAGAGGTAGTAGTTGGCGTACGAGGCAAGGAAGTTCTGGTTGGTGGAGCGGATCCTGTTGTAGTCGGGGCCCTGAAGCTTCGCCACTGTCATCGCGGTGCCGGTGGCCGTCCTGGACGTGGACAGAACCTGGTGCTGCCGGCGCGCGTCCTTCGCGTACGCGTCGTTGTCCGACGCGAGGGGCATCTGGACGAGTGCCTTGCCGGGGCCCAGGAAGCGGGACGTGGCGTCGACGTGGTCGTCGGTGATGTCCTGGCCGTAAACCCCGTCGAACCAGATGACCTTGGAGGCCCCGTACGCCTCGCACATCGCGGACTCCAACTGGCTTGCCGACATCCCGGGGTTGCGGTTGCGGTTCACCAGGCTGCTGCGGGTGGCCATCAACGTGCCGCCGCCGTCCTGCTCGATGGCGCCGCCCTCGCCGACCAGATCGGCGTAGGTGAACGGCACACGCACGTGGGCGGCGATCCGCTCGGCGACGAGGGCGTCCTTGGCGTGGGCCTGCTTGTTGCCCCACCCGTTGAAGTTGAGGCCCACGGTGTCGAGGCGGCCGGCCCCATCGGTGCGGAAGACGGGGCCGGAGTCGCGCATCCAGCAGTCGTCGACGGGGATGGAGCTGATGACGGTGACCGAGGAGCCGCACATCGAGCGGGCCTTGGCGGCGCTCGCGGAGTTGGCGCACATGACGACCGGCTCGTACTTCGCGATCGTACGGGCGATCAGAGCGATGTCCCTCTGCACTCCGCTCAGCTTGCCGCCCCAGATCGAGGTGCTGTCCGGCCAAGCCATCCACGTACGGGTGTGGCGGACGTCTTCGAGCGGGACCCTGAAAGTGCCGGCCGCCCTGGCAGCCCCGGCCCAGCCCTGGGCCGTTGTCGCGACGGCGGCGCCGGCGGCGGTCAGCCCGGCCGCCGCGAGGAATGCTCGCCGGTTCAGGACCCGGCGTACGTGGCGGCCTGAGGTGTGATCGTTCATGGTTGCCTCCTGTGTCGACTTGCTTGCGCGGTGGGGGGGTTACCGAGGGACATGCGAGCGGCCGCGCCGAGGGACCGAGCGGCGGCCGCTCGCTCGTCAACAGGCGGTCAGAGTGCCCGGCGGGCGGCGGCGATCGCTTCGGGGTCCCAGCCGGGGCGGGGCACGGATTCCAGCAGGAGCCGCGTGTAGGGGTGTTGGGGTGCGGCGAGCACCTCGGCCGTGGGGCCCGCCTCGACGACGCGGCCCTTGCGCATGACGATGACGTCGTCGGTGACGCACCGGACCACGCCGAGGTCGTGGGTGATGAACAGGTAGCCGATCCGGGTCTCCTCACGGATGTCGGCGAGCAGGTTGAGGATCTGCGCCTGTACGGAGACGTCGAGCGCGGCGACCGCCTCGTCCAGGACGAGGACGGCCGGTTCCACGGCGAGGGCCCGGGCGATGGCGACGCGCTGGCGCTGGCCGCCCGAGAGCTGCCGCGGCCGGGCGTCGGCGGCGCGGGTTCCCAGGCCGACCTGGTCGAGGAGCTCGCGGACGCGCCGGTCGTGGTCCGTGCCGGGGAAGTGCAGGCGCAGGGTTTCGCGCAGCACCTGTTCGACGCTGGTCCTCGGGTCGAGGGAGAGGTACGGATCCTGGAAGACCATCTGGACCTCGCGGGCCCGGGCCAGGCGCCGGGCCCGGCCTCGGCCTCGCGCGCTGCGGGCCCGGCCGCGTACGAGGACGTCGCCGGCCTCGGCCTGTTCCAGACCGACGACGATCCGGGCGGTGGTGGTCTTGCCGGACCCGGATTCACCGACGATGCCCAGGGATCCGCCCTCGGGAAGGGCGAAGGACACGTCGTCGACGGCGCGGACGCTTCCGTAGGTGCGTCGGAGGCCGACGGCCTCCAGTACGTTCTCAGGCATCGACAGGGCTCCCTTCGAGACGGTCGCTGTGATGGCAAGCGGCCTGGTGGTCCGGGAGGCCGGGTGCGGGCAGCGGCCTCGGAGCCTCCTGGTCGCAGATCTCCGTGGCGAGGGGGCAGCGGGCGGCGAACGCGCAGCCGTGCAGTTCCTGCCGGAGATCGGGGGGCTGGCCATCGATGGCGGCAAGCCTCCCCCGAGGGGCTTCCAGTCGGGGGGTGGAGGCGAGCAGCGCTGAGGTGTAGGGATGCCTGGACTGCGCGAAGAGGGCTTTCGCGGGGCCGCTCTCCGCGATCCGCCCGGCGTACATCACGTAGACGCGGTCGCTGATGGCGGCGGCGAGGTCGAGGTCGTGGGTGACGAAGAGCAGGCCGGTGTCGAAGCGTTCGCGGAGCTCGGCCAGAAGGGCGATGACCTCGGCCTGGGTGGTGACGTCGAGCGCGGTGGTCGGTTCGTCGGCCAGGAGGAGGGCGGGGTCCCCCATCAGCGCCGCCGCGATCATGACGCGTTGCAGCATGCCGCCGGAGACCTGACCGGGGTACTTGTGCAGGGCGGAGTCGTCCAGACCGACCGCCTGGAGGAGTTCGGTGGCCCGGGCGGTGGCGTCCGTCCGGTTCATGCTCCCGGTCAGGGTCACGCTCTCGGTGAGGAAGTCACCGATGCGGCGCAGTGGGTTGAGGGCGGCGCGCGGGTCCTGGAAGATCATGGCCACCGTGCTGGTGCGCAGGGCGCGCAGCTGGCCGGCGTTCATGGTGAGCACGTTCTGGCCGCAGACGCGGACGGCGCCCTCGACCTCGGCGCCGGGCGGCAGCAGGTTCAGAGCGCTGCGCGAGGTGAGGGTCTTCCCGGACCCTGACTCGCCGACGAGGGCGACGGTCTCGCCGGCGGAGACGTGGAGGTCGACGCCGTCGAGGACGGGGCGGGCCGTACCGGGCAGGGTGATGCGCAGTCCTTGGATGTCGAGGGTGCGCGTGGGTCTCATCGGGTCCCTCGGGTTCATGGGGTCCTCCTGGCGACGCGGTCGGCCCAGCGTTCTCCGACCACGTTGAAGGCGACGACGGTCAGCACGATGAACACACAGGGCAGGACCGCGGAGAGCGGGTAGCCGTGCTGGATGGCGGTCTGGCCGTCGAAGACCATGCGGCCCCAGTCGGGGGTGAGTGCGGGTACACCGAGTCCGAGAAAGGACAGGCTGGCGAGGTCCATCAGCGCGTAGCCGAAGTTGATGGTGGACTGGGCGAGGACGACGGGGGCGATGTTGGGCAGGATGTGGCGCAGGCAGATCTGGAGTGCCGAGTGTCCTTGCACCTGGTAGGCGCTGACATAGGGGCGTTTGCGTTCGGCCAGGACGAGGGAGCGGGTGAGGCGGCTGACATAAGGCAGGTAGGCGATGGAGAGGGCGACGACGGGGGCGAGCAGTCCTTCCCCGTAGATCGAGATGACCAGAATCGCCAGAAGCATGCCGGGGAACGCGAAGACCAGTTCGGTGCTGCGGGACAGGACCGAGTCGAGCCAGCCGCCCCGCCAGCCGGCGGCCATTCCGATCGCGACACCGGCGAGGGTGGAGAAGACCACGACCCCGAGGGGCCCGAGGAGCGAGGTGCGCGCGCCGAGAAGCAGCCGGGAGAGGGTGTCGCGCCCCGCCGCGTCGACGCCGAGCAGGTGCTCCGGGGAAGGGCCGGCCAGCGCGTTGCCGAGGTCGACCGCGTTGGGGTCGTAGGGCACGACCCATGGCGCGAGGAGCGCGGCGGCGGTGACGAGGGCGACAAGGCCCAGGCAGACCAGGTACAGAGAGGACCGGGCGGTGCGGATCCTGGAGAGTCCGGGCCGGCGGGTCAGGACGGCGGTCATACGGAGGAACTCCTCGATCCGAGGGTGATCCGCGGGTCGACCAGAGGCAGCAGCAGGTCGACGATCAGGTTCACGGTCATGAAGAGAGCGACGATGATCAAGGAGATGGCCTGGACGGTCGGGAAGTCCTTGGTCGTGGTGGACAGCTCCAGGAGCTGGCCGACGCCGCCGATGCTGAAGGCGGTCTCCACGAGGATCGTGCAGACCAGCAGGGTGGCGACGATCAGTCCGCCGGTGGTGAGGACAGTGCCCAGCGAGTTGCGGAACACGTGGCGGCGGATGACCTGGCGCTCGGGGACACCCCTGCTGCGGGCGACCGTGACGTGCTCGCTGTCGAGGGCTTCGAGCATGGCGGACCGGGTGACCCGGGCGAGCATGCCGATCAGATAGAGCGCGAGGGCGATCGCGGGCAGGGTCAGGTGCCAGACCATGTCACCGAAGCCGTCGCCGGAACCGCTGCTGGGGAACCACCCCAGATTCACGGCGAACAGGCCCTGGAGCAGGACGGCCGCGACGAAGGACGGGGTACCGACGGCGAACGTGGTCCCGACCAGGATGGCGGAGTCGGTGCCACCGCCGCGTACGGCGGAGACCCATCCCAGCAGCAGGCCGATCACCGCGACCACGACCAGCGCCATCACGACGAGCAGCAACGTGGTGGGGAGGCGGTCGGCCAGGAGACGTGAGACGTCGGTGCGGTAGGTGATGGACCGCCCGAAGTCTCCCTGGACGATGTCGCCGAGCCAGCGGAGGTACCGGACGAGGAAGGGTTCGTCCAGGTGGTATTGGGCGTTGATCGCGGCGAGGGCCTCCGGTGAGGCCGAGCGTCCGGAGAGCAGGAAGCTGGCCGGGTTGCCCGGTGCCAGGTACATGGCGCCGAAGACCACGAACGACGCACCGAGCAGGGTGGCGGCCATCTCCGCCACCCGGCGTACGGCGAATCTCGCAAAGTTCACTTCGTGGCCCCCACGCCCGCTGCCCCGACATCCGCGGCCCACGGGTAGTACATGTACGAGATGGTTGTGGGGGCGCCGGTGATCCTCTTGTTGAGGAAGACCGCGGTGGGCCACTCGGCAACCGGGATCCAGAGCAGCTGCTCGGCAGCGTGCTTCTGGAGCTCGGCCTCGATCTCCATCCGCTGCTCCGGCTGGTAGACGGCGGTGGCCTGGTCGACGAGCGCGTCGTAACCCTTGTCGCTGTGGCCGGCGTAGTTCATGTAGGCACCGGTCTTGAAATTCTGCAGCAGGTCCAGTGGGTCGGTGATCGAGCCGTACTGGGTGAGCGGGAACATGTCGATGCCCTCGCGCGCCTGGGGATCGGTGAAGAGCGCCGTGAAGGCGTTCGGAGCGATCGTCTTGAGCTTGATCTTCAACCCGATCTGGGTGCCTGCCGCCTGGACTGCGGTGGCGAGGAGGGAGACGTCCTGGCCGATGGCACTGGTGGCGACGGTCAGGGTCTTGCCGGTGGCCCCGGCCTCCTTGATCAGCGCCTCGGCCTTCTCGATGTCCTGGGTACCGGGCGGCAGCTCGCCGAAGGCGGTCTGTCTGGTCTTCTCCGAGGCTCCGGCCCAGGCGGCCCGGGTGGTGAGCGAGTTGGTGACGGTGCCCGCGCCGCCGAGCCCGGCCTTGACGAACCCGGAGCGGTCCAGCGCCAGGGACAGCGCGCGGCGTACTCGGACGTCACCGAGCGCGCCCTTCATGTTGGTGATGTTGACGTTGACCGTGCTCAGGCCCTCGCCGAAGTACAGGGTTCCCAGGCCGCTCTCGCTCAACCGGCCGTAGCTCTCGGTGGGGATGAGGTAGCCGCCGTCGGCTTCCCCGCTGAGCATCGCGTTGGTGCGCGCGGACGGGTCGGTCAGGACCCGGAAGACGGCCTTCTTGGACTTGGCCTTGGTACCCCAGTAGCCGTCGAAACGCTCGAGTTCGATCGACTGGCCCTTGCTCCAGGTGCCGAGCTTGAACGGGCCGGTGCAGGCGAGGTCACCGGCGGTGCCGTAGTCCTCGCCCGCTGCCTCGACGCCGGCCTTGGAGGCGACCACACCCGCGGCGGTCGCCATGTACTGCGGGAACTGGGAGTCGGGCTTCTTGAGTTTGACGGTGACCTGCAGCGGTCCGGTCCTGGTCAGCGAAGCGACGTTCTGGAAGACCTGGGCCCAGGCCGCGGCGTTGTCCGGGTCCATCTGCCGCCCGAGGCTGTGGACCACGTCGTCTGCGGTCATCACCTTGCCGTCGTGGAAGCGCACGCCGGAGCGCAGGTCGTAGACCCAGGTGGTGGGGTCCGGGTTCGATGCCTTCTGCGCCAGGCCCGGCTGAAGGGTGAGCCCCGGTGTCCAGCGCATCAGGCTCTCGCACACGTTGGACAGGATCGTGTTCTGCGGGTAGTCGAACGCCAGCGTGTAGTCGAGGGTGGGCGGCTCGGCGTAGACGGCCCAGGTGAACGAGTCGATCTCGCCGCGGGCCCGCGGCGTGGAGGCGGAGAGCTTGACCTCGGTGCCGCTGGTGTCGCCGCCCTTGGGCGGGCCGGAGCAGGCCGCGAGTGCGGCGAGGGAGGTCAGGGCTGCCATCGCCGCGGCGATTCGTCCGCGTCGGCCGCGGGGGCGTCTACTGCCGAGGGGCTGGGGTGTGGTCATCGTCGCGCTCTCATTCCTGAGGGGGGCGGGGCCGGAGGGCCGCTGGAGGGGCACTCCGGGAGCGGTCCGTTCTCGATTCAGGCGGTGGCGGCTACAGCGGGGATCTGCTGGGTGATGCAGTGGACCCCGCCGCCGCCGAACGCGATAGCGGGTGCCCGCACGCCGACGACCTTGCGGCCGGGGTACGCCGCGGCGATGACCGCGAGGGCTTCGTCCTCCTGGGGCACACCGGCCACCGGGACGACGACTCCCCCGTTGGCCACGTAGTAGTTCAGGTAGGACACCTCGACCTCGCCTTCGGCCATGTCGGCGAACGCGGTCTGCGGGACGTCGACGATCTCGAACGGCCTGCCCTTCGCGTCGGTGGTGACCTCCAGCACCGCGCGGTTGGCGCGCATCCGGGCGTAGTCGGGATGCGCGGGGTCGTCGGGCAGGGAGACGACGACCTTGCCGGGAGCGGCGAAGGCGCAGACGCCGTCGACGTGCCCGTCGGTCTCCGTGTCCAGCAGGCCGCCGTACGGAAGCCAGACAACCTTGTCGATTCCGAGCCGGGATTTCAGCTCGGTCTCGATCTCGTCCCGGTTCATCCCTGGGTTCCGGTTGGGGTGCAGCAGACACTGTTCGGTCGTGATCAGCGTGCCTTCGCCGTCGACCGTGATCGCCCCGCCCTCGAGGATCATGTCGGAGGCGATGCGCTCCACGCCGAGGTGCTCCAGGAGGAGGCCGCTGACCCGGTCGTCGGAGTCGTAGGGGTGGTGCTTGCGGCCCCAGGCGTTGAAGCGGAAGTCCACCCCGGCGCGGTTGCCGTCACCGTCGAGCACGAACAGCGGGGCGGAGTCGCGGAACCACGAGTCGTCCTGCTCGATCTCCACCACGGTGATCTCGTGGCCGCACCTCGTCCGGACCTCCTCGCCGTGGCCGGGCGGCGCGACCATGGTCACCGGCTCGAACTCGGCGATCGCGCGGGCGACGTTCGCGTACTCCTCCTTGACGTCGTTCAGCACGCCGCCCCACAGGTCCTCGCGGACGGGCCAGGCCATCAGGCACCCCTCGTGCTCGGACCACTCGGCAGGCATACGGAATGCAGTCATCACGGGTCTCTCTTCGTTTCGTCAGAAGTACCCGTCGGCGATGGCCGGCTCAGCCTGGCGGAAGCACAGGACAGGTACGCGGTGTGAACAGCATCTTCCTGCCGACTGAAAATTCAGTCAAGAGGAGAGGCATGTTTTTGAAAATTCAGTCAGCCGGGCAGGTCACAGGAAGTACAGGCGACTCAGTGAGACCTGCTGCGCCGGTTCGGAACGCATCGGATCGCCGTCGAGGGTCACGAGGCCGCTGCGCGGGTCGACGTCCACTTGCCCCAGCCGGGCGTTGTGCAGCATGTCGGCCGGGCCGATACCGCGGGTCCCCCGTACGGCCACGCGCCTGCGCCGGGTGCCCAGAGCGTCGGACGGCGAGCCGAAGGAGCCCGATTCGGCGGCGGCGCGGCTGACGAAGGCCACGGAGAGCTCCGCCGGGGCGGCTCCGTGGGCGCCGAACAGCGGGCCCAGGACCAAGGGCTCGCAGGTGTCGGTCGCGGCGTTCGGATCGCCCGTGACCCCGTATGCCGGGAATCCGGACTTGAGGACCATCTGCGGTTTGGCGCCGAAGAACGGCGGGCGCCAGAGCACGATGTCGGCCATCTTGCCGATCTCGACGGAACCGACCTCGTGTGCGAGGCCGTGGGCGATCGCCGGGTTGATGGTGAGCTTGGCGATGTAGCGCAGGACCCGGGCGTTGTCGTCGTGCGGACCGTCGCCCTCCATCGGGCCCAGCTCGGCCTTCATCTTCCCGGCCATCGCGAACGTGCGCCGGACGGTCTCCCCGGCCCGGCCCATGCCCTGCGCGTCGGAAGAGGTGATCCCGATCGCGCCGAGGTCGTGCAGCACGTCCTCCGCACCCATCGTCCCGGCCCTGATCCGGTCACGCGCCATGGCGGCGTCGCCCGGCAGGTCCGTCTTGAGCGCGTGTACGGAGACGATCATCCCGTAGTGCTCCGCGATGGCGTCCCGGCCGAAGGGCAGGGTCGGGTTGGTGGAGGAGCCGATGACGTTCGGGACGCCCGCCATCTTCAGGACGTTGGGTACGTGTCCGCCGCCGCAGCCCTCGATGTGGAAGGCATGGATCGTCCGGCCCTCCAGGACCCTCAGTGTGTCCTCCACCGACAGGCACTCGTTGAGGCCGTCGCTGTGCAGGGCGACCTGCACGTCGTGCTCCTCGGCGACCCGCAGGGCCGTATCGAGCGCGCGGGTGTGCGCACCCATGTCCTCGTGCACCTTGAAACCGCAGGCACCGCCCTCGGCCAGCGCCTCGACCAGGGGCGCTTCGTGGGACGCGGACCCCCGGGCCAGGAAGCCGATGTTGACGGGCCAGGCGTCGAAGGCGCCGAAGCCGAGCTTCAGCGCCCATGGGGAGTTCACGCCGACGCCCCAGCTCGGCCCGACCTCCTGGCCAATGATCGTGGTGACGCCGGAGGCCAGTGACGCCTCCATGATCCGCGGGGAGAGCAGGTGGACATGGGTGTCGATCGCACCGGCGGTGGCGATCAGGCCCTCGCCCGGGATCATCGTCGTGCCCGTCCCCACCACCACGTCGACGCCGTCGAGGGTGTCGGGGTTACCTGCCCGCCCGATCGCGTGGATCCGGCCCTCCCGGATGCCGATGGACACCTTCCGGATGCCGAGCACCGCGTCGATCACCAGGACATTGGTGATCACGACATCACAGGTGTCACGGACGGCCGCGGCCTTCAGATGCATTCCGTCACGGGCGGTCTTGCCGAAACCGGCCAGGAACTCGTCGCCGTGCGCCTGCGAGTCCGACTCCACCCGCACGACGAGCCCTGAGTCGCCGAGCCGTACCTGGTCCCCCGCGCGGGGACCGTGCACGGTGGCGTACTCGTGCGGATCGATGTGCCGGCTGCTGCCCGGCGCGCAGTGGTCACTGTGTTTGGTGGGTCTGCTCATCGCTCTGTTCCCTCCACTCCCAGGTAGCCGCATGCGGCGGCGCGCCGCAGGGCTTCCGCCTTCGCACCGGGCGCGTCCAGCGGCCCGTCGACCAGGCCCGCGAAACCGATCACGATCCGCGCTCCGCCCATCGGTACGAGTCCGACCTCGACGACTGCACCGGGATCGAAGCGTGTGGACGCCCCGGCCGGGGCAGCGAGCCGCATGCCGTACGCGGCGGCCCGGTCGAAGTCCAGGCGGGGATTCGCCTCGAAGAAGTGGAAGTGCGAGGTCACGCTCACCGGCACCGCGGCCGTGTTGCGGACCCGCAGAGTGATCACCGGTTCCGGCTCCGGCAGGGCGTCCGAGTGGGGCAGGACGGCCCCCGGGGCACCGTCGTGGTGCTCCACGTCGCCGAACGGTTCACTGATGACGGCCAGCCGGGTGCCGTCGTCGAACACCGCCTCGACATGGATCTCCGTCACGACGTCAGTGACGCCGGGGAGCACGTCGTCCGGGCCGAGCACGCCGCGCCCACGCTTGAGGGCCTCGGCCAGCCGTAGGCCGTCACGCGCGGCCTCGCAGACCGTATCGGCGATCAGGGCGGTCGCCTCCGGTACGTTGAGGCGCAGCCCGCGCCCCAGACGCGTCCGCGCGAGCTCGGCGGCCGTGAAGAGCAGCAGCCGGTCCCGCTCAGTGGGGGTCAGAGGCATGCTGTCCCCCGACTCACGGGTCTGGTCACACGCATGGTGTCCTTGCCTTCCTCCCGGAGACCCTTCTCCGGAATGTCACAGGTGGAGCGTTCGAGCCACTGTGACACTGACTGAAATATCAGTCAAGATCTTGGACTGAGACCGGCCGGAACGATCGGCCGCTGGGGCCCGCTCAGGCCGAGCGAAGGGCGTCCGTCGGGGCTGCCCTGGCCGCGCGCAGGGCCGGGTGGATACCGGCAATGGCGGCCACCAGGACGGAGACCGACGGTCCGGCGACGATCGCGTGGGGGGACGGAGACCGGCCACCCCTGAGCGAGGGCGTAGCCGTAGACGCCGAGGCTGCCCATGACCAGCCCGCCGATTCCGCCGATGAAGCCCATCAGTACGGCCTCCAGCAGGAACTGAACGGTGATCTACGCGCCCCTGGCACCCAGCGCGCGGCCCAGTCCGATCTCACCGCGGCGTTCCATCACGCCCACCACCATGGTGTTGGCGATCCCGCCACCACCTACGAGCAGGGCGACGCCGGCGAGGGAGAGGACCAGCCCGGTGAGCGCGCCCTTCGCCTCGCCGCGTGCCGTGAGGAAGTCGGACGGCCGACTGACGGCCACCATGCCCGGATCGGCCGGGTTCGCGGTTGCCCCGGCCACGTCCTGCACGTCCGGGACGCGTTCAGGACGGGATCGCAGATAGACGGTGCCCGCGGTGCCGTCCGCACCCAGATGCGCCGTGGCCTGGGGCCAGCCACCCCGGTCCGCGACCAGCCCGTTGGTGAAGAACACCAGACGCGAGCCGGACTGGCACGTACGGATAGTCCACAGCGCCGCCGGGTGAAGCAGCGCCGGCCCCGTGTGATCCGACCGGGCGAGGGTGCACACCCCGGTGACCGAGTCGTAGACGGCGCACAGGCAGGTGGCCCCGGTCATCTTCCGCCCGTCCTCTTCCCCGGCGGCCTCATCGGTGTCGATGTGTACGACCAGCTCGTCCAGATGACTCAGGAGATCGTCGGGAGACAGGTCCAGCGCGGAGAAGTTGTGCACGGCGACGCCCAGCCGGCCCATGGTTGCGGCGGCGTGCAGGCCGTGGCCGACGACCTCGCCGACCACCAGGGCCACCGCCGTACTCCCCATCGGCACGGGCCCCCGCGATCTCGACACCGCGCTGCATCAGGCCGCCGACGATCTCACCGGAACCGCCTACGCGGTCTGCCGCCTCGCCGCCACCAAGATCGTGTATGCCTCACCGGAGCACGCGGACACAGGAGCGTCGTTACCTGTCCTGGTGACCCAGCCGTTCGACCTCGGCGGCGATCGCTTCGCTCATGAGGGTCCGGGCGTGGGAGATCTGGAGCGTGCCGCTGAGCCAGCGCATGCTCAGGCCCTCCAGGAGGGCGGTGAGCCGCTCGGCTGCCGCCGCGAGGGCGACGGCCGGGGCCATCGGCTTGACCTGGCCCAGCAGGGCCGCCACCTCCTGGACCCAGACCAGGGTGGCTCTCGCCAGATCCTCGCGCAGGACTTCGTCGAAGATGGCGCTGGCCCGCAACTCGCCCCAGGCGCTGCTGTTCTCCCTGACATCGGTCGTGTCCTGGAGTTCCAGCAGGAGCGTCTGTTCCAGTTCCTCTCGCGGACTGAGCGGTTCGTCGTCGGGGCCGCGGTGCGTCGTGTAGCGATCGGCACGGTCGCTGATGAACTCCAGGGTCCTGCGCAGGATCCCGGTGCGGTCCTTGAAGTGGTAGTAAATCAGCGCGGTGGACACGCCCGCCTCCTCGGCCAGCTCCTCCACGCGCAGGCCGCGGACCCCGCGCCGGGCGATCACCCGGGCGGCGGCTTCGAGGATCTGAGTGCTGCGAGACGCCATGCCCGAACCCTATCGGGCCCTCATTCACCGCCGGAGGCCAGTCACCGCCGATGGGCGGTGACCGGCGCGTCATACCTGATCGACCCGTCAGACAGCCGGGGGAACGACCGGCTGGGACTGGGTGGCGCAATGGATGCCGCCACCGCCGCTCGCTATGTTGTCGATGTTGAGCTGGACGATGTTCCGGCCGGGGTATGCGGCCTGCAGGATGGCGTAGGCCACGCCGTCGGCGTAGCCGTCGCCGAACTGAGGGACGAGGACGGCGCCGTTCACCGTGTAGTAGTTGGTGTAGCTGGACAGGAAGCCCTTACCCGTACCACGAATGTAACGGCGGTCCGGGCCGGGGAGTTCGGTGACGGTCAGGCGGCGGCCCTGTGCGTCGGTCGCGCTCAGCAGGGCCTGCTTGGTCTCGTTGTAGACGGCGACCCACTTGCTGTCGGTGCCGGGGCCTGGCTGGTCCAGGATGACCCGTCCTGGCGCAATGAACCGGGCCAGGCAGTCGATGTGACAGTCGGTGATGTCCTGGCCGGCGAGTCCTGGTACCCAGATCACCTTGTCGACGCCGAGCGCCGACTTCATTGCGTGCTCGACCTGGTCCTGGGTCATGCCCGGGTTGCGGTTGCTGTTGACGAGCGAGCTGACCGTGGCGAGCAAGGTGCCCTGACCGTCGGTCTCCAACGAGCCGCCTTCCCCGACGAAACCGGCCTGTACACGCTGGATGCCGTACTGGCCGAGCAGGGTCGAGGCCGAGGCCGCGTCGTTCGCGTAGGGCTGCGCGTACGGCGTGCCGGTCTTGCCCCAGCCGTTGAAGTTGGTGTCCACGCCCGCGACAGCGCCGGGGGCGACCACGAAGGTGGGCCCGAAGTCCCGGATCCACAGGTCGTCGTTGGCGATCTCGACGACCTCGATGCCGTAATAGGCCCCGGCACCACAGGCATACCGGGCATCGGCTGCCTGCTCGGGCCGGGCGAGCATCACGACCGGCTCGTAACGGGAAATCGTGTCGGCCACCTTCGCGATGTTGCTGCGGACACCGCCGAGCTGAGTGGACCAGACCGACGACAGCGCGGGCCAGGCCATGAAGGTCCGCACATGGCGGTCGTCCTCTGCGGGCATCCGCAGCGTGGCGCCCGAAGGGCTGGTGGCAGCGCGGGCCACCGCGGGCAGTGCCGACCCGAGGGCCGCGAGCGGCACAGCTGCCGCTCCGAGCTGGAGCAGTCGGCGTCGAGACGTCGTGGGCGTGTCCATGGGACTCCTACCTGAACGAACGAGAGGCGGGTGTTACGGGTGTTCCACGTATGCTCCCCCGGACTGAAAATTCAGTCAATGATCGTGCCCGGTAAAAATACCTACTGCTCACGGCGATGATGCTCAAATGATGCGGTGACCGGCCCGCCCTCGTCATATGCCTCTATCAGCCACACAATGACGATGTCCTGCCCGTCGGAGCTACGGACGCAGAAGGGCCGCTCGTCGGCCAGGTCCGCGAAGGCGATCGCGGTGACCGGCTCCGTTTCGATACCCCGGACACAGTCGGCGGGGCCGAGTTCGTCCCCTGCGGAGACGAAGGCGTCGCTGTCCTCGGGAAGGACGAACTCCGAATCGTCGCGCGCCAGATACCAGGCGGCGGTGTCCGCGGGAACGACCTTCCCGGCCTTCAGGTCGAACTCGTAGCTGTCATCGGGGGAGGTCAGCTCGACACTCGGGTTGCCTGGGACATAGGCGGCGGACGGCGAGGGCGAGGGTGGGCCGTTGGCGGAATCCTCGACCGAGGGGGACGGCGAGGCGGAACCACCGGCGGTGTCCTCGACCGAGCCCTTCGACCGCTGCGGGGAGTCGAGTAGATGGACGGCACCACCGGCCGCCACGAGGACCGCGAGCGCCGCCACCGTCAAGGCCAGGCGGCGCCCGCCCCTGCGCGCCCGGCGCGAGGAACGGCCGATCCGGGTTTCGGTCCTGGGGTGCGGCTGGGAAGCGGGAGCGGCCGGGGCCGCGAGCGTGGGTTGCGCGTGGACCGGCGCCGGCTCCAAAGCCTCCCCTGCCATCTCGCTGCTGATCGATTGAGGAAGCCAGCCCTCACCGAACTCCGGGCGGGGTCCGACCAGGGGATGCGCGTGAACGGCCGTGATCAGATCCACCGTCGTCGGGCGGTCCTCCGGCCGCTTGGCCAGACACCAGGCGAGCAAATCCCGCAGGTCGTGGGGAACTTGGGTGAGGTCGGGCTGCTCGTGGACCACCCGGTACAGCGCGGCCGACTCGAGCCCCGCCCCGAAGGGGGCTTCGCCGCTCGCCACGTACGTGATGAGCGCGCCGAGAGCGAAGACGTCGGTTGCCGGCGACACCGGCCGGCCCAGTGCCTGTTCGGGAGCCATGAACGATGCGGTACCGATCCGCAGGCCCGTCCCGGTCAGCGCACTGGCGTCGGCCGCGCGTGCGATACCGAAATCGATGACGCGGGGCCCGTCCTCGGCGATCAGCACATTGGCGGGCTTGAGGTCGCGATGGACGACGCCCGCACGGTGGATCACCTGGAGCGCCTCGGCAATGCCGGCCACGAGGAGCAGCACCGTTCGCACCGGGAGCGGGCCGTGACGCTTGACCACCTGATGCAGGGATGGTCCAGGAACGTAGGCGGTGGCGAGCCAAGGGGTCGGGGCGTCCACACCCGAGGCGACCACCTGCGCGGTGAACAGTCCATGAATGCGCTCGGCACTGGCCACTTCCTGGGCGAAGCGCAGGCGGAACTCGGGATCTCCCGCAAACTCCTCCCGTACCGCCTTCAATGCGATCGGACGGCCGCCGGGAGTGTGGGCCAGGTACACCACGCCCATGCCGCCCGAGCCCAGCCGGGCCTGGAGTCGGTAGCCGCCGATCTCGCGAGGGTCGTCGGCCGACAGCGCCGCGTGAGCAGGACGTGCACCAGGAAGCTGAGCGGACATGCGGTGGCTCTTTCGACGATGTAGAACGAGGCCCGGGAGGGTGCCTTCCGGCACGAAGCTTGATGGCTGACCCGACTCGAATGGTGCACTTAACTAAAGATTCAGTCAATATGTGACACTGTTGGTTCAGACCACTCAGGAGGGGGATCGCGTGGCGACAGACCGCCGGAGGGCCATCTTGGAAGGTGCCGCCCGAGTCATAGCCCGGCGAGGGGTCCGCGGGCTGCGCATGGAGGAGCTGGCGGACGAAGCCGGGGTGTCCACCGCGCTGATCTACTACCACTTCGATGACCGGTCCGGCGTCCTGCGCCACACCCTGGGGTTCATCAGCGACCGGGCCGAACGGTACACGTCCGACGGGGACGGCAGCGCCGGACCGTACGACGCACGGCAGGAGCTGGAGCAGTCCCTGCTGCTGGAATTCCAGGACCTTTCCGAAGTCCGCGAGAACAGCACGGTGTGGGGCGAGCTACGCGCCAGCGCGATCTTCGAACCCGAGCTGCGCGGAGACTTGGCCAGAGCCACCCTGACCTGGATTCACGATGTTGCGGACCTCTTGGGCCGCATCCGGCCGACGGCTCCCGCACCGGCTCTCACGGCGTCCGCGGAGCGGCTCACCGCGCTCCTGGAAGGACTGAGTACGCGCTGGCTGAGCGGCGCCCTGCCCCTAGCCCACGCCCGCGCACTGACGCGGGAAGCCGTCTCGGTGGAGATCGAGCAACTGGGGCACTAAGCCGTGTGCCGAAAGTGGATCTTGAGCTGTGAATGATCGTGGTTCACGGAACGGGGAGATCTCACGGATGAACAATGGGGAGCTCGATTCCACGGCGCCTCGTGGCGCACCCACCAGATACGACACGACCGCCACCTCTTACGAAGCGGCGGTCAGCTTGGCGGCGTTCCCGCTCTGGGCAAGAACCGTCTGAAGACGGGACCCAACGGCGGGCGCCCAGCACTCGGGCTGGAGTGATCGACTCTCCGGAGGTAAATGAAATTGACTGAAATTTCAGTCTATAGAGTGCTGACACGAAGACGTAACCCTTCGCGATGCCAGCGATTCATGGGCGCTACAGGCACGCCGTTCACAGCCACAGGCCGCGATCCACGCTTCTCACCTCGCGCGATGCCCATGGCCGCCTGATCCTGGTCCCGCAAGCTCACGATCGGAGACCCCCCATGCCTGACCTCCCCCCTTCTCGGCGCACGGCTCTGCGTGCGCTCGCCGGACTGGGCGCGCTCGCCCTCGCTGCCTCGGCATGCGGACCGAGCGACCCCGACCCGTCAGCGGGCTCCGCCACCGACCGCGAGGCCGCGGGCGAAGGCCTACGGATGCCCGCCGAGTGGGAAAGCCACGCACGCACCTTCATGTCGTGGCCCGCGCTGGATTCCGTCTGGGGTGAGGACCTCCCCTACGTGCGCCAGGACATCGCGCGTATCGCCCGGAGCATCGCGGATTACGAGTACGTCGTGATGATGGCCCGGCCGGACCAGCGTGCCGCGGCCCAGAAGGCGTGCGGCTCCGGTGTCGAGGTCATTTCCCTCCCCGTCGACGACCTGTGGGCCCGCGACACCGTCCCCGTGTTCGTCGAGGAGGACGGAGAGATCCTCGGGGTCGACTTCAACTTCAACGGCTGGGGAAACAAGCAGGTTCACGACAACGACGCACAGGTCGGCCGGAAGCTCCTGCGGAAGTACGGGATCCCTCGCATCGAGGCACCTCTCGTTGCCGAGGGTGGCTCCTTCGAGACGGACGGCGAGGGGACTCTCCTGATCACCGAGAGCTCGATCGTCAACGACAACCGCAACCGGGGCAAGTCCCGCGACCGGATCGAAGCCGAGCTCAAGGAGCTCCTGGGCATGGAGAAGGTGATCTGGCTGAAGGGCGTTCGCGGCGAGGACATCACCGACGCGCACGTCGACAGTCTCGTACGGTTCACGGAGCCCGGGGTGATCCTGCTGGACCGGGCGTTCCCGGGAATGCCCGCCGACTCCTGGTCACGTTCATCGGATCAGGCCATGTCCGTCCTGAGCGAGGCGACCGACGCTCAAGGCCGCGGCTTCGAGGTCATCGACCTCCCGCAGCCCGACCCCGACCTGATCACCGGCTACAGCGACGACTTCCTGTCGACGTACGCGAACTTCTACATCGGCAACGACGCGGTGTACATGCCCAAGTTCGGTGACAGGAAGGCCGACAGCCGGGCGCGGGGAATCCTGCAGGAGCACTTCCCCAAGCGGGACATCGTGCAGGTGAACGTCGACACCATCGCCACCGGAGGCGGCGGGATCCACTGCGCCACCCACGAGCAGCCCGGCAAGCCGATCGACTGACCACGATCCAAGGAGCCCTGTGCCCGAGGCCCGACGCCGGATGCCGAGCCGGAGCAGTGTGCGCGACAGCGTCTGTCACTCCGTCAGTAGAGTCAGCATGGGCTGCCGTGCGCCAGCGCCGATGGTCTCAGTCCCGGTCTCATTTCGCCGATATACAGCGCCGTTCAGACGCCCTATCCGCACCGGGCACGATGTCGAAGGGCCCCACTGTTCGCAGTGGGGCCCTTCGACGTTCTCCATCTCGGTTTCCTCTCGTTGACTCTTTCCGCCGCCCTCCGGGTTCGAACGTGGCCGCGGGTATGCCGCTGTCTGACTCAAACGGTCGCTGCCCGATGACGTTCCAACCGAGCGCGTGACTGCCACGACGACGCTCACAGGGGCGGTACGTCGTCCCACAAGGCCGGCAGCCCGGCCTCCGGGACCGGTTTCCCTGCGCCGTCCCCGTCTTCCACCGAGGTGGGGTGCAGGACCTGCTCGGCCCAGATGATCTTTCCGTCGGCCGTGTACCGCGTCCCCCACCGCTGCGCCATCTGGGCGACCAGGAACAGACCGCGCCCGCCCTCGTCCGTCGCGGCCGCCCGGCGCAGATGCGGTGAGGTGCTGCTGCCGTCGGACACCTCGCAGATCAGGCTGCGGTCATGCACCAGCCGCACCCGGATGGGCTCGGAGCCGTACCGGATGGCATTGGTGATCAGCTCGCTGAGAATGAGCTCAGTGGTGAACCCCACCACGTCCAGCCCCCAGTCCTCCAACTGCCGGGCGCATGAGGCGCGTACCCGACCGACTGCCGCGGGATCTCTCGGCACCTCCCAGTTGGCAACCTGGCCCGGGTCAAGCAGCCGGGTGCGGGCCACCAGCAGCGCGATGTCGTCGCTGCGTTCGGCGGGCAGCAGGGCGTCGACCACCGCCTGGCAGGTCGCCTCCGGGCTCCGCTCCGCCTCCGCGCCGGACAGCGCGCCGCGCAGCAGGTCGAGGCCAGTGTCGATGTCACGGTCCCGGCTCTTGATGAGCCCATCGGTGTACATGACCAGCCTGCTCCCCTCGGGCAGTTGCAGCTCCGCGGTTTCGAAGGGCAGGCCGCCCAGGCCCAGCGGCGGGGAGGCGGGGATCTCGGGGAAGTGCACAGTGCCGTCGGGGCGGACCACGGCGGGCCCCGGGTGACCGGCCCGGGTCAGGGTGCAGCGGCCGGTGACCGCGTCGTAAACGGCGTAGAGGCAGGTGGCTCCGGTGATCTGGGCGCTGTCGCCGACGGCGGGCTGGTTCTCGTCGATCCGGATGACCAGGTCGTCCAGGCCGGCCAGCAGCTCGTCGGGGGCCATGTCCAGCGCGGTGAAATTGTGGATGGCGGTGCGCAGTCGGCCCATCGTGGCGGCGGCCTGCAGACCGCGACCGGTCACATCGCCGACCACCAGGGCGACACGGGCACCCGGCAGGGGGATGACGTCGAACCAGTCGCCGCCCACCGCCTTGGCGGGCAGATAGCGGTACGCGACCTCCAGGGCGTCCTGTTCGGGCAGCCCGCGGGGCAGCAGGTTGCGCTGCAGCGTGACGGCCATGGTGTGCTCGCGGGTGAAGCGGCGGGCGTTGTCGATGCTCACCGCGGCGAGAGCGACCAGCTCCTCGGCGACGGAGACGTCCTCCTCGTCGAAGGGCTCGGGCTTTTCCGAGCGCCAGAAGGAGGCCATGCCGAGGATGATGCCGCGAGCCCGTACCGGCACGGTGATCAGGGAGTGGATGCCATAGCCGACGACCACTTCGGCCAGTGCGGGGTCGTGCTCCTGCCATCCGGAGTACGCGGGCAGCTCCGCCTCCAGCACCGACTGGCCGCTCCCGAAGCCGAACGCCTGCGGCGTGCCCGGCGCGAAGCTGATCAGCCGGCCGAGCGGATAGAGCGGGTGGTCGTCCCGGATTCCGCTGAGGGCGGTACGGCGCATTTCCAGCCCTACCGGCTCCTCGCCGCGCAGTACGGGGTCCACCAGATCGACGCTGGCGAAGTCGGAGAACCGGGGGACGGCGAGCTCCGTCAGCTCCTCGGCGGTACGCGCCACATCCAGGGTGGTGCCGATCCGCAGACCGGCGTTGTACAGCAGCTTCAGCCGCGTCCGCGCCGCCTTGGCCCGGGCGGAGAGCGCCTCCAGCTCAGTGGTGTCCCGCAGCGTCGCCACGCTGCCAGGCAGACCGCCGTAAGGGCCGGTCGGCCGGACGCTGACGGCCAGCAGCCGCTCCCCGGCCAGGTGTACCTCATCGGTGGGACTGCGCCCGGAGGTCAGTAGCGCGACGAGGCCCTCGTCCAGGCCCAGCTCGGTGATGTGGCGCCCCTCCGCATCCGCGGGCAGCTCGAGCAGCCGCTGCGTCTCGTCGTTGGCCAGCACCAGCCGGCCGTCCTCCCCGACGATGAGCACGCCCTCCCTGGCCGCGTGCAGGACCGCGTCATGGTGCTCGTACATGCGGGCCATCTCTGCGGGGTCCAGACCGTGGGTCTGCCGCCGCAGCCGCCTGCCCACCAGCGCGGAGCCGGCGGTGCCCAGAGCGAGCACGATCGCCGCGCCCCCCAGCAGGGTCGGGAGCTGTCGGTTGACCACGCCGCTCACGCTCTCGACGGTGATCCCGACACCCACCGTGCCGACGGCCGAGCCGTCCGCCGTCGTGACGGGGACCAGCGAGAGCACGGAGAGCCCCTCGGTGGTCTCGTCGATCTCCGTAAGGGCCTGCTTCGGTGGCTCGCCGCTGCCGAGGACGGGCTCCCCGATGAGGTCCGGGTCGGGGTGCGTATAGCGGATCCCCTCCGGGGAGTACGCGACGATGAGGTCCACGCCGGTCTCTATCCGGATCTGCTCGGCACGCGGCTGCAGCAGCTCGGTGGGTTCGGGGCTCGCCATGGCCGCCGCCGTCCCCGGAGCGTTCGCGAACGCCTCGGCGACGGCCATCGCCCGGTCCCGGGCCTCACGCATATTGTCGCCGCGCGCCTCCAGCACCAGCGTCCCGACAGCGGCAGCGATCAGCAGTACCACGACCACCACCTGCAGCAGCAGCACCTGGCCGGCGACACTGCGCACCCCGAGGAAGGAGCGCCGGGGACGCCCCGGGAATGGGCGGGAGGGCGGGGCCACAGAATGACCGAATCGCCTGAAAGGCCCGATCATGCCCCATTTCTACCACTCGTCGGTCAGTCATCGCTCGCCGGAAGGCGCGCGCTGGTCACGATCGCCACTTGACGGAACAGCCCATGCTCGGCCGATGCGGCTCGGGTACCGGCTCACCGGCCAGCACGTGGGTGATCGCAGCATCCAGCAGTTCACCGGTGACCGGCTTGCCGCTCCCCGGCGTGGAGTCATCCATCGCACCGCGGTAGGCCAGCCGGCGCCTGCCGTCGTAGAGGAAGAAATCCGGAGTGCAGGCGGCCTGGTAGGCACGGGCGACGGTCTGGTCGGCGTCGACCAGGTACGGGAAGGTCCACGCTGCCCGCCGGGCCTGCTCAGCCAGGCGTTCAGGCCGGTCCCCCTGATATGCGTCGGCGTCGTTGGCGCACACGCCCACCACCGCCAGGCTCGGGTACCGGGCGAGCAGGCTGCCGAGTCCGTCCTCGACATGGCGCACATAGGGACAGTGGTTGCACAGGAACGCGACCAGCAGCCCAGGCGCGTCGGCGAAGTCGTCGCGGCGGACGGTCCGGCCGGTCAGATCGGGCAGCGCGAAGTCGGGCGCCTGCATACCCAGGGGCACCATCTGTGATGAGACAGCCATATCGCCAGCCTAGGCGTCGCACCACATATGCGGGCCGGCTCGCCTCGGTCGGCGCCGTCCGTCGTTTCCACTGCCGCAGCGGAGCCCGAAAGGGGCCGACCGTCTCAATCGGCTATCTGCGGATCGGGGACGGGCGAGGCGGGCGTCGACGGGTGTTGATCGGCCGCGCGTCCACGAACGTCATGACCCATTGACGAGTCACGGTCTCGGTGTAGCAGGCGTACGTGGTAGGCGCTATGTGCAGCCGCATCCAGGCTCCGGGCCATGCAGGTCGTCGTCTCATACGGCTCAGAAGCCAGGTCGACGGAGGGCACTGGGCCACACTGGAGGGCACGGCTGAAGTCCACTTCTCGCCGAAGCGGCTTCCAAGGTTCGACGATGGTCAGCCCAATGTCGCCCCGGACCGGATCGGGCGGCATCAGCGGCTCAAGCCGGTCCCACATCGCATCAGCGATCACTAACCGGACTGACACACCCGATCAACTGACTGACCGCGGTGCTTGTCCTCATCCCGATGGGCCAAGCCGGGGCCTGCGGCGCGAAGAGCAGTCGGAGGGTGCGGGCGTCCATCTACTCCATGAGCGGGCCTCCCGCCGGCAGTCGTCCGCGAAGAGGTTCCGGTGCTCCCCCCACGCGAGGTCGACATGGACCATCTCGCCCTCGCAGAAGTAGCCGCCATCGTACGAACCCGTGCCGAAGACGAGCAGCGGCAGGATGGGGGAAAGGCCGCCGCACCTTCGCCGGAATCGCCCCGCCCTGATCTGCGGGGTTCGCGGCGCCCATCTGGGCCACGTACCGGTGAACCGTGGTCGGTTCCGGCGCCGAAACCGGCCACGAGCTGGGCATATGTGTGGCCGGTATGGCGTCGCGAACGGGAGGGCCCGATCATGGTCGCTCCAGCGGGTGCACGACGGCCTGGCCATAGGTCATGCGGTCACTGTGCCCGCGGACCTGTTCGAAGCGGTGGTGTCGTAAGGAGGATCGTGTCTGGCCCTGGGCCGGGGGGCGATCCCGGGCCGTCGGGGCGACGATGGGGTGTGTGGAGGATGCGCAGCTGCAGGCCGTTCTTGGTGAGCGGCTGCAAGAGCTGACCGCGGCGCCTTTCCTGTTCGTGGGCAGCGGGATATCGCGCCGTTGTCCGGGGCTGCCCGGCTGGGAAGAGCTGCCGGAGCAGGTCCACGGGATGTGGTCCGCCGGCTGTGCGGATCGGCGCTCCGGCGCCTGTGGGCCGGCCGGCCCCCAATCCGCTCTGACGGCCGAGATCACGTCTGACCTTGCTTCGCGGTCGCACCTGTCCCCTCGCCGCCGCCTTCGCCGCGGACCTGGTCAGCCGCAACGCAACCCGCCGGCCGACCGGGAGGGGCGGGTGCAGGATGCATGAGGGGATGCCTCTCGAGGAGCTGATCAGCGGAGCCGCCCAGGACGCCGGAGGGTGGCTGGGGGCCCTGCCGGTGGCACTGGTGGCCACCAGTGGCGAAGGAACGATCGTGCGCTGGAACCACACCGCGCAGGAACTGCTCGGCTACACCCCGCCCCAGGTACTGGGGTGGCACATCGCCGATCTGCTCCATCCCGGGGCCGACCGCAGCCTGGGCCGAGCTCTGTGGGAGACAGCCGCCACCGGGAGCGGGGTGATGGGCACTGTCACCGCCTGGCACCGGGACGGACACCCGCTGGAGCTGGAGATCTGGGCGTGCCCCGTTCTCGACCGGCGCCACGGCGCCTCGGCGGTGCTGGTCTTCGCGGCCGAAGCCCATGCGACCCGCCGCATCCGAGGGTCGTCGGCGGTATGGGACGGGTTGTTCGCGCGCTCACCGGTCGGTATCGCGGTTCTCGACACGCAGCTGCGGTTCCTGCAGGTCAATCCGGCGCTCGAAGCAATGAACGGCCTCACGGAGTCCGCTCACGTGGGCCGGCGCCTGGCCGAGATCCTGCCCGAGGTGAACGCGGGTGAGATGGAGGAGGCGATGAGTCAACTCCTGAACACCGGTGAACCGGTGCTCGGCATGCGCCGGAGGGGCCGGACGCCGGCCGACCCGGAGCACGACCGGGTGTGGTCCTGCTCGTACGCGCGCATGGAAGACCCCGGTGGCCGGGCCATCGGCGTGATCGCCTCCCTGGTCGACATCACCGAGCAGCAGCGTGACCACACCGAGGCCGAGGCCGGCCGTCGCAGGCTGGCCCTGCTCAGCGAAGCCAGCGTCCGCATCGGCGCCAGCCTCGACCTGGAGCGAACCGCCCAGGAGCTGGCCGACCTCGCCGTCCCGCACCTCGCCGACGCCGTCACCGTCGACATCCTGGACACCCTCTCCAGCGGCGACGAACCCGGCATGGGACTCGCCGGCGGCGTCGCCCTGCGGCGCCTGGGCAAAGCCCCCCTGACCGGCTCCGACGTCACCCACATCCTCGCCCCCCTCGGTAGAACCCTCAGCTTCCCCGCCTCCGCCCCCTACACCCAGGCCCTCGCCGACCGGCAGTCCTTCCTGATCCCCCGCCTCGATGAGCGTGCCATCGCCCCCGCCGCTCGCTACTCCGCCAAACCGGCCCAGTTGCTCAAGGCCGGCGTGCACTCGTTCATGATGGTCCCGCTCGTCGCCCGGGACGTGGTGCTCGGCGTCGCCGCCTTCTACCGAACGCGGCCTGCCGGCCCCTTCGGCCCGGACGACGTCACCCTCGCCGGTGAGCTCGCCGCCCGTGCGGCCATCAGCATCGACAACGCGCGCCTCTACCAGCGCGAACACGAGACCGCCGTCGTCCTCCAGCGCAGCATGCTCCCCCAGCACGTCACCCCTCCCCCCGGCATCGAGATAGCCCACCGCTACCTGCCGGCCAGCGACGTCAACGAAGTCGGCGGCGACTGGTACGACGTCCTCCCCCTCACCGGCGGCAGAGCCGCCCTCCTCATCGGAGACGTCATGGGCCACGGCATCGCCGCCGCCGCGGTCATGGGGCGGCTCTCCGCAACCGTCCGGGCCCTCGCACGCCTCGACATGCCCCCAACCGCACTGCTGCACCAACTGGAAGCCACCCTCGCCGACCTCGTCGAGCCGATGCTCGCCACCTTCCTGTACGTGGTCTGCGACCCCGCCACCGGTCGCTGCTCCATCACCCGCGCCGGGCATCCGCCACCGGCCGTGGCAGAGCCCGACGGCACTGTCTACCTGGTCAAGACCCCGCCCGGCGTCCCCCTGGGGGTCGGCGGCATCGACTTCACCACCACCGACATCACCCTGCCCCCCGGCAGCCTCCTCGTGCTCTACACCGACGGCCTGATCGAAGCCCGCAGCCGCGACATCGACGAACGACTGAACGAGCTCACCCGCCTGCTCACGGAACCCCAACGACCGCTGGACCACCTGTGCGACTCACTGATCACCCACCTGGTCCCGGCTTCCGCCGACGACGACATCGCCCTGCTCACCGCCCGCATCGGCAAGAACACGCCTCGGCCTCATCCGTAGAACAGGAGCGTGCGATGAGGTGCCTACGCCCGCGACATTCCCAGCCAGAAGTTCACGATCAGAGAGCCACCGCCGGCCGGCCGGACTGAGCTGCGCAGCACTGTCTCGCCCCCGGTCACCGACCACGGGCCGCGTGTGTGTTGGCGGCGGCTCGGCGTCCACCGCCGGATGAGAGTGAGCCGGGCGTCGGAGCGAGCGCGATACCGGGCGTACGAGCAGCTACCGGACGGCGGCGCCGAGGAGTAGCACGCCAACTACGACGCCCCGGACGACCTTGACTGCAGTTGAACTCGTGAAAGCCGTCCCGCTGTTCAGACTGCTGTGACGGCGCCGGGCCGTCTGGTGTGGATATCGGCCGCCCGGCCCGGCCACACCCACGACATCACCGCCGCCCGCTGCGACCGCACCCTGGCCCACCTGCGTGCTGCCAGCGCGGCGCCCTGGCCGGCCCAGGGTTCCTCGGCGTGGACGCCGACGCGACCTCGTCCGACAAGCAGGCGCGGCGCCTCACGCACCTTGCGAGTGTCTGGTGGATGCCGAGCAGGGCGGCACTGTGCTCACCGGTCCCGCCGCCGGGGTGCCCTCGGGCCTCACGGTTTCGTCAGGGCACCGGTCCGCAGCAGGGCCAGCCCGAGGGGGGTGATGAGGTGCAGCACGGACCTGCCTCGGCGGCTGGTGGTGATGAGGTCCGTGTTCCGCAGCACTGCCGCGTGCTGACTGGCTGCTGCGGCCGTGACGTTGAGGCGGCGGGCCAGTTCGCTCGTCGTGGAGCCTTCCGCTGTCACGTGCAGCGCGGCAGCTCGCATGCAGCCGAGCAGAGACTCCAAGTTCCGCACGGCGGAGCCGTCCGCGTCTGCCGGTCCGGTACCGGTCAGCGGCCGACGGAGAGCCGGCACGGTCAGTCGGGGTGGCTGGGCGGTATCGAGCGGGTCCCACAGAAAGCTCACCGCGTGCTTCGAGAAGACCGTGGGCGTGATGATCAGCCCCCTTCCCTGGAGACGTATCTCAACTCGGCGCGGGTAGGGAGTTTCGAGCACCGGCGGACGCCAGTTGACCAGTGGTGCGCAGATCGAACGCAGCAGCAGATCGATGCCTCCCTCCAGCACCAGGTTCGCGCAACGGGTGGACAGCGCGACCAGTTCGCCAGTAGGGCTCCACGGTCAGCCGATGGCAGGCGCGCACGGCCTCGGCGAGCTCCCGCCGCGCGTCGCGGTCGCCCTCGGACACCCGCCTGGCCCATGGCAGGTGTCCGGGGCGCAAGTCGAGACCCTCGAACTCCCGCCGCAGCCGGGACACCGGGGCGTGCAGCAGGTTGTCCACGGCGTGGTCCAGAGAGGGCACATCGCCCATCAGGGCCAGCAGATCAAGGCCGCGCGCACCGGAACCAGGGACGTCAGGGGGCGCGTGTCCGCTCCCATCCGGCCCGCGACCGCTGACCGCCACGAGCGGAAGTGAGGAAGCTCCCGATTCTCTCTCAGCAGCTCCAGGCTGTAGTAGACCTCCGCCGCGACGCCGATCGTTGCGGCCACCCGTGTCCGGGCGAGATCGTCCGCCGTGAAGTGAATGCGTAACACCGACCGGCCTCCTGCCACCGAAGTAGAGCGCGTGAGCGCACCCCCAGCATGCCCCAACCCGCCGCGCCCGATCCGGCATTCAGACGTGGGCCCGCGCCCGCCGACTGACTGCGCATGCGCGCCCGTAGACCGGTTCGTGCGACGGATCGGGTCCGCCCCGGCATGACTCGGATCAGCTGACATCTCGGTCTTCTTCGGCGGCTTCGTCACCGGGCCCGACCGCGGCTCGGACAACGGCCTGTGGGCGGGCACACCGGTACCCCGTGATTTCGAAGTGGCCCTCCTTGATGCCGGTGGCCGGCAGATGCACACCCGCCCCGATCGCGGCAGTACTGGCCATCGGGGCGGCGCGAGGGCCCCAGGCGGCGGGGCTGGTCCAGGTGCAGCGGCTGACGGTGTCGGAGAAGATCTGGCGGCGTCCGCTGTCGTCCTCGGCGTCGAAGACCCGGATCAGCCGCTGGAGAGGGCCGAGCGGCTCCGCCCTTTGACATGCAGCCTAGTGGCTGCCTATCGTAATAGGCAGTTGAACGGCTGCATATTGGAGAGGTCGGAGATGGACGAGGTCTTCAAGGCGCTGGCCGACGCCGGTCGCCGCCGGCTGTTGGACAGCCTCAACGCCCGCAACGGGCAGACGCTGCGGGAGCTGTGCGCCGAACTGGAGATGACACGCCAGTCGGTCAGCAAGCACCTGTCCCTGCTCGAGTCGGCCAACCTGATCACCACCGCCCGGCGGGGCCGCGAAAAGCTGCACTACCTCAACGTCGAGCCGATCAACGCCATCACGGATCGATGGATCAGCCGCTACGACCGTGCGCGAGCGCATGCGCTCGCCGACCTGAAGAATGCACTGGAGAATCCCCCCATGGACAGCAACACCTTCGTCTACACCACCTACATCAAGACCACCCCGGAGAAGCTCTGGCAGGGCTTGACCGACCCGGCCTTCACCAGCCGCTACTGGGGCCTGGAGTTCGGCACCGACTGGCAGCCCGGCTCGCCCATGACCTGGACCGAGCGCGGGAACGAGATCGCCCACCCCCAGCAGGTCGTCCTCGAATCCGACCCGTACCGCCGACTGTCCTACACCTGGCACACCTTCACTTCCGAATGGGCGCAGACCGTCGGAGTGGACGAGAAGATCCGGGCCGAACTCGCCAGCGAGCCGAGGACGAAGGTGACCTTCGACCTCGAGCCGCTGGATGACATGGTGAAGCTGACCGTCGTCCACGACGGCTTCGGGCCCGGCAGCACGCTCCGAGAGATGATCAAGGAAGGCTGGCCCGCCCTCGTGGCAAGCCTCAAGACGCTGCTGGAGACCGGTGAGGCGCTCCCCGAGCCCAAGCCCGCCGGCCAGGACGGCTGAGCCCGGCCCGACGATGACTGATGAGCAGGTGCGTCAAGCCCGCGACGCCGTTCGCAGCTGGTGACACGGCTCTTACCGGCACCCTCCTTTGGCTCTGTTCAGCCTGCGGGCGCCGTCGTCCACCGGCTCCGGGATCAGGTAGTGGTGCGTTCATGCCGGTCGAGGTCGTGGGCTGCGGTAGGTGCCGGGCCGGCGATGTGTTCGATGCGCGGCTGGGCGAGCAGTGCGTAGTCGGCACCTGAAATGGCGGTCGAGGCGGGCGGCGTTGAAGTAGAGCTGCGTTCGGGCGACCACTTCGGGGTCAGTCACGAGTTCGAGGTCGGGGTCGAATGCGAAGGGGAGAACAGTGCCGGGGACAGCGTGGGCCAACCGTTCTGCGGTTGCCGGGTCGCTGAATCCGACGTACCTGGCGTTGAAAAGCGCGCGGACGGCGTCGAGGTCGACGCGTCGGTCTCCGGGGACGACGGCGAGTACGTGACACGTGGTTCGCCGGTCGATCTTGACTCTGAGGATGATGCACTTCGCGGCGTGGGACACGGGGTGTCCGCGCAGGGCGCTGACCGAGTCCGTGGTGCCGTCCGGTTTGTGATCGATGAGCCGGTAGGGGGTCCGGGTGGTGTCGAACAGATCGATCAGGCGCTGGTAGGTGTCGATGTCCGGCATGCTGTGTCTTCCTTCGCAGTGGGCGGTGTGATGGTGCGGTGGGTACGTTCGATGGCCTGCCCCCAGTACGTTCCGGCGATCATCAGTGCGGCGCCGAGGGATGCCCACACGGTGAGCCGTTCGCCGCCGAGGCCGATCCCGATGGCGACGGCCCAGATCGGTTCGGTGCCCAGCAGCAGGCTGGCCCGGCTGGCCGAGGTCTGCTGCACGGCCCAGGTCTGGGCGAGGAAGGCGAACACGCTGCAGAACAGGGCGAGATGGATCAGCTGGGACCACGTACTCGCGCTGCTGTGGCCCAGGTCGGACAGGTGGGGTATCGCGAGGGGCAGGAACAGTGCCGTGCCGAAGACGGTCTGGACGGTCGTGAGGTGGAGCGAGTCCATGCGGCGGCCGGCGGTGAGCCGGCCGACGAGCGCGACGTGTCCTGCCCGTACCACTGCGGCGGCGAGTACCAGGGCGTCTCCGAACCGTGGCGCGTGCAGTCCAGTGCTGGAGGTGAGCAGTCCGACGGCGAGAACACACAGGCCCGCGGCGAGAAAGAACGCCGGGGGGAGCTTGCGGCCCCCGCTGCGGTCCAGCAGGGGGGTGAGCACGATGGTGAGGCTGATGATCAGTCCGGCGTTGGCGGCGCTCGTGTGCGCCACCCCGTAGGTCTCCAGCACGAGTACGGCAGCCTGGGTGACCCCCAGGAGCGATCCGGTGCGGACTTCGTCGAGGGTCCAGCCCCGGCGGCGCGCGGCAACCAGGGCGCCGCAGGCGAGAGCGGAGATGGCATACCGGGCGAACAGCACCGCCAGGACCGGGAGCGCGACGGTGGCCGTCTTGGCTGCCAGATAGCTGGACCCCCAGACGAGCGCGACCAGGAGAAGTACCGCATCGGTGCGGCGGGCAACGAGCATGTCTCCACGCTGCCCGAGCAGCATGTTGAAGACAACAGCCAACCTCTTCAACAAACCTGTAGTAGCCCTACACTGACAGGATGGATGAGCGACAGCTGCGGATCTTGCGGGAACTGGGAGAACTGGGGAGCGTCACCGCAGCCGCGGAGGCGCTGCACGTGACACCGTCCGCGATCTCCCAACAGCTGCGGCTGCTGCAGCGTTCGGTTCCGGTCCCGCTGACTGAACGCGCCGGCCGCAGGGTGGTGCTGACAGACGCCGGGAAGGCTCTGGCTGCTGCGGCCATCGAGGTGGAGAGGGCTCTGGCCGTGGCCCGCCGCACCGTCACTGACTTCACGGAACAACCGGACGGTGAGGTATCGGTGGCCGCGTTCCACAGTGCGGCCTCGGCGTTCTGGCCGCTTCTGCTGCGCGGCCTCACCGGCCCCGGCAGCCCTCGCCTGACTCTCGCCGACGAAGATGTCGCCCAGCACCGCTTCCCCGCCCTTACCCGTGACTACGACCTCGTGCTCGCACACCGACTTGACCACGGACCGCCGTGGCCACCCACCGTGATCGCCACCACTCTGCTCCACGAACCTCTCGACGTCGCCCTACCGGCCGGTCACCCGCTGGCCTCCAAGACGCAGCTCTCGCCCCGAGATGTGGCAGACCAGCCTTGGATCACCGTCCACGACGGTTTCCCGCTGATGGCCACCATCGAGGCCATCGCCAGCGTCGCCAACCGCCGGCTCGACATCGTCCACCGCATCAACGAATTCGCGGTGGTCGCCGAGGCCGTGGCCGTCGGCGGCGGCCTGGCACTCATGCCGCGCTGGACCGCCCGTCCGCACCCCGACGTTGTGCTCAGACCGCTGAGCGGAGTCCACGCCCTGCGCCACATCGATGTACTCCACCGGCCCGAGCGCACCGCACGAAAGGCCATCCGAACGGTCCTTGTCGAACTGCACCGCGCCGCCTCAGCGATCCAAGGCCGCCAGCACAGCACGCCCCAGCAGGATGCCCACGACGACGCCTGACCATGATCGGCAACTTGGGTTGTGTGGCTCAGGCGTGCACGCGCGGGCCTGTCGCGCCGCTGACCCCTCGGCAGCGTCGCTGTCCCTCCGACACCGCCCACGCCGAATGGGCCTTGAGCGAAGCCCTGTTGCCCGAGCCGACCTGCGAGACCCGAGCCCTCCATTTGACAAATAAATTTGTCAAATGGAGGGGTGCAGCATGAGAGAAGAGCTGGATGTGCTGCGCGAGGGAGATCGCCTGCGCGGCAGGCTGTCCCCGCTGCGGCGTCGTCTGCTGGAGGAGCTGCGCGAGCCGGCCTCGGCCACGGTCCTCGCTGCCAGGTTGGGTGAGACCCGTCAGCGCCTGAACTACCACCTTCGCGAGATGGAGAAGGGCGGCCTGGTGGAACTCGTGGAGCTGCGCCAGCGGCGGGGCAGGGCCGAGCGGGTGGTGCAGGCCACCTCGCGCGCCGTGGTGATCGCACCGACTGTCATCGGCGACCCCGCACCGGCCGGCCAGGACCGTCTCGCCGCCGACGCGCTGCTGTCCGCCACTGCCCAGGCGTTCAGCGATGTGGCGGAGATGCGCGAGCTCGCGGAGGCGGCCGGCAAACGGCTCGTCACCTTCACCATCGACACCGAACTCGCCTTCGCCGAGCCCGCCGACGTCGAACGCTTCGCCGATCAGCTCGCCGCCCGCGTCGCCGAGTTCCACACCCCCCAGTCCGGCCGCCTCTTCCGTGTCCTCATCGGCGGCCACCCCGCCCGCGGCGAAACAGGTGACCACGAACCCACTGAGAAGACGGAGTGACACCATGACCGAGCACAAGCCCTTCCAGGTCGAGACCTCCATCACGGCCCCACTGGACACCGTCTGGCAGGCGCTGACCGAACCGGAGAAGATCCGCGACTGGTTCGGCTGGGACTACGCCGGCCTCGACGGGGAGATCCGCTACATCTTCGTCGACCACGCGAAACAGCTACCGGGCCAGCGGATCGCACTGGACGACGGCCAGGCGATCCAGTTGTCGGCCGACGGCGCCCATGCCGTCGTGCGGGTGGTCCGCCCCGGTGACCTCTCCGATGCACGGTGGGCTGACATCTATGACGGGATGGAGGAGGGCTGGCGCACCTTCTTCGAGCAGCTGCGGTTCCGGCTGGAGCGGCAGCCCTATCAGGGCCGCCGGACGATCTACCTGACAGGAACGGCAGACGCAGCCGCACTACGGGAGAGCATCGAGAAGTCGGGTACCGAGGTCTGGCACTCCAGCCGCTACCAGCACATCGTCATCAACGCGGCAGGGCACCTGGTCGCCTACGGCGCCCAGCAGCCACTGGACACCGCCGGCAGCGGTCCGGTCAGCGTCACCGTGTCGGTGTACGGAACGGACGATGCAGCCTTCGCCGACCTGCGCAAGGACTGGGCAGACCGGTGGGAAACCCTCGCCCAGAACCCCGAGGTCACGACGCAGACGTAAGTGAAGCGCGATACCAGAGGGTGTTTTCGACGAGGTGCCTCACTCGTCGAGGCACTCGCTGGTCAGCAACGAAGGGGCACAGGAGGTGGGCCTCACATCCGGCGGCACGTCTCCCCCGCCGGCGGGTTACCGAGGGAACAAGCACCCATCCCCCGAGCAGCCGCCCATGCCCCACACCGACGCGACAGGGGCGTACTGCTCCAGCCGCTGTTGGACAACGCCGGTGCCGCCCATCACGCGTTCCCGGCCGCGATGGACGCAGTGCGGCCCGGACCTTGATCCGGGTGCTGATTTCCTAGGAGCAGACCGGGTCGCACCCGGCTTCTGAAGCGGGGGCGTGGTACTTCGGGGCGACCTTGCCGCCGCGGGTGCGGCAGGTGCTTCCGGCGGGCACTTCACGGGTGGGCAGTCGAACTGCTTGACAGCGGCGGCCGGTTCGGCGGGCTGGGGCATGTCGCAGAAGCTAGCTGAAGGACTTTACGCGGCAACTGTTCTGCGAGAGGTCACGAGAACGAAGAACAGGGGCAAGCCGGACATGGTTCGGCGGGGGACGGAAAGGTCGATGCGGCGCGGCCCAAGATCCCCCAAACAGCCAAGCTGAGCGTAGCGGCCCCGCTACGCACCTGGGAGGGAGGGCCGGCTCCGGGCGACGGTGGTGGAGCGCACTTGATCCTGCTGTTCCGTAAGTCTAGACTTACGGTTCGTGGGGACTTACGAAGCTGACGATGCGTGGGGTGCACTGGGCGACCCGTCCAGGCGGGCGATTCTCGCGTGCCTGGCAGAGCGGCCGCGCGCGGTCGGGGAACTCGCCGACATGCTCCCGGTCAGCAGGCCGGCGGTATCCCAGCACCTGAAGGTGCTCAAGAGCGCGGGACTGGTGACTGAGCGCGCTGCCGGCACGCGCCGCATCTATCGGCTCAACGCCGCCGGCATCGCCGCGCTGCGCGACCAGCTCGATACATTCTGGAACCGGGCGCTGGCCGGCTACCAGGAAGTCGCCGAACAACCCGAGGAGGATCCATGACCGCCGCAGCGACAACTGTGGTCCGCAAGCAGGTCGTCGTCGAGGCGCCGATCGAGCGGGCTTTCACCGTGTTTACCGAGCAGTTCGGCGACTTCAAGCCGCCGGAGCACAACCTGCTCCAGGCCGCGATTGCCGAGACCGTGTTCGAGGCCCGGGTGGGCGGCCACATCTACGACCGCGGTGTCGACGGCAGTGAGTGTCGCTGGGCCCGCATCCTCGCCTACGACCCGCCCAAGCGGGTGGTATTCAGCTGGGACATCGATCCGCAGTGGCAGATCGAGGCTCAACCGGCCAATACCAGCGAGGTGGAGGTGCGGTTCATCGCCGAGACCTCGCAGCGCACCCGGGTGGAACTTGAGCATCGCAACATCGACCGTCACGGCCCCGGCTGGCAGGCCGTCGCCGACGGTGTCGGCGGTGACGCGGGATGGTCGCTGTACCTGGATCGGTACGCCGTCCTGTTCACCGAAGACAGCTGACAGCTACCCATCGCCACGAACGCCGGGAGCTACTGCACCACCACCTTGAGAGTCTGGAGATGAGTTCGTGAGCGCACGCACAACCCGCGACCGAAGGAGCGGGAACCGGCCACTGGATGCGATGAGCCTGGCTCGCGACGAACGGGCGGAACTCGCCGAGCTGCTCGCCACCCTGACCCCGGAACAGTGGAACGCGCCGTCGCTGTGCACTGGATGGCGGGTACGAGACGTGATCGCGCACATGTTCAGCTACGAGGATCTCGGAACCGTAGGGCTCGTCGGCCGCTTCCTGAGAGGCGGTGTCCTGCCCGACAGGGTCAACGCCGTCGGCGTCGCCGCATATGCCGACAACAGCACCGACGACCTTCTGGCACGGGTCAACAGCCATCTGCGGCCGCGTGGACTCACCGCCGGATTCGGTGGCCGGATCGGGCTGACCGACGGAATCATCCACCACCAGGACATTCGTCGACCTCTCGGGCTGCCCCGCAACATCCCCGACGACCGGATGCGGTGCGCCCTGGACTTCGGTCGCACCGCACCGACCATCGGTGCCGCCAAGCGCATTCGCGGCCTCACGCTGACCGCGACCGACCTCGATTGGACTGCCGGGAAGGGCCCTGCCGTCGAAGGGCCCGCTGAAGCTCTCCTCATGGCCATGGCCGGACGCCCTGGCATCGTGCGGGAACTGTCCGGGCCCGGCCAACCCACCCTGGCCGACCGCATCACCGAGTAGCAACGGCGCCTACGACCGCGCGACATTCCCAACTGCCGAGAGGACACTGCGGCCCGGGCCCAGCCGACCTTCCTGTCAGGGGGTCCGCCCTTAGCACATAGGCGTTCAGGTGTGCAGGGCGGCGGTGGTGTGGCTCTCGCGGTCAGCAGAGCGGGCTCGGCTGTGGATTTTGCTGCCACCCAGGACGGTCGCAGTGATCACTGCGGCGCTGGCGGGGCCGCCGTAGATGATGACGTGGTGGAGGGAATGGCCGCGGCGTATCCGGCTGCGGCTTCGGCGCCGGCCCACAGGGGTGCGGCGAGCAGGCTGTAGGGGGCGAAGCGCCGTTAGCGCAGGCGGGTCGCCCCGGCCAGGTGCGGGGTCAGGGTGTGCACGACGGGACGAACCGGGACAGAAAGACGGCCTGTCCGCCGCGGCGGGCTATGAGCGCTTCGGCTCTCTGCCAGGCACCGGTGGGGATGCGGCGGCCGAGCCGTCCGGTGCGCAGGCGGCTGCCAAGCAGGTGTCCGGTGCGGTGGCCGAGGGCGTCCCCGGCCACGACCGTGCTCGCGGCGGTCGATCAGTGCGGTCACCGTGTCCACCGGGCACCCCGGGCCGTGATGTCCAGCGCTGCCGGGCCGGAAAGGAACCTGAGCCACGGCAGACTACGAATCCAAGCCACTGTGACATCACCAACGACGCATTGGGCAGCATGGGTAGCGATTTCGCTACCGTCCCGTCATTGCCTATGCCCCGGCTATCAGACGGGTCAGCATTTTGGGATCACCACAACACTCTGTTCCCTCTAGGTGAGATCCCGGCCCCTGGTGGGCCATGCGCAAGTACCCCCGCGTTCGCTCAACTGCCACGAGCCAGGAAAAGCTCCCCCTCAGGTGCCCAGTCCGCTCATCCCAGACAGCAGACCAGCCAGACTATGACGCGACATCGCCTGACGCCCCGTCAACAAGATCAGCATTGGGTCAGCATTAGATCCACTGAAGCTACCCGCACACGACCACGCTTTGGAATCCCGGGCACGTGCGGCGGAGGCTTCTTGAGACACGCTGGACCGATTCCGCTTCTGAGCATGGGACCGAACCGCCGCGACGCAGGAGCCCGCCCGGTCCCCGCAGCATCAGCGCACCCTTCCTCGCGGTTTCAGCGCCACAGGCGGCAGTTCAGGAGCGGAGAGTCGACTTCCGTCGTAGCCATGCACTTCTCCGAACCGGGCACCGTCCGCCCAGTCCGCGCGCGCCTGTGCGATGTCCTCGTGGGACCGCCCGATGAAGTTCCACCACATACCGAGACCATCACGTATTAGTGCAGGTCAGGGACGTTTTGAACCATCGGCGGTCAGGAAACCGTCAGCATTGGTCTCGAAGGAGTCGCTGCGTCATGGTGACCAAGCCTCTGGCCCACGGGATGGGCACATTGTTCAAGGACTGCGAGCACACGCAGTCCAGGTGGTCGAAGTGCCCGCACCCCTACAAGGTCCGGTATCGGAGTGCGACCGCGAAGCAAGTGGAGGAGTCCGGTTTCGCCACTCGGGACAAGGCCCTCCAACGGTTGACCGACGTCTACAAAGCCAAGAACGGGGCCCCTCGCAACCAGGCGAAAGCCGAGCGTGCGGCGAAGTACGGGGAATGCAGTTCAGGGAGTATGCCGCCGAGTGGAAGGTCGGGCAACGGGACTTGGGGCCGGGGTCACTACGACACCTCGACTCCCTGCTGGAACATCACCGGCTCCGGCGCTCGAGAACCAGCGAATGAGCACGTTCGACCACAAGGTAGTGGACGGGTGCATCCAGACACTTGAGCGTAACGGGGCCGGTCTGGCGACCCAGTCGAACGCCCTTGACAAGCTGAAGGCGATCCTGTTGGACGCGCATCGGCTCGGCATCTTTGACGAGAACCCTCTCGAGGGCGTCAAGCCGCCCCAGTACGACCCGAAGCGTGCGGGTGATCCCCTCCGTCTCCCAGCTGCAAGACATACGCCTGGCCGGCGACGCGCGAACCCGGACACTCCACGCCTACCTGCGGTGGCGCAACGCGAACGCCCGCCACCCCAACGTGCTGATCGCCCAACGCCGCGAGCGCGCTCGCGTCCGCAGCAAAAAATACTCGTTGGGGCGGACGTCCCCTGGCGGCTGCTTGATCCACACCAAGAGGGCAAGCCGCACCCGACGCCAAGTCAGTCTCCGGAAGACCCTAAGAAACCGACGTGCGTGAGCTTGTCATCGGCGTGAAGTAGCACATATAAGCCGGTCCAACGCATCTCGTGCTCCCCGAGCAGACTTGTGTCTCTATCGCCCGGGCGCCAAGCCTGCATGAACGTGTAGGACTGAGCGATCGCGTCCTCGTACTGCTGAACAGTAGGACGAACCGTACCGAAGTGGATCAAGACCCGAACAGGGGCAAGTGGCCGGACGGTGAAGTAGTCCTCCGTGCTGGACTACCAAGGCAACTTCGTCGACTCCACGACGCGACGAACGTCCAGTATCGAGTGGGTTCCCTCTTCCTCCATGAACTCCTCATCGGCATACAGCTCCTTGACCCACACTCCCGCGGTACGGCGTGACATAACTCCACCCGCTGGCACCCATACGTGGACTCCCTTCACTCCCTCATCGACTCGTGCTCAACCTAGCCCGCGGCGCCGACAGCGCAGAGAGAGGAGATGTCTGGCGCACCTCGGCGAACCAATACGGTCAGAGCACTAGACGCACCAGACGCGGCAATGCGGCAAAACTGGCGGGGAACACCAAGTCGTGCTCGAGGATCAGCCGATAACCCAGCTCATCCCACCCTTCTGCGGTCCTCAAGTCTCCCCGGGCGTACTTTCGGCGGCCCAGACCAAAGAATTCCGCACTGGTCCGCGCCGCGGGGTTGTCCCGCGCGGACGCGGCCCCGAAGATGCCCAGGAGACGGAGTGGTTCAGACCACTTCCTGACGCAGCGTCGGAGGATCACATGGTGAGCGGTAACCCCGAAGAATGGCAGCACCTGAGCCGGAGGCGATTCGGCGCGGCGGTGGCGGGCGCGGTGGGCGCGGTGGCCCTGAGCGGGCAGGCGCTCGCGGCGGATGGTGCCACGGGCACGGTCCTCAGCCCCGAGGCAGACCCGGCCCGCGGCTTCTCCGGCGGTGGCAAGCCGGAGATGCGGGGCAGCTGGGTGGCCACCGTGGCCAACATTGACTGGCCGAGCCGCCAAGGCCTGACGGCCGGGGAGCAGCAGGCGCAGCTGCTCGCCCGGCTCGACGAGGCCGTCGCCCGCAACCTCAACACCGTGGTCTTCCAGGCCCGACCGACGGCCGACGCCATGTGGCCCTCGCCCTTCGAGCCGTGGTCGGAGTTCCTCTCCGGCACCCAGGGCGTGGACCCAGGATGGGATCCGCTGGGCTTCGCGGTGCGCGAGGCCCACGCGCGCGGCCTCCAACTGCACGCTTGGTTCAACCCCTACCGGGTCCGCAACGACACCAAGGCGGAGAAGCTGGCCGCCGACCACCCGGTGAAACTGCATCCGGAGTGGCTCGTCACCTACGGCGGCAAGATGTACTACAACCCCGGCATCCCCGAGGTACGCCGCTTCTGCATCGAGACCATCCTCGACGCCGTACACCGGTACGACCTCGACGCGGTGCACTTTGACGACTACTTCTACCCGTACCCCGCGGCGGGGCAGGAGTTCGGTGACGAGGCGGCGTACCAGGAGTACGGCGGCGACTTCACGGACAAGGCGGCCTGGCGGCGCAACAACGTCGACCTGCTCATCCAGGAACTCGGTCAGGGCATCCGGCGCGTCCGCCGCCGGGTGCAGTTCGGCGTCAGCCCCTTCGCGATCTGGCGCAACTCCGCGACGGACCCGCAGGGTTCGGCCACCGCAGGTGGCGTGGAGACCTACGACGACTTGTACGCGGACACCCGCAAGTGGGTTCGCGAGGGCTGGATCGACTACGTGGTGCCGCAGGTGTACTGGAACATCGGGTTCACGGTGGCTGACTACGCGAAGCTCGTGCCGTGGTGGGCGGATGTCGTCCGGGGGACGGGCGTCAATTTCTACATTGGGGAGGCGCTCTACAAGGTGGGCGTCACCGGGCAGCCGGCCGCCTGGTTCGACCCTGCGGAACTCTCTCGGCACCTCACGTTCTGCGAGGACTATCGCGAGGTGAGGGGGCACATGTACTTCTCCGCCAAGCTCCTGCCGCAGGACCCGCTGGGCGCGGTCAGCCGGCTGGTGGCCGACCACTACCAGCAGCGGGTCCACGCCCCGCGTCGCTGACGCACAACCCGTCCCGGTCCGGCCTCCAGCTCTCGTGCCGGGGGCCGAACCTCAGCGCGCCGCGTCAGTGGTGCCAAGCCGGTTGGACGGGCTTCGCCGGAAGGTGCCCCTTGAGGACGTCGTTCAGCAGCGGGACGATTCGCAACGAGACTACGCGCTCCTATGGTTGGCACAGTTCAGTCTGTGTCCACCAGTGATGTTCCGTCATCGTCGCCTGCTCGTGCGGCAGGAGACCGGACGAGTCAAGACACTTCGGTCCAACATCTCAAGAGCCAGCCCTCGACGCTGCGGCCGTGTTCACCGACATCCTTCCCAGCGACAAGCCTCACTTACACAGGAACAGCAAAACGACCCGCACGTTAGCCAGCCATCGACGGAATGCTGCCTGCGCTGAGGCAGCATCCATCCTGGACACGAGCCTCCAGTGCAGGTCCCGAGATGGAATGCCCGTCGCGCTTGTCCCTGCCGACGGCAGGGCTCCGCTGTCCCCCGAGGAGCGATCGACCTACCGGTCCCCACAGACTGCCGTATCCCATGACCAGCGGACGTGGCAGTCACTCAGCGACGGACCCTGGAGCCACAGGCAAGCTAACTCTCTCCCCCGTCACCGTCCCTGCGCCAGCGCCACCTCTGGGGAGAGTTTGGGGAGTATCGGCGACCCTGGGGAGCGCGTGGGGAGAATTGGCTGCATAACGCAGCACGAATCCGAAAGAACCGAAAGGCATATCCGCGCAGGTCAGCGGATCGCAGAACCACAACGCCGCAGGTCAGAGCCACTCGGTAGACAACGACATGACGTGATCCACCGGTTCAACGAGGTCGGCCTGGACGAATCCACGCAGACCGAACACGAAGATCCGGAACACTCACGGTGCAGAGTTAACGAACTGGCTGGAGCGACAGCCACTCCTTCCGGTCAGTCCAGTTGGAACCTGAGCCACGGCAGACTACGAAACCACCTCACTCTGACATCACCAACGACGCGTTGGGCGGCATGGGTAGCGACTTCGCCACCGTCCCGTCATGGCCTATGTCCCCGGCTACCAGACGGGTCAGCATTGTGGGATCACCACAACACCCTGTTCCCTCTAGGTGAGATCCCGGCCCCTGGTGGGCCATGTGCAAGTACCCCTCGTTCACTCAACTGCCACGAGTCAGGCAAAACTCCAGCCCCAAGTGCCCAGTCCACTCATCACAGACACCAGACCAGCCAGACCATGACGCGACAGCGTCTGACACCTCGTCATCAAAGTCAGCATTGGGTCCGCATTGGGTCTACTGAAGCTGCTCGCACACGACCACACTTTGGAATCCCGGGCACGTGTGGCGGAAGCTTCCGGAGAAGCGCTGGACCGATTCCGATCCTGAGCATGGGACCGAGCCGCCGCGACCAGGAGCACACCCGGTCCCGGCCACATCCGTGCAGCTCAGCGCACCCTTCCCCGCGGCTTCAGCGCCACAGGTGGCAGTTCGGGAGCGGAGAGTCGGCCTCCGTCGTAGCCATGCACTTCTCCGAACCGGGCACCGTCCGCCCAGTCCGCGCGCGCCTGCGCGATGTCCTCGTGGGACCGCCCGATGAAGTTCCACCACATGATGATCTCCTCCTCGAACGGCTCGCCGCCGAGCAGCATCAGGCCGGCGTCGGAGAGTGCCCGCAGGGGCAGTTCGGTGCGGCCACAGCCGAGGTAGAGCATCGAGCCCGGCAGGACGGGGACGCCGTCGACCTCCGCCTCGCCGGACATCGACAGGACCGCGCACTCGAAGTCGGGGTCGAGTGGTACGCGGGCCTCGGCGCCGGCGGTCAGCGCCAGGTCGGCGCCGACGATCGGGGTGTACGTGGTTCCGGGCGACGCGGCGCCGTCGAGTTCGCCGAGGATCACCGTGGCCGTGAGGCCGGGCGCTACGACGGTGGGCAGGTCGGTGTGGTGCTGGAAGTGCGGCTCGACGTGCCGGTGCGCGTCGGGCAGGGCCACCCAGAGCTGGGCGCCGTGCAGAAACCTGGCGTGGGGCTTCGGGCTCTCCTCGGAGTGGCTGATCGCCCTGCCCGAGGTCATCAGGCCCAGTTCGCGTGGGCGGATCGTCCGGAGGCTGCCCACGCTGTCGCGGTGCAGCACCTCGCCGTCGTGCAGCCAGCTGACCGTCTGCAGGCCCATGTGCGGGTGGGGCGGCACCTGCATCCCGGGCTCGTCGGCGATGTCGTCGGGGCCGTAGTGGTCCACGAAGGCCCATGCGCCGACCATGCGGCGCCCCAGATTCGGCAGCAGTCTGCGGACCTCGGTGGATTCGCCCAGCTGGACACGGCGAGGGGCGAGTAGTTCACGTACGGGCTCGGCGACGACGAAGCCCCGTCCTCCGCAGACGGAGGGGGTGGCCTGGCGATCGAGATTGCTCATGGCGCTCAACCTATTCCCGGAGGGGCCCGTCGCGCCGGTCCCCACGCCGAAATTTTAGTGGAATGTTCAACCATTATGCTGTGTTGAAGCATCTGAACGGATCACCGCCATGACAGCGGGACGGGTCCGCCGAGCGTCCGGCCAAGGAGGACAAGTGAGCGACACCTATTACGAGTTCGGCACGGCCGCCGACCGCTGGGACCGGGCACGGATGTTCTTCGAGGCCAAGGAGTACGTCACCGCTGCCCGGATCCTGGACGGACTGGTCGCGGAGGTTCCGGAGCAGGTCTCTCCGCGGCTGCTGCTGGCCCGCGCCTACTACCACTCGGCGCGCCTCGGCAAGGCCGAGACGGAGCTGCGCGCCGTGCTGGAGCGCGACCCCGTGGAGGAGTACGCGCGGCTGATGCTGGGCCGCACCCTGGAGCGGCAGGGACGGCATGCCGAGGCTGCGCCCCACCTGCGGATGGCGGCGGCTCTGAACGGGGAATTCGGGTCGGACGCGCCGTAGCGGAGGTGGGCGGCGGGCCGTGAGACGTCGGTGATGATGCGAGCCCAAGCCCGAGCCCGCGTGCGTACCCGAGTGCGAGCCCCTGGCACTTTCAGGCCCGGGGCTTCGGCTCCGGGCCAGGCGCGTTGGAGACGCGGTCCAGCCATTCCGTCATCAGGGCCACCTCGGCCGTACTGAGCCCTGCCCCGTGGGACCGCCGCAGCAAGGCGCTCAACGTGGCCGCCGTGGACGGGACCGCGGTGGCGGGGGTGGGCGTGGGAGTGGGCGCGGTGGCCGGCGTATCCGCCGGGTCGGGCGTCAGGACGGCAGCGTGCACCGCGTCGCGGACCCGGCGCGAAGCCGAGCGGTCGGAGAACGTCGCCGGGCGGGCCACCAGCATGAGCGCCACGCCCACATTGGCCGACATGATCATCTGTGCCGCCAGTTCGGGGGTGACCAGCAACCTCCCCCGTTCCGCCGCCCGCTCCAGGTCCCGGGTGAGGATCCGGTGCGATTCGAGCGCCGAGGCCGGCGGGGTGCGCATGGCGGGCGAGTTCATCAGCCGGTACAGATTCGGGTTGCGCAGGGCGAAGTCCACATGGCCGTCCCAGCCGTTACGGAGATCCTCCACCGGGTCCGTGGACTCGCCGCGTTCCCGCTTGGTCGCCAGGTACGCATCGAATCCGTGGTCGACAACGGCCGACAGCAGACCCTCCTTGTCCCCGAAGTGCCGGTACAGCGCGGGTGCGCCCACCTGCGCGGCCTCACACACGGCACGCGTGGAGACATCGCCGTCCGGGGACTCCGCGACCAGTTCGGCCGCCACCTCGAGAATGCGCGCTCGTGTACTCATCGAACGGACGCTATCAAGCCGGGCACGGGACCGATCACCTCAGACCATGCCGCCGTTGGCCCGCACGACCTGGCCGTTGATCCAGCGGGCAGGACCGGCGAGGAATGAGACGACTTCCGAAATGTCCTGCGGGGTACCCAGCCGCTCCAGCGGCGCCTGGGCCGCCATCCGCGCCACGGTCTCCTCGTCCTTGCCGTCCAGGAACAGCGCGGTCGCCGTCGGGCCGGGCGCGACCGCGTTGACCGTGATGTCCCGGCCGCGCAGTTCGCGGGCCAGGATCAGCGTCATGGCCTCGACCGCACCCTTCGTGGCCGCGTAGGCGCTGTACCCGGGGAGGGACAGGGACAGCACCGAGCTGGAGAAGTTGATGATCGCTCCACCCTCCCGCAGGCGGCGGGCCGCCTGCTGATCGACGACGAAGGTGCCGCGGATGTTGGTCCGGTGCATCCGGTCCAGTGCGTCCAGGTCCGTGTCGACCAACGGGGCCAGCGTCATCACGCCTGCGGCGTGGACGACCACGTCGACTCCCCCGAAGGCGCGCTCGGCCGCGTCGAAGAGGCCGGCGACCGCGACCTCGTCGGCCACATCCGCGCGGTGGGCGAGCGCCTCTCCGCCCGCGGCGACCACGGCAGCGACCGCGGCTTCGGCCTCGGTCCGGTTGCCCGCGTAGTTGACGACGACAGCGAAGCCGTCCGCCGCCAGGCGTTCGGCACTCTCGCGACCGATGCCGCGGGAGCCTCCCGTGACAATCGCGACTCGGCGGCCGACCGGGCCAGGACTGGGACTGGGACTGGGACTGGGAGTGGGAGTGGGAGTGGGGGTGTTGCGATCGCTCATGGCGCTGCTCCTCGTGGGCGGGCCGGTGGTGTACGCCAACCTCGACATAACAACGCTAACATCGATAACGTATCAACGCTACCCCTCTCTTCTGTCGGTCATATTCGGATGCGCTCAGCCCTCGCGCCGTGATACTCCGCCAGTCATGGATGACCTTGTGACAACACGCCTCGCACTGCACCTGATGAGCCCCGCCGAAGCAGCGGACCTGGTGGCGGGCCGACCGGCGGACGACGCCCTGTGGGCCCCCGGATATCCCGACGACGGCGACAGGTTCGGCGCACGGCGCTATGTCAGCACCTGCGAAACGGTCGGGGACCCCCGGCCGTTCGGCGCCTTCGAGATCAGACGGCGCGAGGACGGACAGGCGATAGGCGGGATGGGATTTCACGGCGCGCCCGACGAGGACGGCCAGGTGACCATCGGATACAGCCTGGTCCCCGCCGCCCGGGGAAACGGGTACGCCTCCGAGGCGCTTCGCGCACTGCTGGCGTTCGCCCGCGCGCAGGGCGCCATATCCGTGAAGGGCGACGCGGACCTCGACAACGTCGGATCGCACCGCGTCATGACCGCGGCAGGGATGCGGCTCGTCGAGGTGGACGACACCTTGCATCATTACCTCGTCGACTGGCCCGTCGACGAGGCATAGGCGCCCCCGCAACCACGCGACCCGCCGGGCAGTGCCCGGC